>JAEYYV010000099.1 GCA_023428295.1 Pseudomonadota bacterium
GGAACGGATCGTCCCCGGCGAGCGCCTCGAACAACGCGACCGCGAAGGCCCACTGATCCGAGCGCGGCGTGGCGTGACCGTCGGCCAGCTCCGGCGCCATGTACCGCGGCGTGCCGCCGATGCCTTCGCGAGACTCCACGTCGGTCTCCACCGCCGCGCGGGCCAAGCCAAAGTCCGCGAGGCGCGGCCGGTCATCGTCGCCGAGCAAGATGTTGTCCGGCTTGATGTCGCCGTGAACGATGCCCGCTGCATGCGCAGCGGCGAGGCCCGAGCCCACCGCCACGAAGCGCTCGACGATCGTACGCCACGGTCGCGGGCTCTCGAGCCATTGCCGCAGCGTCCCGCGAGCGCAGAGCTCCATCGCGACGAACGGAGCGCCGTCGTGCTCGCCGATCTCGTAGATCGTCACCACGTTCGGGTGCGCGAGCTTCGCGAGCACGGACGCTTCGCGCTGGATCCGTGTGACGTCCGTCCCGCGTAGGCCCACCTTGATCGCCACGAGCCGCCCGAGCTGGCGATCCTTCGCCCGATACACGGCGCCCATCCCGCCCTGCCCCAGCAGCGACTCGATCGCGAACTGGCCCGCGATCAGTGTCCCTTCGGGCAGATAGGCGATCGGCTCTCTGGCGAGCGTCCGCAGGTCCTCCGCTGCCGAGCCGAGGTCGGCCGCGACCGAGGTCCGAAGCGGTGAATCCGTCATCCCAAAAAACCTGCCGCCTCCACACTCACATCTTGGCGGTCCGGAATCTACCCGACATGACCCAGACACCAGGTAGCGCAGTCCAAACCATCAAAGTCGGCGGAATCTCGATCCCGGTCAGCGGAACCTCCCGCGTGAAGATCATCGGCGGCGTCGTGCTCGCCGTGGTCCTCGCCGTCGGCGGGTGGTACGTGAAGGATAAGTTCTTCCCGAAGAAAGGCACCGTCAGTTACTCGAGCCTCGGCGTCGGCAGCAAGCCGCAGGCCGACGACCTCTACAAGGCGCTCGCCAAGGATGCGAAGAAGTGGAAGGGCGACTCGACGTTCTGGTCGCTCAACATGTTCGCGGTGCATCCGGATGGCACCGTCGATACGAGCCAACCAATCAACATCGCCTATGTCTCGCCGAGCAGCTCGGCGTCGGCGGCGAAGAAGACGCGCTCGAACTCGCTCCGCAAGTACGCGAGTGCGCCCAAGGGCATGAAGATCTCGGCGTGGGGATGGAACTCGCCCGTCCCGGACATCGAGGCGCACCCCGTACCCGCGTGCTCGATCAAGCAGCTCGTGGGCAAGCTCGCCGCCGAGAAGGTCATCTCCGGTCCGGTCCGCGTGTTCTTCGAGCCGAAGTTCGCCGACTTCTACGCGTGGACGGTTTTCTTCCCCGACGGCAAGTCCCGTCACTACAGCTGGGAGAACTGCGAACCCATCAAGTAACATCGCGCCGGACGAATGACGGCCAAGCTCCTCGAAGAGATCACCCTCAACTGGACCGATCTGACAGGCGCGAAGACCGGCGCCACGGCGCTCGGGTCGAACAAGTTCTATCGCGCCCAGTTGTTCGACGATTTCAACGTTGTCTTCACGTACGGCCGCGTCGGTCAGTCGGGTCAGGTGCAGAAGGTCAAAGGCAAAGACCTTGCCGATGCCCGCAAGCAGATGACCAAGAAGATCGATTCGAAGATCGCGAAGGGCTACACGAAGGTCGAGCTTCGCTCCGGCTCCGACGAGGCAAAGAAGCACGCCGCCGCGACGGGCGCGCCCGTCAAGAAGAAGTCCGCCGGCAAGAAGAGCAACTTCCACCCGGAGGTCGAGGCGCTCCTCGGCATCATCTACAACTCGACGGGAAAAGCCGTCGCCGCGGGTCTCAGCGCCACGGCGGGCGCGACCAAGGATTCTCCGCTCGGCAACCTCGCCGACTCGCAGCTCGACAAGGGCGCCGACATCCTCGACGAGCTCGAGACGCTGATCGCGAAGAAGCCCAAGAAGGAGAAGCTCGTCGAGCTCACCAACGAGTATCTCTCGACGATCCCGAGGCAGATCGATCACGCGCGCAAGGGCAAGAAGCTCGATCTCGATCTCATCTTGCTCGACAGCAAGGAGCGGCTCGCCGAGCAGCGACAGTTCCTCGGCCTGCTTCGCGACGCATTCCTCGCGAAGGACGTGTTCGCCGCTGCGGCGGAGGTCGAGGATCCGCACGAGGTCTGGTACCAGGGCCTCAAGTGCGACATCTCGTATCTCGAGCCGAAGAGCGACGAGTACAAGTGGATCAAAGAGCTGTTCGACAAGGGCCAATCGCCGATCAACTCGAACTTCTACGGATTGCTGAAGCTCGGGCGTGTCTGGAAGTTCGAACAGCAAGGGCGCAAGCCGGCGTTCGACCAGTACGCCTCGACGATCACGAAGAAGAGTGGTGCGACCGGAGTGATTCCCGGCTGGCACGGAACGCGGACCGAGAACTTGCTCGGCATCAGCAAGACGGGCCTCGTCATGCCGCAGGACTTGCCGAAGGGCGTGCACGTCACGGGACGCGCGTTCGGCCTCGGCATCTATCACACGCCGCGCTGGCCTGACTCCGGTGGCAAGACCAAGGACGAGAAGGGCAAGACCTTCACGCGTTATAACGGGGCGCTGAAGAGCATGAACTACTCGTCGCTCAAGGGCGCCTGGTACCACGAGAACAACACGGCCGATCGCGGCTACATGTTCCTCGAGGAGCTCGCGCTAGGCGTTCCGGAGATCGCGCTCGAGGCGTGCTTCGACAAGCCCGCGCCCAAGAAGGGCTGCGACTACATCTACGCGCGCGCGCATGGTCACGCGTCGCTCTCGAACGACGAGGTCGTGACGTTCGACGCCAACGCCTCGCGCCGCATGGCGATCGTCGAAGTCATGCACAAGTAGCCACCGTCACTTCGGCGTGCCATAGGCCTTGAGCTTGCGGTAGAGCGTGGCGGTTCCGATCCCGAGCTGCTTCGCTGTCTGCGTCTGGTTCCCGTCGTTGCGATCGAGCGCCGCGAGGATGTAGTCCTTCTCGACATCGGCGAGCAGACGGACCTCCGACGTGGTCGCGTCATGCGCGGGCACGGCGACGCGCACCTCCTCGGGTAGATCATCCACGTCGATCACCTTGCTCCGCGCCAGCGCCACGCTGCGCTCCATCGCGTTGGCGAGCTCGCGCACGTTGCCGGGCCAGCGATAGCGAAGCAGCTGATCTGCGACACGCGCGGTCATCTCGGTGACCGACCGCTCGAGGCGCTGCGACGCGTCGGCGAGCAAGTGGCGCGCGAGCGGCAGGATGTCGTCCCGGCGATCGCGCAGCGGCGGGACTTTGATCTCGATGACCTTCAGCCGATAGAGAAGGTCCTGACGAAAGTGCCCGGCCTCTACCTCGCGCGCGAGCTCGCGGTTGGTGGCTGCGAGCACGCGCACGTTGAACTTGCGGTCTTGATTCTCGCCGAGGCGCCGCACGACGCGCTCTTGCAGCGCGCGCAGGAGCTTGGTCTGCATGCCCGGCGTCGTCTCGCCGATCTCGTCGAGGAACAGCGTGCCGCCATTGGCCGCTTCGAACAGACCCGCGCGATCCGCGGCGGCGCCGGTGAACGCACCCTTCGCGTGACCGAACAGCTCGCTCTCGAGGAGCGACTCCGAGATCGCGCCGCAGTTGATCGCGAGGAACGGCCCCGCGCTGCGCGCTGACTCGGCATGGATGAGGCGAGCGATGCGCTCCTTGCCGGTGCCGCTCTCGCCCGTGATCAGCACCGTCGAGTCGACACGGGCCGCACGCGTCGCGAGATCCACGACGGACTTCATGAGCGCGCTGCGCACGATCATGCCTTGGATCTCGAGCTCGTCCTCGCGCTTGCTCTTCTTCACGCGGGTCTGCTTGAGATCGAGCTCCACCTTTTGCAGCGCCTGCACGAGATCGCCGAGCGTCTCGTCCATCAGATCGTGAAGCCGCGCCTGCGTGAAGTACCGCAGCTCCTCGTTGCGCTGTTCGCCCCACGCCTGCCGCGTGCGCAGAAAGATCCGGCACGCGGCGTCACCACGAGCGACGCACCGGTCCTCGAACGCGAAGTAGTCGAGGCCCGTCATCGCCGTGGCGACGCCGCTCACGAACCCGCACAGCGACCAACACACCGGCTCCTCGGAGCGCCCGATCTGCGCGACGTGCTGCTCCGCCTCGTACGAGTCGATGACCGAGATCCCCGACGGGCCCAGCGGGTCGCCCTCGGGACCTGCGCGAAGCTCGCCGCGCAGCATGATGAGCTTGGTCAGCAGCTTGCCGCGCTCGGATTCGTTGTCGAGCTTGAAGCCATCGCGCACGACCTCCGCGAGCCGGAAGCCCTGCGCGTAGCCAAACCGCGTGAACACGGCGCGCGCACCGGAGAGCCCGAGCGACTCGATCAGGTGCTTGCGGAGGAGCCCCATCGCGACGACATCGACGACGATGGAGCGCTGTCCGACGAAGCGGAAGATTCCTTCCTGCTCGTCGAAGTGGATCAGCTCCGCGACACTCAGGTCCTCCGCTCGCACGCTTGTCACCATAGCAACCCGCCTTCCTTACGGGTGGTTCACGTCGGCCGGTTCGAGCGTACCGATGTTGTCCTGCCCGTCGTGTTTGCGACCGAACAGGCGGCCCACGGCGCGTTTCACGCGGATGGTCAGGCCGTCGAGGAGCGAGTAGATGACCGGCACCACGACCAGCGTGAGGATCGTCGACGTGATGAGTCCGCCGATGACCGTCATGCCCATGGGCGCGCGTAGCTCGCCGCCATCGCCGTGACCGATGGCCACCGGCAGCATGCCGAAGATCATCGCGGCGGTGGTCATGAGGATCGGGCGCAGACGCGTGGCACCTGCCTTCTCGAGCGCGTCGTTGGTGGAGTCACCTGCCTCGCGGCGCTGCTGCGCGAAGTCGACGAGCAAGATGCCGTTCTTGGTGACGAGGCCCATCAGCATGATGAAGCCGATCATCGCGAAGATGCTCATGTGCATCCCGAACACGAGCAGCGCGCCGATCGCTCCGATGAAGGAGAACGGGACGGCCGACATGATCGTGAGGGGATGGATGAAGCTCTCGAACTGCGCGGCGAGGATCATGTAGATGCACGCGATGGCGAGGAACAGCGCGAGCAGCATGCTGTCGAGCGACTCACCGAGCGCCTTGGCGGTTCCGCCGAACTCGAAGTGAACCGACGCAGGCGCCTCGCTCGCCGCGATGGCCGCCACCTCGTCGATCGCGTCGGACAGCGCCTTGCCGCCGTCGAGGTTGGCGAGCACCGAAACCTGACGCTGGCGTGCCTCGCGAGTGATCTCGCTCGGTCCGGCGCCCTCGTCGATACGCGCGACCGCCTGCAGCTCGACGAGCTTGCCGGTCGACGCGCGCAGCTGCGGCTGCATCGCCGGATCCGTCAGGCGCCGCTGGTCATCTGCGAGCTGGACGCGAACGTCGTAGCGATCGTCGCCGTTGTCGACCTGCGTCGCCACGGTGCCAGCGATCGCCGAGCGAACAGCCGTCGCGATCTGCGCGCCGGTCACGCCGAGGTTGGCGGCCGCGGCGCGGTCGATGACCACGTCGAGCTCGGGCTTACCGCCGCGATACGTCGTATCGACGTCCACGTAGCCCTGCTTCTGCCGCATCTTGGCGACGATCGCATCCGCGGTCTTCGCGAGCTCGTCGAGGTTGTCTCCGCGGAGGTTCAACTGGACAGCGGCGTTACGGCTGCCACCCAGCGCGAGCATCGAGACCGGCTCGACCGCGATCAGCGCGTTCGGTTCGTTCGCGAGAACGAGGCGCGCCCGCTCGATGGCAGCCGTCTGCGTGAACGCGCGGCGGTCCTTGTCGACCAGCGTGACCATGATGTCGGCCGTGTTGACCTTCTCCTGCGTTCCGCCGCCGACGGTCGAGAACGTGCTCTCGACACCAGGAATCGCGCGCAGCTTGCTCGCGATCCGTTCGACGCGCTGATCGCTCTCGCCAAGAGAGGTGCCCGGCGGCAGCTCGACCTTCACGGAGAACTGACCGGTGTCCTGTGCGGGGGTGAGCTCGAAGCCGAGCCGGGGCACCATCGCGCACGTTCCGAGCAGCGAGGCCATGGCAACACCGACGGTGATGCCGCGGTGGCGCAGGGCCCACCGAACGACGCGACGATAGCCACGGTCGACCGAGGCGAGACCGCGCTCGATGACGGCAGAGATGCCGCGCGACGGGGCGTGCCCGCCCTTCAAGAAGCGCGACGACAGCATCGGCGTCAGCGTGAACGAGACGAAGAGCGACAGCAGTACCGCGAACGCGACCGTCAGACCGAACTCGTAGAAGAACTGCCCGATCATGCCGTCCATGATCGCGACGGGCACGAACACGGCGACGATCGAGAGCGTCGTCGCGAACACCGCGAGGCCGATCTCCGACGTACCGCGGCGCGCGGCCGTCATCGCGTCCTCACGCAGCTCCGTGCGACGGCGCACGATGTTCTCGATGACGACGATCGCGTCGTCGATGAGGATACCGATCGACAGCGACAGCGCGAGCGTCGTCATCATGTTCAGCGTGAAGCCCATGACCTTCACGAACGCGAACGTGCCGATGACCGACGTCGGCAGCGCGAGGGCGCTGATCAGCGTTGCGCGAGGATCGCGCAAGAACACGAAGATGATCACGATCGCCAGCGCGGCGCCCAACACGAGGTCGAGCTCGACGCTCTCGATCGAGCCGCGGATGCTCCGCGAGTTGTCGACGAGCACCGAGAGCGACGTACCCTCCGGTGCGGCAGCCTGCAGGGCGGGCAGCTCCTTCGCCACGATGTCCGCGACGCTGACGGTGTTCGCGTCTGACTGCTTGCGCAGGACGACCGCGATCGCCGGCTTGCCGTCGACGCGAGCGACCGAGCGCTGCTCGACGAAGCCGTCCTCGACGCGGGCGACGTCGCAGATCTTCACGGGCGTACCGTTGCGCGTCACGATCGACAGCGCGGCGATCTCGTCCGCGGTGCGAGCGCGCGCGTCGGTGCGCACGACAAGCTCTCGGCCTTCGCCGTCGACGCGACCGCCCGGCACCTCGATGCTCTGCGCAGCGAGTGCGCGAATCACGTCGTCGGCCGTGAGCTCGTACGTGCGGAGCGCCTCGGCGCGGAGCCACACGTGCATCTCGCGCTCGCGACCACCGACGATATCGACGCCGCCGACACCGTCGATGCGCTCGAGGGCCGGCTTGAGATCGTCCTCGGCGTAGCGAAGGAGCGCGCTCTCGTCGCCAGTACCCGTGACCGCGATCTGCAACACCGGCGTGGCGCCGAGATCGAACTTCTGGACGAGCGGATCGTCGATGCCGTCGGGCAACTTGCTCCGTACGCTGGCGACGCGATCGCGCACCTCTTGTGTTGCCTCGGCGACGTCCTTCTTCAGCTCGAACTCGAGCGAGATGATGGCGACGCTCTCGAGGCTCGTCGAGCGTACTGCCTTGACGCCCGAGAGGCTATTCACTGCCTCCTCGATGGGCTTCGAGACCTGTGACTCCATGGTCTCGGGGCTCGCGCCCGGATACGTCACGGTCACGGCGACCGTGGGGAAGTTGACGTCGGGGAACATGTCGATCGTGAGGCGCTTGTAGAGCACCACGCCGAACAGCACGATCGCGGCGATGATCATCGTCGCGAACACGGGACGCTTGATGGATACATCCGAGAGGATCACGACTTCACCTCCGTCGCGCGTGCGACGATGACGGCGCCGGGAGAGACGCCGCCGACAATCTCGACGTGCGTCTCATCGAACGGCGCGACCTCCACGGGAAGGCGCGAGGTCTTCCCTCCTTCGATGGTGAACACCGCTGCGTTCGCGCCCGTGCCCGCCACGGCGGACTTTGGAACGACGAGCGCGGTGCGCTTCGTGGCTGGTGCAACATCGATCTGCGCGAACAGGCCGCCACGGAGCTCGCCCTTCGCGTTGGGAATCGACGCGACGACCTCCGCGGTGCTCGTCTGCGGATCGACCTCGAGCCCGATGCGAGCGATCGTGCCGTCGGCGCGGACGCCGAGCTGCGGAAAGCTAGCGACGACGCGGTCACCGACCGCGATGCGACCGAGGTCCCGCGCTGCCACTCGCACGTGAACCTCGAGCTGCGACAGATCCACGAGCCGCGCGACCGACGTGCCTTGCGCGAGCTCGCCGACCTCTCGCGGGAGATCCGCGATGGTTCCGGCAAACGGCGCGCGGACGATCGCGTTGGTCGTCACGCGCGTCGCAGCATTCGCGGCGCTCTTTGCCGCGCGCGCTTGTGCTCGAGCAGCCTTGCGTTGGCTCTCGAGCTGTTCGAGTCGGCTCGCCGTGATCGAGCCGCGCTCTGCGAGTGGCTCGAGCCGCTTGTAGTCGGCGTCGAGCTGATCGGCCTGCGCTTCGCTCGCCGCGGCAGCCGCGTGCGCTTGTTCGGCGCTCAGCTGGGACGCGCGAGCATCGATGGTGACGAGGATCTGGCCCTCGCGGACGCTCTGCCCTTCACGAACGTGGATCTTCTCGATCCGTCCGCTCATCGCAGGAGCGAGGTCCGCCTTGCGAACGGGCTCCGTGTTCCCGGTGCCGTACACGGGCACGGCGACCTCGCTCGCTGCGAGCGTGATCGTCTCGATGCTCGGCGGCGTCGTCGCCTGAGGTTCCGAGCTCGGCGGTGGTGGGAGCTCGATCTTGTTTCCCTCGGCCTCACCGCAGGCGGCAAGAGCGAGGAGCGTGAGTACAAATGGTTTGGTGTTCGTCATGGCGAAAATCCTCATTGCGGCGTCGCGCGGCCGACGACGTAGTCGGCATGGGCTACGGCGACGCGCGCCGCGATCTGCGCGTCGACAAGTGAGTGTTCAGCTCGGGTGAGCGCGGCCTGCGCATCGAGCACTTGCTGCTCGGTGGCTTCTCCGGCGGACAGCAGATCGCGTTGGACGCGCCACGCTTCGCGCGCGGCGAGAACGCCTTGCTCGGCGGCCGCGATCTGCTCCTGCGCGACGCGAAGGTTGCTCGCGGCCTGCGATGCCTCGTTGCGAATGCGCCGCTGGATCTCGACGAGATCCGTCTGCGCGCGCGTCACGGCCAGCTCTGCCCGGCCGACGTCGGCGCTGCGCGTGAACGCATCGTTGGGGGACCACGACACCACCACGCCCGCGCTCCAGCTCCCCATGAACTTCTCCTCCTGCGGGAACACGCGCGAGTTGGGGTTGTTGTAGTCGTAGGCGCCGGTGATCGCGACGGACGGGTACTTGCGTCCGTTCTGCATCTTCACGTTCAGCTGATTCGCTTCGATCAACGTGCGCATCGCGAGCACCTCGGGTCGCGCACGCAACGCGCGCTCCTCGAGCGACTGCGCGTTCATCTCGAGCGCGAGCGGCGCACCGAGCACGTCCTCACCGAGCGCCAGCGACGCGTCCCTCTCTAGATCGAGATAGATGCGCAGTTGATCGCCCAGCGTCTGCACCTGACCTTGCGCGGACGACAGCTGCACGCGTGCGTTCGCGAGCTGTGCCTGTGCCTGCATGAGGTCACCACGCGTCGTCGTTCCCGCCTTCACGAGCGCCTCCAGATCGCCGACATGCGCTTCGAGCTGCTCGACCGCTGTCTTGCTCACCTGCGTCGCCGCGAGAGCGCGCGCGTACGAGTAGTAATACTGGCGCGCCGTGAACGCTGCGCCTTCGCGCTGCGCGTACATCTGGTACGTCGCGACCTCAGCGCCCTTCTTGCTGGCCTTGTACCCAGGGCCGATCGTCAGGAAGTAGTCGCTGACGGGGAACGTGATGCTGCCGCGAAGCTGGTAGTTGTTCAGGATCTGCGGCGCGAGCTCGAGCTCCACGCCTCCGAACTCGAACAGCTGCTGATCGACTTCACCGAGTCGCGTGTACGAAGCGCGCAGATCCACGCGCGGAGCAAACGCGGCGGCCGCTACCTTCGCTTCGGTCGCGGATTGCGCGATCTGCAGGCGCGCTTGCAGCACTTCGGGTGCGACCTGCGCCGCTCGTCTCGCGGCCGCATCCGCTGTCATTCCATCCGCAGCGACGGGCAAGACGAGCCGCGCGGGCTCGGCCTCGGGCGCCGCCACCGCGGTCGCGCTCATCCATGCGAGCGCAGCGAAGATCGCACTGTATGTGGGTGTTGCTGACATGGTCCTCTCGTTTCGATGGACCAAGCAGCAACCGCAGTGCCACGTTCAAACTATTGTGATTACACGATCGATTCCGAGCGCCGCGCCCGCGACTCCATCAAAACGATGGACCGCAATCAAATCGAACGGGCCAGTGAGAGCCCCACGCCACCTCAGGAACGCGACTCGTCCTTGATCCACAAGCACAGATCGCCCTCGTACATTTGTTCGCGGACGACCTCGCGGAAGCCGGGCGGCATGTCGCCTCCAAACCCGTGGAACGTGACGACGCGCGTGCCGACCGCGACGCGTGCGATCTGCTGCTGGGCGAAGTGAATGTTCTCGATGTAGCGGTCGCGGCGCTCGAGTGGATCTCCATCGCCGGCGAACAGCGTTTCGGCGAACGGATTGAACAAGTAGAACGAGTCGAAGGTCGCCCAATCGACGTCCGCGATATCACCGTGGACGAACGTCACGCGATGGTCGAGGCGCATCGACGCGGCGGCGGCCCTCGCCACGCGGACCATCTCGGCATCCTGTTCGATCCCGACCCACGTTCCGGCGGTGGTCGCCGCACCGACAAGACAGAGCTTGCCCACGCCGGAGCCCACGTCCAGCACGTGCTCCCCGTTCGGCGCGAGGAGCTCGACGGCGCGCGTGGCAACTTCGATCGGCGTCCAGTGAAGCGACGAGCGAGGGCGCTGCGACGACGGATAGAGTCGATCGAAGTCCGTGTCGTCGATCTCCGTTCGCTGATGGAGTAACCGCGCGAGTGCTGCCGGCATGGATGACCAGACTACTGCACGCTGGACGCCACCGTTCAAGCGCGCAGGATCAGCATCGTCGCGCTGCGCGAATGCACCTCGACGCGGCGCCAGGTCCGAGGTTCGCGTTACCGATGAGTCGCGCGCCAGGCGTCGACGAGCTGCTGCAGATCGGGACGGTCGGGGGTGGCTTTGGCGAGCTTCTCGGCGGCTGTGATCGCATGTCGCATCTCGGCGCGCTGGCCGAGCGCATGGAGCGCGTTCGCTAGCACGACCTGCGTCTCGACCACGATGGTCAGATCGATATCGCTTCGAGCGAGGAGAGCCGCTCCTTGCGGAGCGAGCATGACCCGCGCTGCCTCCGGGCGGCCGCTCGCGATCAGCGTCTTTCCCAGCTCGACGCGAAGGTTGAGGAGCCCCGGATGTTGGTCGTCGCCGAGCTGCTTGCCGAGCTCGAGTGCACGGACCTGGTCGCGCTCGGCGTCCGCGTAGCGCTTCTGCTCTCGTGCGATGTAGCCACGGAGGAGCAGCTGCTCGATCAGCGACGTGCTCGTCGGTCCGCTGGCGCGCTCGGTGGTCGCGATCAAGCTGTCCGCTCTCTTCGCCGCGCGATCCAGATCGCCGACGCGCACGAAGTACATCGCGAGCTGGAGCTCCAGGTACTCGACCTCGGCGAGCTTGTCGCCACGACGCGCCAGGACCAACGCGCGCTCGAGCGGCGGCAGCATCTCGGCGACGTTCCCCGCGCGCCCGTGCGTGTCACCGAGATCCCCGAGCACGGTGCTGAGGTGCACCGAGTCGGGGCCGTACCACTTCTCCAGGATCGCGAGTGCGCGCTTGCCGTCCGCGATCGCCTCGTCGAATCGCCCGAGCTGCTTCAGCATCTTCGCGCGTCGCGCATGGTAGTGACCGAGCTCGGCATGATCGGAGCCGAGGTTGGCGACTCCCCACGCGAGCGCCTCGTCGACGAGGACCAGCGCCTCCTCGAAGCGTCCGGCCGTGGCGAGCACGCCTGCGAGATCGCTGCGGCTGCTCATCGGGTTGGTGCGGAGCCCCGGATGCTCGTCGACGGCCGCCACCAGCTGCCGGCCGAGCGCGATGCCCTCGTCGTACCGCCCTGCCTCTCGCGCGACGGTGAGCCCCGCGATCAACACGCGATGAGACGCCGGTGGGCCCGACCGATCGTCGAGGCTGCGAGCGGTCATGAGCGCCATCTCCGCTCCGTCGAGCTGGGCACGCTCGGCGAGAAACGTCGCGAGATCCGCGTATGCGTTCACGGCGACATCGAATGCATCTGCCGCGAGAGCCAGGCCTGCCGCTTCGCGAAGCTCCGCGATCGCTTCCTTTGTCTTCGAAGCGAGCGCGAGCTGCTGCGCGTGCGTGACGAGCGCGCGAGAGAGCAGCGGCTTCCATCCGACCGCACGAGCACTCGCGAGGGCCGCGTCCGCCGACTGCATGCGATCGATGCGGTTGGGATCGAGCTCCGCCGCGTGGACGTTCGCGTGCAATCGCTCGGCTTCCTCGAGATGCCTCCGCACCACTGGATCCGTCGGCAACGGGTCTTCACGCGTGAGCGCATCGATGTCACTGCAGCGTTCGAGAAGCGGCAAGCGAGCCACCGCATCGAGAGCATTGCGCTTGACCTCGGGTGTCAGCGTCGACAGCACCGACACCGTCGCGTCGACGGCAGCGCGCGCCGCAAACAGACACTGCATGCGACGTTCGAGCATGTCCTCCGTCTGCGACTGCGTCACACGCGTATCGCGACACGCATGACGATGCGCAGACACCCATCCGCTCGCGTAGCGATCCAGGTTCGACGTCACCGTCGCTCCCAGCGGTGCGCCGAGCCCCGCGTCGAGCGTCGCGCGACGATCGCGATTCCACGCCGACTCCATCGCACTCTCGCTGTCGCCGCACGGTTCGGGAGCCGTCTGGGCGCGCATCAGCGCGAGCGGCACCACGACCGCACCCGCGACCACCACGCCACCCGCGATCCACGCGACTCGTCGTCGCCGCGCGTTCGGATCGCGCGCGAGCTCCTCGAGCAGCGGCGCCATCGTCGGCCAGCGCGCATCGGCGTCTTGCGCCAACGCCTTGCGCAGCGCGAGCTCGACGTGACGAGCGATCGGCTTCTTCGGCGCCGCGATGGTCACATCATCGGAGCTCGCGAACGGGCGCGCACCAGTCAGGGCTTCCCACAGCGCCACCGCAAACGCGAACTGATCCGCCGCAGCGTCGACCAAGTCGCCGCGTCGTTGCTCGGGCGCCATGTACGCGGGCGTGCCCATCACCGCTCCGCTCTTCGTGAGCGTCTCGGAGTCAGGCGATTCATCGCCGCTATCGACGATGGACCAGTCCGGGCTCTGCACCAACCCGAAATCCGCTACGCGAACTCGACCATCGTCGCCGACCAGCACGTTGTCAGGTTTGAAGTCGCGATGGACCAAGTGCGCGCGATGAGCCGCTTCGAGCCCGCGTCCCGCCGCGAGATACAGCGCCACGATCTCGCGTGACGTGCGCGGCTTCGCTGCGAGCCACGTTCGCGCGGTACCGCCGTCGACGAACTCCATCGCGACGAACGGCTGCCCCTCGTGGATCGCGACCTGATAGACCGTGACGATATTGGGATGCGTGAGCTGCGCGATCGCCTGTGCTTCGCGCACCAAGCGCTCGACGCTCCGGCTCGACGCATCGGTGCGATGCAGCTTGAGAGCGACGTTGCGCGCTAGCCGCAGGTCGCGCGCGAGATACACGATCCCCATTCCGCCCGCGCCCACCCGCCGGACGATCTCGTAGACCTCCGCGACGATCTGGCCGGCCACGAGCGGAGGCTGAGGTGATGGCCCACCAAACACGGCACGGAGCAGCGAGTCGCCGTCCGTTCCCGTCGAAGGAGGACGGCTGTCTGACCCACCTGCCACGGAGCGAGTATGCATCAGTTCAGCGACGAACCATGTGCGGGTCGCTTCCGAGCGAGTACGGCATGAACACGCCAGGGACCTGGTGGAAGACCCACAGCACGGTCACTCCGCTGGGATCTTGGTGAATCAACGCACCGGGCAACAGCGTGATCCGGCCGCGCCGCACGACGCCATCCTCGTACTTCTCGACGGCGCCCGAGAACGTCGCTTCGAGCTGTCCATGGCGACCCGGCCGGTAGAACCCCACCCACGTCATCGTCTCTCGACGTCCACCGGTCGTCAGAACCAACGCGATCATGGGGGTCCCCCACGAGCGTCCGACCGCGACCACCTCGAGCTCGTCCGCCGTTCCAAAGCACGGGTATCCCGGAGCCGTCGCGACCGTCTTTCCTTCGGCGTTCGTCACGATGACGCCGTGCGCGTACGACGCGACCACGGTGCTCACACCCGGAAAGCCATCGACGTGCAGCGCGAGGGCTCCGTAGGCCACGCCCGCACAACTCGGATCGACATCCGCCAGGATATCGAGCGGAAGCGACGACGCGCGATCGTCGGCGGTCGTGAGGCTGACGTCACTGAAGTTGACGAGCCACGGCAGGGACCGGTTCGAGGGCAACGTCTCCGCCCGCACCGAGGAGGACAGGACTGCGAGCAGCGCCACCAAGCACTTCATGTACGAACCAGGAGCAAGGTCCGCACCACGTCCTGGCTCGTCCGAACGCGCACGATCTGCACGGGCGTCATCGCGTGCGCGCCACCAGCACCGGGCACCGCGCGTGCCGCACGACCTTCTCCGCGACCGAGCCCAGCAAGATCCGCTTGATCCCCGTCCGGCCGTGACTCCCCATGACCACGAGATCGACTGATGGATCCTCCTCGAGGAAGCGCAGCGTCTGCGCGCCCGGGTACCCGATCCGCGTTCGCGGATTGACGCGCGCGGTCTTCATGCGCGCCGCGACCGACTCGAGCGCCGCCGCGGAGCGCCTGTCTAGCTCGCGCGCGAGCTCGGCGCCGACCTGTCCGGTAAAGGCGACAGGAAGATCCAACACGTGAAGCAGCGTGATCTCGCCATCGGCCGCCACCATACCCGCGGCAAGCTCGACGGCATGCATCGCGCTCTCGGAGAAGTCCGTCGGCACGAGAACGTGCTTGAGCTCGCCGATGTCGTTATCGGGCCTCACTGCCAGCACGGAGCAAGGTGCGTGGCGAATGACGGCGGAGGCGACCGACCCCATGACGACGCGCGCCAGCCCCGTTCTTCCGTGAGTGCCGATCACGCAGAGATCGAACGCCTGCTTCTCCAACTGCGCCACGATCATGGTCCACGGAACTCCGATCGCCATGACCGAGGAGGTGTTCTTCGCCCCCGCTGCGATCGCATCGCGAACAGACTCGTCGAGCAGTCGCTGGCCCTCATCCGCCATGTCCTGGATCAGATAGGGCGGAAACGGCGCTTCGAGCGAGAACGCGGTCGCGGGGACGAACGACGCGTGAAACAACACCAGCTCGGCATGCGCTTGGCCGGCCAGGCGAACCGCGAACTGCATCGCCTGTCGGGATCCCGCGGAGAAGTCGATCGGACACAGGATCTTCGTGAAGCTCATGCCCTGGCGTACTGCAACGATACGGCCAGCGCTCACGGCGTCTGGACCGTGTTCCTGCGACGGAATTGCGCGTTGATCGTGGGGGCGCGCACGGCTTGCACCCTTCGAGCGCCTGGCGGCGCCAACGGAGAACGTCGCGAGATGCTTGAACCTGGCCCGAGATGACAACTGCGAACACTGCTCTTAGGCGGTATTCGCATGATGTGGCGGATGAGGAACGTGTCCTGTTGGATCGTCTACTCCATATCACGTGGATCGCGAGCTCCGATGGAGCGTGTCAGTGGCTCAATGCCTTCGGGCTTTCGTACTTCGGTGTTCCGTTCGAGAAGCTCGCGGGTCTGCGCTGGACGTCCTACGCACATCCCGAGGACGTCAGCCACGTCCTATCGATGATCGTAGAGTCCGGCCGCAGCGGAGCACATGGCTACGCCGAGCAGCGTCTGCGGCGTGCAGATGGCGAGTATCGCTGGCACGCAATCTCGGCCACGCCTCTCGTCGAGAACGGGCACGTAGTCCTCGTCGGGACCGCGGTCGATATCCAAGCGCGCCGCGACGCAGAGCTCCACCACGCGCGCGCCGAGCGCCTCACTGCGATCGCAGCCCTCGCAGCGGGTCTCGCCCACCAACTCAACAACTGGCTCGCGGTCATCGTCGCGAACGAGTCATGGCTGCGAACGCACGTCTCGCACCTCGACGCGGAGGCACTCGACAAGATCCGACATGCTGCACAACGGATCACGAACCTCGTTGGTCAGCTCGGCGGCTTTCCCCGCGTAGATGCGACTCAGCGCCTCGCCGTGGACAGAGCGCTCCGTGCGATGACGGGCCTGGTCGAAGACACCGTCGGCAGCGACATCCAGGTAGAGCTCGATCTCTGCGCGAGCAACGCGATCGTCGCGTGCGACGTGCTGCATCTTCGACAGATCGTGCTCACGGTGGTCGAGCGAACGCGAGAGGCGACCGAGCCTACGGATCGGATCACGCTCCGCACGTCGTCGGAGTCCGATCACATCTGCCTGGACATCACCGACCACACAACGCACTTCTCCCCGTTCGTCGAGGAGCATCTGTTCGAGCCGTTCAGCACGACGATCGAACCTGCAGGGCTCAGCCTCCACTCGATGCGTCAGCTCGTCCTCGCACTCCGCGGAACGGTCGCACTCGTGTCGCTCCCCGACGGGATGACGTTTCGGGTCACGCTTCCCCGTGTCCACCTCGACTCTCCTCTCGTACCGCGCCCTCCCAACGGCGTGCTGTTGATCGTGGACGACATGCCGGACATCCGTGACGCCCTCGCGCGGGTAGCCCGCCGCCTCGGGTACGCCGTCGAGACCGCATCCGGTGGGGAGGCTGCCCTGGCGCTCATCGCGAAGACTCCGATCGACATCGTGCTGTCGGACATCTCGATGCCTGGCATGAACGGCTTCGCCCTGGCAGAGCGCGTGCGTGACCGTGGCATCCCCGTGCTTCTCATGACGGCGTACGACGACACACGCGCTGTCCCCGGCGGAGCTCAGGTGCCGATCTTGCGCAAGCCGTTCTCGTCGGACGAGCTCGCAGCGACGCTCGCCACGGTTCACGGACCGCGCTGACGGCGATAGCGACCGGGCGTGATGCCCATCCATCGACGAAACGCTCGGGCAAAGCCGACCACATCCGCGTAGCCCAATCGCTCCGCGATCACCTGCGTGGACTGCGACGGATCGCGAAGCAGCTCGAGCGCGAGAAGCCGTCGCTGCTCGTCCACGAGATCTGAGAACCGAGCATGCTCCGACGCCAGGAGCCGCTTCAGCGTACGCGGCGAGGTGTGCATCTTGTGTGCGACCTCCGCGAGCGAGTGGAATCCGCCACCGCTGCGCGGAAGCAGGCGAAGGACGCGGCGCAAGCTCTGGCTCGTGTGCGAGCTCGCACTGTTCGCGCGCGAGTTGCAGTGCGATCGGCTCACTCGTGATGAGCGGCATCTCCATCGCGGTCGCTGGAAAGACGAGGCGGTTGGTATCCCTGCCGAAGCTCGTGCTGAACGGAAGGAGGTGCCACAAGCGCCCGATGTACGCGGGCTCCGGGAACGTGAGCTCTGCATCGACGTCGACCTCGCTGCCGGTGAGCGTTCTCGCGGCGAACACGAGGCTCACGAACAGCGAGAACACGACGAACTCGCGGAGCGACCCGAGCGAGATCTCCTCGCGCAGCACGAGGCTCGCCGTCTCCCCCGAGATCTGCGTCTCTACCCCCACCCCGACGACGCGTGTCGACGCGAACTGCTTCGCGAGCGTCAACGCATGGCCGATCGTCGGCGCACTCATCGCCGCGAAGCCGAGGAAGCCTGCGACGAGATCCTGAGCTGGCGCCCCATGAACAACGCCAGGCCGGGCTCGTTGGTCAGCTCGTGGGCCCGCGTGACGAGGTTCGCGAAGTCCGTCGACGTGATCCACATCTCACGGCGCTCGAGCGCGGCACGAGTCAAGCCGAGCTTGTCGAGCAACGCCTGCTCGCTGACACGCCAATGCGCTACCAGATCGAGGAGCGGCAGGACGTACGACGCGGGAACGCGCACCTCGGACCTCTCAGCAGTCACGAACGGTCCTTCGCGAGACGTCAACCGCTGCCGTGCACGACACTGATTCTGTAAATAGATCAGTGTGCGGCGCGCCGCTGGGTATGCGCAGGATAGTCGTGGTGGCGTTGCGGGCCAATTTCGATCATCTGAGGCCGCTGACTCGAACTGTCAGCAACGCGACGCTGGAGGCGCCGCAGATAGAGCGTTCGTCCCGGGCTCTCAGCCGCGAGCTACGCGCGAAGCAGGTCTTCGATCGTCCGCAGGGTCTCGACGTCGTCGCCGATCATCTCCTTCATCGATTGGATCCGGCCGGCGACGACGCGCGCGATCTTCTCCTCGATGGTGTTGTCGGCGTACGTCCAGTAGACCTGCGCGAAGCGACCGTCGCGGTGACAGCGGCCTTCGATCTGCGCCATCTGGATCGCCGACCAGCGGAGGTCGTGAATGATCTCGGAGCGCGGTGCGTTGTCGTGCTCGCCTTGATGCAGCGAGATGCCTTCCTCGACGGTGAACAGCATCACGCGGGCAGCAGCGGTCTGGAACCGGAGGCGCTCGCTCTCGCGTTGGGTGGCGGAGAGGCCGCCGTGGATCGTCGCGCAGGGGACTGCTCCGATGCCGCTTTCGAGGGAGGTGCGGAGTGACTCCAGCGTCTCGACGAACGCGACGGAGATCGCGACTTGATGGCCGTTGTCGAGTAGCTCGCGAGCGAGCTCGATCGTGCCGCTCGTGCGGACGAGAGAGCTCTTCTGGCGAAGGCGGAGGATCGCGGCGAGCACCGACTTCGGATCCTTGCCGCGCGGTGCGAGATCGAGCTCGCGACGGAACCCGGTCCACGCCTCGTCGTAGAGAGCGCGGCCCTCGGGAGACAGCTCGATCGGCGTCAGGATGCGATTGATCGCGGGCCAGCCGGCGATGTCTTCGGGGCGACGGCGCAGACCGGCCGGGCTCTTTGTCGACTGCGCGTCGAACAACAGCGAGCGCACCTTCTCGCAGTCCGCGCGATCGCCGCGCCACTCCCACTTGCCGAAGTTGCCGCGGGTGACGCCGAGCTTCTGATCGAGGCACCACTGCTCGAAGTCCTTCAGGTCCTTCGCGCGAGCGCCGGTCGCCGCCGCGAGGAGTGGCGCGAGATACGAGAGCTCGAGCGGATTCTGCCCCGCGGTCGCCGAGAGCCACAGCGTGAAGCCGGCGTTCGCGACGAGCTTGGCCGCGAGCTTGGAGCGCGCCGCCGTGGGGTTCTTGCAGCGATGACTCTCGTCGAGAACGATCACGTCGATCTCGGGTGCGGACGCCGCGCGCGCGAGGCCTTTCTTGGTGCGAACCTTCTTGCGAGCGGCGTCGCTGATCTCGAAGACCTTGCCGAGACGATCGTAGTTGATGACGACGATCTGCTTGCCGCGATCGCCCATCGCCTCGATCGTACGGCGCCAGTGCGGCACGACCGAGAGCGGACACACGATCAGCACCGACTCCGCGTCGCGCATCTCGAGGATCGCGGCCCACGCGCTGATCGTCTTGCCGAGGCCGACGTCGTCCGCGAGCAAGAACCCGGGGAGGCCCGCCGCGCGCGCCGAGGCGATCGCGCGAACCGCGGCTTGTTGGTGCGGACGCAGCTCGATCGTGGTCGCGGGGGTTGCGGGTACAGCCGCCTCGTCGGTCAGCTCCTGCTGTACCCGCATCTCCCACGAGTACGGGAGCGCGCGAAACGGGGCCAGCGCCGGCGGGAGTCGGGAGCCCTCGTAGACAAAGACGCCGTGCGACGCATCCCAGCGCGCCGCTTCTGCCGTCGCGACGCCACGCATCGCGAAGGGGACATCGAGAACGAACGAGGCCACGTCGCTGCGATAGCACACTCGTCACGGTGCGAAGTTTGCGGCGACGCGCTATGAAGCGCGCCTCGTGACGAGTCCACGCCATGAGCTCGATCAGGTGATCTCCGCGATCGCCAACCGCAAGCCCGTGATCGACCTCGGCCCGGTTGACATCTGTTTTTTGATCGCGCTGCATGTGCAGTCCGAGGGGGCGAACCTGACGTCGTTCACCGAGCAGCAACTCGAGGACGTGTTCGCGCACGCGAGCGCGATCCTCCAGCCCGAGGCCGAGCACGTGCGCCGCCGCGCGACGCACGCGATCCAGCGCCTGCGTGACCAGCGCATGCTCGCGCGCGTCGATGGCCAAGGCGTCGTGCGCACCGGCGAGTTCGCCTTGTCGCGCCTCGCGACCGGAATCGTCGAGTTCTTCCTCGCGGAAGATGTGCTCACGCGCGCGAGCCTGCAGGTGCTGATCGCGAGCCTGCGCACCGCGATCACCGAGGTGCGCGAGGTCGCGCGCACGGCGTCGGAGCCAGTGCAGTGGAGCGATGGCGTGGTCGCTCCGCTGCAGGTCACGATCGCCGAGCTCGTCGCAGGCATCGAGCGCAGGCAGCGGGGACTCGATCTCCAGCAGGAGAACTTCCAGACGGAGATCCGGCGCTTACTCGAGGCCGACTGGTTCGGCGCGCTCGATCGCTGCCAGGAGCTGCTCGAGTCCACGAGCGCGACACTGCACGAGCTCAACGAAGTGCTGCTCCGCGATAGCAGCCAGCTGCTCGCACTGCTGCAGGACATCGAGGATCTCGCCGTCGGTGCGGGGCAGCAGGAAGCGGAGAGCGTCGCGCATCGACTGATGGATCAGATCGATCGCAGCGTCGCGTGGGGAACGGCGCGCCAGCGCGCGTGGTCCGAGTACTTCCAGTACGTGCATCGCTATCTGCGCGATGTGGTCCGCCTCGATCCCACGCGCGCGTTGACGCAGCGACTGCGCGAGCAGCTCGCCGGCAATGGCGCGAAGTTCGCGCTGTCGTACGCGAGCGCGCAGCCGATGCGGATCTTGCGCACCGTGGCGCCGGCGCGTGATCAGCCGCCGGTGACGCGCCCGCGCGCACCGCGTGATCGCGAGCCCGTGACCGAAGCGGCCGCGGATCCACAGGCGGTGTTGGCGGAGAAGGTCAAGCGAGCGCTCGTCGAGGGCGCGCGCACGCTGTCGTCGGTGACGACGCAGGTGACGGCGGACGTGCCGCCGAGCGATCGCTTCATCGAGGCCGGCCGCATCGCGCACACCGTCGCGCAGCTCGCGCGCGTGCACGCCGAGGTCGAGCGCCCGTGGGTCGCCGTCGACGACGGGCTCGAGGTGGAGGAGTGGACCACCACCGGACCGCGCGAGGAGAAGTCGTGACGTACAACGAGCTGCAAGACGTCGTGCTGGACGCGAGCTTCCCGGAGCTGGATCTCGCGCTCCGTCGCGGACGCCATGTCGACCGCGAAGACTTTGCTTGGTACACGCTGCTCACCGAGGCGCAGGACCTCCTCGAGACGTTCTACCGCCGCTACGGCTGCGAGCTCGTGCACAAGACCGACGGGTACTTCTACTTGCTGCCGACGGGCGAGAAGCTGTCGCGTCGCCAGCTCGCGCCGGGTGACATGCTCGTGGGTCAAGCGCTCGCGCTCATGTACCTCGATCCGTCGACGATCGAGCGCGGTGGCCGCGTGACGACCGAGGACGTCGTCGCGCAGCTCGCCGTGGTCCTCGGCGCCGAGGCGCTCGTCCGCGCGTTTCACACGAAGAAGAAGAAGTACGACGAGCGCGTCGCGCAGAAGGCCGTGCGCACCAAGGTCGCGGACGGTATCCGTCGTCTCGCGGCGCTCGGCTTCGTCGATATCGGCGACGAGTCGCTGCGCTTGCGCCCTGCCCTCATGCGCTTCGCGGAGCCGGTCCGCGGTGTCGGTCAGCCAGCGGAGGCGCTCGCGAAGCTCGTCGCCGACGGCGAGATCGCCATGGTCACCGAGGATGCCGAGTCCACCGCGTCCGCCGACGAGGACGCAGGCGACGCCCTGCCCGACGACGACGCGCCTGACGAGTCCGACGACGACGCGCCCCACGTGTCCGAGCCCGACGAGCCCGACGGTGCCGATGTGCCCGATGTGCCCGACGACGACGACGAGGACGAGGACGACGACGAGGACGAGGACGAGGACGAGGACGAGGACGCGTGACCCGCGCGCGGATCGCAGCACTCGCGCTCGTCAACTGGAAGGGCGTGTTCTACGAGCGCTACCTGCTCGATCGCCACGTCACGGCGCTCGAGGGCATGAACGGCGCCGGCAAGACCACGGTCATGATCGCGGCGTACGTCGCGCTGTTGCCGGATATGTCGAAGCTGCGGTTCACGAACCTCGGCGAGACCGCGGCGACGGGCGGTGACCGCGGCATCTGGGGACGGCTCGGTGAGCCCGGACGGCCGTCGTACACCGTGCTGGATCTGGAGACGTTCGAGAACGATGTCGCGACGCGCGTGCTCGCCGGCGTGCGCTTGACGCGATCGACGGAGCCGACGGTCGAGCCGACCGCGTTCATCGTCACCGGGCTGCCGATCGAGCAACGACTGTCGGACCTGCTGCTCGTCCGCCAGCTCGACGGTGATCACATCCCCGAGCTCGAGGAGATCAAGCGCGCGGTCTCCGCGGCCGGCGGCGAGATGACGACGTTCCGCGCGATCAAGGACTACTTCGCCGAGCTGTTCGAGCGCGGCATCACGCCGATGCGGCTCGCCGCCGACGAGGAGCGCAGCAAGCTGAACGACATGCTGCGAACGAGCATGACGGGCGGCATCTCGCGCGCGCTGACGAGCGAGCTGCGTAGCTTCTTGCTCAAAGAGGAGACCGGGCTCGCGGACACGCTGTCCCGCATGCGGGCGAACCTCGACGCGTGCGCGCGCTCGCGCAGTGAGGTGTTCGAGTCGCGCAGGCTCGAGCGGGAGATCACGGCGATCTACGAGGCGGGCACGGAGATGTTCGCCGCGGCGGTGCAAAGTGCGCGGGCAGAGGCCGCGGAGGCGGAGGACGACGTGAACCGTGCGCGCCCACTCGTCGACGAGGCGAGACGCGCCACGCGAGAGATCGAGGAGCTCGTCGGTCGCTTCGAGGCGCGTGCCGCGGAGGTCGCGAAACAACTCGCCGTGGCCCACGCGGATCACGCGCGGCTCGTCGCGGAGCGCGAGCGTGGCATCGCGGCGCGCGCGATCGCGGAGCGCCTCGCCACGGTGGACGCGGAGCTCGCGGTGCTCGTCGCCAAGGAAGCCACGAGTCGCGCCGCGGCGGACATCGCCACGGCGAATCGCACGGCCGCGCGGCAGGAGCGCGCGCGCGCCCACGATGCCTACGATCGCGCGGCGCATGGACTCGCGGACCTACAAGCCGGCATCGACGAGCTCGTGCGTCGCGTGCATGGCCACCGGCAGTTCGTGCGCCGCCTCGAGGATGCGCGCCGGTTGCTCGCGCGACCGCAGCTCGGCGCCGACGACGCGCTCGACACCATCGCGGAGCTCGACCAGGAGCGTACGCGCGTCGAGCTCGAGCGAGCACGCATCGAGCGCGATGGTCGCGATGTCGAGGCGCGGCGCACGGAGTACGCCTCCGCGATGCGCGCGCTCTCGACGCTAGATCCCGACGGCAGCGGCGACGCGCATCCTCGCGCCCGCGGTGTCCTCGCGCGGCTCGCCGAGCACGATGCCCGGCGCGCACGCCGCCACGAGATCGAGCGCGATCGCGTCGAAGCCTTGCATCTCGCGACGCGCCAAGCGCAGGCACGCTCGCTCGCGGAGTCGCTGTCGATCACCGATGGCGAGGCTGTCGTCGCCGAGCTCGCCGCGTGCGAGCAGGCCGTGCGCGACGGCGAGCTCGCCGCAGAAGCACAGCGCAGCGCACGAC
>JAEYYV010000101.1 GCA_023428295.1 Pseudomonadota bacterium
CATCGTCGGGTCGCATCGTCGGAGCTCCGCCCTCGTGATACACACGCGGTCGATGGCGACTACGTTCCCTGGCGTCGGCAACCGTCTTATCGCGGCGCTCGACACGCCCACGCGCGCCGAAGCGGACGCGCTCGTCGAGCGACTCGGCGACGTGCCCTCGTGGATCAAGATCGGCCTCGAGCTGTTCTGCGCCGAAGGTCCCTCGATCGTCTCCGATCACGCGCGCGCCGGTCGCCGCGTGATGCTCGACCTGAAGCTGCACGACATCCCCGAGACCGTCGCGCGCGCCACCTCGCGCGTCGCCACGCTCGGCGCGGGCCTGCTCACGGTGCACGCGGGCGGCGCACGCGCGATGCTCGAGAACGCCGTCAAGTCTGCGGGCTCGTCGATGGGCATCCTCGCCGTCACGGTGCTGACCTCGCTCGACGAGGCGGACCTCACCGCCATCGGCGCGAACGGCCCGATCGCCGACCTCGTCGTACGCCGCGCGCGCTTGGCCATCGACGCGGGCTGCGCGGGCGTCGTCGCATCGCCCCACGAAGTCGCCGCCATCCGCGCGATCGCACCCGCGGACTTCCTGATCGTGACGCCCGGCGTCCGTCCCGCAGGTTCGGACAAGGGCGATCAGAAGCGCGTGATGACGCCGTCGGCCGCGCGCGCTGCCGGTGCAGACATGGTGGTCGTGGGCCGCCCGCTCCGCGACGCAGAGGATCCAGCCGCGGCCGCCCGCGCGATCGCCGACGAGCTCGCGTCGTGAGCCCCCGTTGTTGCGCATGTCGTGCAGAAGATGAGGACGGGCCCCATTTCCGCGGCATCGTGGAGGCATCGTGAGCAATCGACGTGATGATCGAGGCGGGCGTCGGTTCGACGCCCCACGTGGCGAACGCAGCGGTGGCGACCGCGGCGGCGACCGTGGCGGCGATCCGGGCGCTGATCGCGGCAATGCCCGCAGCGGGCCGCGGCCTGGCGATCCAGGCGAGCGTCTCGTGTATGGCGCCAATCCGATTCGCGAGCTGATCGCGCGCAAGCCCAAGAGCGTGCGCGCCGTGTGGGTCGATCCGCAGCGCGCCGGGCGCAGCACGAGCGATCCCGTCGCGGGCATCGTCGGCGCGGCGCGCGCGGCGGGCATTCGCCTCGAGGATCGCGATCGCGCGACGATCGATCGCGTGGCAGGCGAGGGCGCGGTGCACCAGGGTGTCGTCGCGTGGCTCGGGCCCTTCGAGTACGCGCAGCTCGAGGATCTCGTGCAGCCGACCGACGAGCAAGGCGAGCCGTACGGCGAGCCGCCGCTGATCGTCGCGCTCGATGGCATCGAGGATCCGCGCAACCTCGGCGCGATCCTGCGCAGCGCGTATCTGCTCGGCGCGCGCGGCGTGATCATTCCGGATCATCGCGCGGCCGCGGTGACCTCCGTGACTGCGAAGGCGAGTGCGGGCGCGAGCGAGCTCTTGCCGATCGCGATGGTCGGCAACTTGGTCCGCGCGCTCGACGAGCTGAAGGACCACGGGCTATGGCGCGTGGCCGTACACGCGACGGACGGCGCGCAGCGCATCGACGAGATCGACGCGACGAGGGGCCTCGTCGTGGTGATGGGCGCGGAGGGAACGGGCGTGCGGCCGCTCGTGGCGAAGAACTGCGACTTTCACGCGGTGATACCGATGGCGCGCGATGCGGTGGGCTCGTTCAACGTGTCGGTCGCGGCGGCGATCGCCCTCTACGAGCTGCGACGGGGCCGAATGGCCCACGCGCGCGACGCACGCTGATCGCGGCGCGCTGTCAGTTCTCGATCTTCTCGAGGAAGCTCGTCTTCAAGAGCTTCTCGCCGTGCACCGGGAAGAACGTGTACACGCTGTCGCCGACGACACGCACGACCTCGCCCTCGCCATAGGTGGCGTGACGAACGAGGTCGCCCTTCTCGAGGGGCCCGAACACCGGGCGCTTCACGCGCGCGATCTTCAGCGCGCGTCCGCGGCCACCACGCCCGCGGCGTAGGGCTTCTTCGAGGAGGGCCTTGCGCGCATCCGCGTCGACGCCGCCGCGACGAGCGGCGAGGGCGGCAGCGACCGTGGCGGCTTGCGCGCCCGTTTGCTGCGCGGCCTTCGCGTTGCGCTGGCAGTTGTCACACGAGCCGCACGGCGGCGCGTCGGTGTAGCCGAAGTACGTCACGAGCAAGCGCGTGCGGCAGAGGTGCGATTGCGCGTAGCGCAGCATGGACGCGAGGCGCGCTCGATCTTGCGCGCGCTTCTGCTCGTAGCGGCTCGCGGCGCGCGCGAGATCCTCGATGGACGGCGGCTCGTGCGCGAGCGGCGCGAACAGTGCGCCCGGCGCTTCAGCTGCGAAGCCGACCTCTTTGAGGAACGAGAGCACCACGCGCGCCTTCTTGGCCGGCGCGTCCGCGCGCTCCGCGATGTCTTTGACCGGCTTGAACACGTCGTGGTCGTGATCGTCGGTGGCGAGCTGCGCGGGCGTCGCGATCCGTCCGCCGGTCACGTGCACCAGCGCTTCGGCGACCGCGCGCGTTTGCTCGGGCGTCGGATAGCGACCACCGAGGAAGAAGCTCTGGATGCGCTTGTCCTCCGGTTGATAGAGGAGCACGCAGTCGGCGGGGAGGCCGTCGCGGCCGGCGCGCCCGGCTTCTTGGTAGTAGCTCTCGAGCGAGCCGGGGAAGTTGTAGTGAATGACGAAGCGCAGGTCCTGTTTGTCGACACCGAGACCGAACGCGTTGGTGGCGACCATCAGGCGCGGATCGCTCTTCTCCATGAACGCGCTCTGCACGCGCTCGCGATCCTTGGCGCGCATGCGGCCGTGATAGCGACCGCACTCCACGCCTTGCGACCAGAGGAAGTCCGCGAGTGCGTCGACGGTCTTCACGGTCGCCGCGTAGATGATGCCGCAGCCTTCTTGCTTCTCGATCAGGCGCAGCAGAAGCGCCTGCTTCTTGCGCTCCGACGACGCTTTGATGACGTGGTAGCGCAGGTTCGGACGATCGAGACCGATGTCGATGACCGACGCGTCCGGAATCTGCAGCTGCGCGAGGATGTCGTCTTTGACCTTGGGCGGCGCGGTGGCGGTGAGGGCGAGCACGGGCGGCTTCTTGAGCGCCGTGACCGCCTCACCGAGACCCAGGTACGCCGGGCGGAAGTCGTGTCCCCACTGCGAGATGCAGTGAGCCTCGTCGACGACGAACAGCGAGACGTTCACCGTGGAGAGACGCTCGCGGAAGCGCGGCTCGCCCAAGCGCTCGGGCGTGACGTACGCGATGCACGGACGGTTCTCCGAGAGACGCGCGAGCGCCGCTGCCTCATCGCGCGGCGAGAGCGTGGAGTCGAGACGCAGCACCTCGATGTGCAGCTGATCGAGCTTGTCGTGCTGATCCTTCATCAGCGCGATCAGCGGAGAGACGACGAGCGTCACGCCCGGCAACTCGAGCGCGGGCAGCTGATAGCAGAGCGACTTGCCCGCGCCCGTCGGCATGATCGCGAGCGTGTCGATGCCAGCGAGCACGTTGCGGATGGCGAGCGCCTGACCCGGACGGAAGTCGGAGATGCCGAACCGACGGCGTCCGACCTCGAGCATGTGCGCGTCGATCGACTCGGCGCTGAAGCCCTCGAAGTCGTGCACCTCGTACGCGTCGCTGCCATCGCCCGGCTCGGCGCTCGATTCCACGTCGGCGATCTCGGTGTCGAGCGTGTCCTCGTCGGCCTCGAGTGGAGACTCGAGCTTCACGTTCTCGGGATGCAGCGGCGCGAGCTTGTCGCGCGTTCCCCGCGCGAGCTTGGGCACCGTGGGTTGTTCGGCAAGCGCACGCGACGCCAGCCCGGACTCGGACGCTGCACGCTTTTGGCGCTTGCGCTCTGGAGGCTGGGCCTTGGCCATCAACGGCTACGGTCGCTCAGGATGATGTCGCGAGGCAAGGCAGAACGTCCTGTCCTCACGCGGAGTTGCACCGAGCGTCTCCGCACACCGGGTTAACAAAAACCTATGCGCAACGTTTTGCTGCACCCTCAACCGCGCTGAATTCCTCGCGCGCAAAACAACCGCAGCCGATCTTGTTAGACGGCTTTCGATTTGTTCATCCGATTGACGGGATCACGCGCACCTACTTCGTCGCTAAGAAACCTTCGTGGGCGAGCAGCTCCGCCGTGAGCACTGCACCTCCGGCAGCGCCGCGCACCGTGTTGTGGGAGAGGCCGACGAAGCGCCAATCGAAGATGCCGTTGTCCGGACGCAAGCGACCGAGCGTGATGCCCTGACCGTTGCCTTGATCGCGATCGAGCTTGGTCTGCGGGCGATTGTCTTCCTCGAAATACGTGAGGAACGGCGTCGGCGCGCTCGGCAGCTTCGCGTGCTGCGGCGTTCCCGCGTACTCCTTCCACGCCGACAGGATCGCTTCCTTGCTCGGCTTCTTGTCGAAGCTGACGAACACCGCGGCCATGTGTCCGTCGGAGACCGGCACGCGAATGCACTGCGCCGTGATCAGCGGAGACGTCGCGTTCACGATCTTGCCGTTCTCGATCGTGCCCCAGATCTTGAGCGGCTCTCTCTCGCTCTTCTCTTCTTCACCACCGATGTACGGGATGACGTTGTCGACCATCTCGGGCCACGACTCGAACGTCTTGCCCGCGCCGCTGATCGCTTGATAGGTGCACACCGCGATCTTGGAAGGACCGAACGAGAGCAGCGGATGGATCGCCGGCACGTAGCTCTGGATCGAGCAGTTCGGCTTCACGGCGACAAAGCCGCGCTTGGTGCCGAGGCGCTTGCGCTGCGACTCGATCACCCCCACGTGATCCGAGTTGATCTCGGGGACCATCATCGGAACGTCGGGCGTCCAGCGATGCGCGGAGTTGTTCGACACGAGCGGCGTCTCCGCGCGCGCGTAGTCCTCTTCGAGCTTCGCCGTGGCGGCCTTGTCCATGTCGACCGCGCAGAAGACGAAGTCGACCTGGTCAGCGATCGTCGCGACGTCAGACGCATTGCCCACGACGAGGCGCTCCGCGGCGCTCGGGATCTCGCTGCCGAGCGCCCACCGACCGTCGACCGCGTCGCCGTACATCTTGCCGGCCGACGCCGGGCTCGCGGCCACCGCTGTCAGCTCGAACCACGGGTGGTTTGCGAGGAGAGCCACGAAGCGCTGACCGACCATGCCGGTGGCACCGAGAACACCGACCTTGAGCTTGTTCGCCATGACTCGCGCAATCTAGCAAAACGCACCGCGCGATCCACTTGCAGTCTTCATCGCGTTCGCGAAGATGTGCCCGTCATGCCGCTCCTCGAAGGTCTCGTCGTCGTTCACTCCAAGATTCACGGCTACGGAGTCATCACGACTCGTCCGTTCACGAAGGGCGAGGTGATTTGCTACGGCGACGGCGTGCTCTATCTGGAGGACGCCGAGTTCAACGACACGTACGCGCTCGTCGTCGACAACGAGAGTCCGAATCACGAGGGCGAGCTCTTGTACTGGGACCTCGCGTGTCAGACGCGCTGGTTCAATCACTCGTGCGAGCCGAACAGCGAAGTGCAGTCCAAGTGGGATCACGAGGCGAACACGCTGCGCGCGTGGTGGGTCGCCACGCGCGACATCGAGGTCGGTGAAGAGATCCTCTATGACTACGCGTTCATCGCAGAGGTCGCCGAGCCGTGCTTCTGCGGCGCACCGAGCTGCCGCGGGCTCATCGTCGACGAGGATCCGGAGAACCTCACGAAGCTGCCCGAGCACCTGAAGGCGAAGCTGAAGATTCCGCCGCCGCGCGCAGCGAGCTAGCGACAAGCCGATCTAGAGTCTGGGTCCATGAGTACGCGAATCGGGATCCTGACGGGCGGCGGAGACTGCCCCGGCCTCAACGGTGTCATTCGCGCCGTGACGCTTCACGCACGGCACACGTTCGGGTGGGAGGTCTTGGGGATCAGGAACGGCTTCGAAGGCCTCTATGAAGAGGAGTACGTCGACCTGACGCCCGCGAGCACGCAGCACATCTTGTCGCGCGGCGGCACGATTCTCGGCTCGAGCAATCGCGCCAACCCGTTCGCGTATCCCGTGAAGCTGCCAGACAACCGCGTCGAGATTCACGACGTATCGGCGCGCTGCCTCGCGAACTTGCAGAAGCTCGACCTGCACGGCCTGATCGTCGTCGGTGGCGACGGCACGATGTCGTTCGCGCAGAAGTTCATCCAGCGTGGAGCGCCGCGCATCGTCGGCGTGCCCAAGACCATCGACAACGATCTCGAGGCCACGGACTACACCGTCGGATTCCAGACCGCGGTCGAGATCGTCGTCGAGGCGATCGAGCGCCTGCACACCACGGCCGAGAGCCACGAGCGCATCATGATCGTCGAGGTCATGGGCCGCTACGCCGGCTGGATCGCGCTGACCTCCGCGCTCGCGGGTGGTGCGCACGTGTGCTTGATCCCCGAGATCGACTACGACGTGGACCGCATCGTCGAGGCGTTTCATCGTCGCCACGGTCGCGGCGTCAGCTACTCGATCGTCGTCGTGTCCGAGGGAGCCAAAGCCAAGGGCGGCGCGCTCTCGGTGGTCACGGCTGGCGACGCGACCAAACAAGAGAAGCTCGGCGGAGCAGGGCAGCGCCTCGCGGATGCGATCGCGCAGAAGACCGACCTCGAGGTTCGCACCACCGTGCTCGGTCACATCCAGCGCGGTGGTTCTCCGTGCGCGTTCGATCGCGAGCTCGCCACGCGCTTCGGCGTGAAGGCGGTGGAGCTCGTCGCCGAGGGCAAGTTTGGCCACGTCGCGGCGCTCGAGTCGGGCAAGCTCGTGGGCAAGCCGATCGAGAAGGCCGTGAAGAAGCTCAAGCTCGTCGATCCGTCGGGCGAGCTCGTGCGAACGGCCAAAGGCGTCGGCATCGAGCTCGGCGGCTAAGGCCCGCATGAGCGACCTCGTTCAGAAGAAGGGCACCGCGCCGATCATCGGAGCGTGGGATCACGCGCTCGAAGATCCGAACCTCGAGGACGCGCCGATCGTTCACGCGCTGGATCGCTTCGCAGGCGTGCCCGGCATCGGCCGCGCGGAGGCCGCGTATCGCGCGCGGTTCCGCATGAAGTCGTGGCAGTACATGACCGCGGTCTCCGGCGAGCTGTTCGTGGCGTTTGTCGTGGGAACGGCGGGCTTCGCGTCCAACGGCTTTGTCTACGCGGTCGATCTCGCCACCAAGGAGATGGCCAAGAGGTTCGCGCTCACGCCACTGCAGCTCGGCACCACGCTCTCGCCCACGAGCGCGCGCGGTGCGCATCGCTTCCACGGAGGCGGCCTGTCCGTCTCCATCGACAACCTCGAACACGGCCGCAGCTTCGCGGCGAGCGTGGACTCGCCGGAGGTGAAGGTGAGGCTCGGCTTCTCGAGCGCGCCCACCGACGAGCACGTGTCGCTCTGCGTTCCACTTCCCGGCGGGCGGTGGAACTACACGCACAAGTTCATGGCGTTCGGCGTCGACGGCGTGGTCACCGTCGGCGATCGCGAGTACCGCTTCGATCCCGCGACGTCGTTCGGCACGCTCGACTTCACGAAGATGTACGCGCTGCGCCACGCGATCTGGAAGTGGGTCGCGTTCGCCGGCCGCACCAAGCAGGGCAAGCTGCTCGGCATGAACCTCGTGGATCCCACGCCCGAGGCGCCGATCAGCGAGAACTCGCTGTGGGTCGATGGCAAGCGCGAGCAGCTCGTCGACGTCCAGATCACCGTCGAGGGCGACACGCGCACCGAGCCGTGGGTGTGCACGTCGTCCAACCTCGATTGCGAGTCGACCTCGCTCGCGCACGTCGAGCAGCACCTCGACATGCCGCTCGTGAAGCACACGCTGCGGCACGTGGTGTCATCGTTCAGCGGCCGCGTGCGGACCAAGAGTGGACTCGTCCACGACTTCGAGAACCTCCCGGGCATCGCCGAAGACTTCGATAACCTCTGGTAGGCGTGTGCGACTTCGGCCCACGTCGCGGAGCACGTGGCCGTGCACGTAGAATGATCGGATGAGGCTCGCACTAATCCTTCTCCTACTCGCAGCGTGTGCAGACGACGACGGTGGCGGCGGCGGCGGAGGAGGAGGTGGCGGTGGCGGCGGTGGCGGCGGAGACCAAGAGCCCGCCGATCTGCAAGGCATGACCGCCGCGCACAACCGCATACGCGCCGACGTCGGCGTGGATCCGCTGTCGTGGAACGCTGATCTCGCCGCGCTCGCCGAGGGGTTCATCGCGGACTGCGTGTTCGAGCACTCGACGTCGGCGGAGCGCCGCAACATCGCGGGCTTCAATTACGTCGGCGAGAACCTCTACCGGTCCGGCGGATTCAAGCCGACCGGCGACGACGTCTCCGACTCGTGGGCTTCGGAGAAGGCGGACTACAACTACGACGCCAACACGTGCAGCGGCGTGTGCGGTCACTACACGCAGCAGGTGTGGGCGACGACGACGGACCTCGGCTGCGCGATCAAGCAGTGCGGCAACGGCTACATCGTCTCGTGCGAGTACGGCCCGGGCGGCAACATCAACGGCCAGCGTCCCTACTAGCTCGCGCGAGCGTCGGCGAATGGCGACGCGACGATGACGATGACGACGATGACGATGACGATGACGACGACGACGATGACGACGACGATGAGACGATGACGACGATGACGACGCGTACGCAGTCCCGACGATTGGATCCGGGGACGCGCTAGCTGATCGCGGGCTGCGCGAGCATCGTCTCGCCGTCGCGCACGTAGGTCGACCCGGGGATCGCCTTCGCGGTGCGCTTGCCCACAGCGGCGAGCTCCGCGAGGGCCGCGTAGGTCTTCGCGCGCGCGCACGAGATGGCGGCGATCGAGACCGACATGATCGGGAATCGTCGCTGCACGCCGAAGCGGTCCTTGGTCTCGATGAAGCCGTTCTTGCGATCCGCGGCGTCGTAGTACAGGCGGATGAGCTGATCGAAGCGCTCGCAGATGCCCTTGCAGACGTCGTCGACGCGATCGGCGGTCGTGACGAACACGAAATCGTCTCCCGCGATGTGCCCGATGAAGTCGCCCGCGCCGCCCGAGCGCGTGATGACGGCGCGGATCACGTCGCCCGTTTGGCGAATGACGGCGTTCGCTTTGGCGTAGCCGTAGTAGTCGTTGAACGCTTTCAGGTTGTCGAGATCGAGGTAGCCGACGACGGAGGTGTGATCGCCGATCGCGAGGCGGCGCTCGATCTCGGCTTGGATCGCGTCGGCGCCGGGGAGCTGGGTGGTGGGCGACGCACCCAGCTCGCGCGCCTGACGATCGAGCGCCTTGCCGACGCGCGCGAGGAGCTCGGCGGCGTCGAACGGCTTCACCATGTAGTCCTCGGCGCCCGAGCGGAAGGCGCGGACCTTGTCGGCGGTGTCCCCGCGCGCCGAGAGGAACATGATGGGCGCCATGCCGATCGCGGCGTCCGCGCGGATCATCTCGGCGGTGCGATAGCCGTCGATGCCGGGCATGAGCACGTCCATGAGGATCATGTCGGGGCGGAAGCGGCGCGCTTCGGCGAGGGCGGCGTTGGCGGAGCCGGCGTCGCGGACTTGGTAGCCGCCGAGCTCGAGGACCTCGCGGCAGATCTGGCGAATGGACGGATCGTCGTCGACGACGAGCACCTTGGGCGCCTCGCGGCGACCCGACTCGACGAGGCGGAGGCACGCGTCGCGGAAGGCCGCGGGTTGGATCGGGAACTCGAGGAGGGCGTCGGCGCCCGCGGCGAGGAGATCCGTGCGGCGCTCGGAATCGCCCACGACCATGACGGCGGTCTTCACCGTGTCCGGATCGTGCTCGAGGATCGCGAGGAGGGGCAGGGCGTCGGCCATGGCGCCGGCGACGACGGCGAGCGCCGGGTGATCGTTGCGCGCGATCGCGAGCGCGGTGTCGACATCGTTGGCGACGAGCACGCGATCGGTGAGCGACATGAGGAGGCCCTTGAGGAGCAGCGCGCGGCGCGGATCGTCGTCGACGACGAGCGCGCAGGCATTCTCGGCGAGCACGCGACGGCGCGGTTTCTCCTCGAGCGGGATCGAGCGCGCGGGCGTGTCGGACTTGGCGGAGACGGGCAGCGTGAAGACGAACTTGGTGCCGTTGGTGGCGGCCTCGACCCAGATGCGTCCGCCGTGCGCCTCGATGATCGTGCGCGAGATCGACAGGCCGAGCGCGGTGCCGCCGACGCGACGACTGCTCGCGGAGAACGGCTCGAACACGCGCTCGCGATCCTCGGGCGCGATCGGCTCGCCCGTGTTGTGAACCGAGACACCGACCGCGTCCTCGGAGAGCGGCGGACCGAAGACCTGGACATCGATCGTTCCACCGGAGGGCGCGAAGCGGATCGCGTTGGTGACGAGGTTGCCGAGCACTTGAGCGAGGCGCTCGGGATCACCGAGGATCGAGATGTCGTTCGCGGACGCGCCGAGGACGATCGTCAGGTGCTTGGTGGCGGCGGCGGTGCGGTAGCGATCGATGACCTCGCGCGCGAGGCGATCGAGCTGCACCGGTGCGGCGGCGATGGTGATCGAGCCGGCTTGTGCGCGTGCGAGATCGAGCAGCTGATCGACGAGCTGGTTCATCCGCGTCGCGGCTTGGCGCGCCATGTCGACGTAGCGGAGCTGTCGATCGGAGAGCGCACCCGCGTAGCCGGAGAGCACGATGTCGAGCGCGCCGGCGATCGAGGTCAGCGGCGTGCGCAGCTCGTGCGACATGACCTGCGCGAACTCGGCGCGACGGCGCGCGACGTCGGCAGTGTCTCCGAGGTCACGCAGGATGACGATGGCGCCGGTGTTCGCATCTCCTTCACGCAGCGGCGTGACGACGGAGTGAAGCACGCGATCACCGATGCGAACCTCTTCGCGAATCGGTTGGCCATCGCCACCCGTGGCGAGATCGAATGGATAGAAGCCGACCGTGTCCTTGAGGTACGCGGTGTCCACGCGCGCCTCGGCGGGGATGCCGAGCATCTCGCGCGCGGTCGTGTTGATGAAGACGTCTCCGGAGCGCGTGTCCGCGACGATCGCGCCGTCGGCCATGGCCTCGACGGCTGATTGTAGGCTTCCCGCCCCGACCGACATCTACTCGCGATTGTAGCGAATCTGGCGAAGGACTGCTTCAGGCTTCGCTGATCGCGTCGCCTCCGGCGTCGCGCCGGCGGAAGGTGCGTTCGAGTGCGGCGTAGTAGCCGTCCTTCGCAACCAGCTGATCGTGCGTACCGGACTCGACGACCTGGCCTTGGGCCATGACGACGATCTGGTCCGCGTTGCGGATCGTGGACAGGCGGTGCGCGATGACGAGCGTCGTCCGGCCCTTCATCAGCTCGGCGACCCCCTTCTCGATGAGGCTTTCTGCCTCGGGATCGACGTGGGCGGTGGCCTCGTCGAGGATGAGGATCTCGGGGTCGCGCAGCAGCGCGCGGGCGAACGCCACGAGCTGGCGCTCGCCTGCGGAGAAGTTGGAGCCGCGCTCGGCGACCGGCGTATCCAGGCCGGACGCGCGGCGGGCGAGGGCGCGATCGAGGCCCACGCGCCGCACGGCCTCCTCGATCTTCTCGCGCGGGTACGGCTTGCCGAGCGCGATGTTGTCGGCGAGCGACCCGGCGAACAAGATGACGTCCTGCGAGACGACCGTGATGCGGCGGCGCAGCTCGGCGAGCGGCAGATCGCGAATGTCCTTGCCGGCGAGGCGGATCGATCCGCGATCGCGCTCGTAGAGACGCGTCAACAGCTTGATCACGGTGGACTTGCCCGAGCCCGTGGCGCCGACGACGGCGATCGTCGCGCCCTTGTCGACCTTCATGTCGACGCCGCGCAAGATCGGCTCCGCTCCGTACGAGAAGTGAACGTTGGCGAGCTCGATCGCCGACGAGGATCCGCGGGCATCGTCGGCATCGCCTGCGTCGGGATGCTCGGGGCGCGTGACCATCGCCGACGTCTTGCCGTCGGGCTCGTCGTTGTCGAGCAGCTGGAAGATGCGCTCGCTCGCCGCCATCGCGCCCTGCATGACCGCGTACTTCTGCGAGAGGTCGCGCACGGGGATGAAGAACTTGCGGAGGTACTCGATGAACATCGCGATGATCGCGACGGTCTCGATCATCGACGCGTCGTTGGGCCGCCCGGCGACAAACCACAGCACGAGGCCGATCGCGACCGACTCGATCGCCTCGACGATGGCGTACATCGCCGCGTCCGCGCGGATCTGACCGAGGTACGCGTCGCGATGTCCCGCGTTGATCTCGTCGTACTCCGACAGCGCTGTGGTCTGCCGGCCGAGCAGGTGGAGCACCTTGATGCCCGAGAGGTGCTCCTGCGCGAACGCGTTCATCGCGGCGAGGCGCACGCGGATCTGGCGGAACGAGGCGCGCATGAGGCGACGCGCGTACTCGACGAGCATGAACATCAGCGGCAGCGTGCCGAGCACGAGCAGCGTGAGCCGCCAATCGATGACGAACATCACGCCGATGATGACGATCATCTTCAAGATGTCCGCGATGAGCGTGATCGCGCCCTGCGAGAACATCTCGTTGAGGCTCTCGATGTCGTTCGTCATGCGCGTCATCAGGCGCCCGACGGGAATGCGATCGAAGAACGCTGCTCGCTGCGACAGCACCTTGTCGAACGTGGCGATGCGCAGCGCGTGCATGGTCTTCTGACCCGCGGCCTGCAGGAACCAGATCTCGCAGAACGACGAGCCGCCCTGCGCGATGACGAGCGCCATGTACGCCGCCGCGTCGAGGGGCAGCATCGCGATGTCGCCGGTGAGGATGTGGTTCGCGAGCGCGTAGCCGAACAGCCGAGGCTGCGCGAGCTCGAGCGCGATCGTGAGTGGCATGAACAGCGCCCACGCCGCGAGCAGCTTCTTGTGCGGCCGGATGTACGGCCACAGCCGGCGAAACAGCTCGAGGTCGTAGGCCCTGCCGAGGTTGACCTCGTCGCGTGCGGGCTCGCCGCGTGGCGCGGTGGCGGTCGCCATCAGTGCGCGTCCTTTACCGCGTCGGTGTCGAGCTGCGACGCGTAGAGCTCGGAGTACGTACCGCCCTGCGCGAGCAGCTCCGCGTGCGTGCCGCGCGCGATGACTTTGCCTTGGTCGAGAACGATGATCTGATCCGCGTCCTTGATCGCCGCGATGCGATGGCTGATGAGCACGGCGGTGCGGCCGTGCATCACGTTCTTGAGGTTCTTCAAGATCGCGCGCTCGGTCTCCGCATCCACGGACGACAGCGAATCGTCGAGGACGAGCAAGCGCGGCTCGGCGGCGAGGGCGCGTGCGAGCGCGACGCGCTGGCGCTGTCCGCCCGACAGCGTGATGCCGCGCTCGCCGACGATCGTCGCGAGTCCCTCGGGCATCGCCGCGAGGTCACGCACGAGCCCGGCTGCGGTGGCCGCCGCGACCACGCGAGGCTCGTCGCGCAGATCCGTGGCGGCGGTTCGTCCGACGGACTCGAGCTCCTTGGCGCGCGCAGCGGGAATCGCGGTGCCGCCGCCATAGCCCATCGCGATGTTGTCCGCGATCGTCGTCGAGAACAGGAACGCTTCCTGCGGCGCGTAGCCGATCTGCTTGCGCAGCGAGCCGAGCGGCAGCGTGGTGATGTCTTTGCCGTCGAGGAACACGGAGCCCGGCGGCACTTCGATCAAGCGGCACAGCGCGTCGACGAGCGTGCTCTTGCCCGCGCCCGTGCGTCCGACCACCGCGGTGATGGTGCCGGGCCGAAGCGTCAGATCGACGTTCGCGAGGATCGCGCGAGCGCCGAGCTCGATCGTCAGGTCCTTCACCTCGACGGTCGCGGGCTTCGTGGAGTCGGGCAGGGCGTCTCCACGTCCCTCGGGGATATCGGTCTTGGTGTTCTGGAGCTCGAGGAGCCGCTGCCACGACACGCGACCACGCTGGACGAGCGCGAGCATGAAGCCCAGCGTCAGCGTCGGCCACACGAGGCGCGTGAGATAGCCGGCGAACGCGACGACCTCGCCCTTGGTCATGTCGCTAAAGATCACGGCGCGCCCGCCGAACAGGATGAGGATCGCCATGCCGAGCGACGCGAGCGTGTTGAGGATCGGCCCGAGCTGGATGCGGACCTTGGCCGCCTCCATGTTCTCCTTCAGGAGCTTCTCGGATCGCTCGATGAAGCCTTTGCGCCGGACCTCCTCGAGGCCATACGTCTTGATCACCTGGATCGCGCCGAGGTCCTCCTGGATCCTCGACGAGAGCGCGCCGAGCTCGACCTGCACGTTGCGCATCGACGCCCACATGCGTTTGCTCATCGCCTGACCGACGACGTAGATCAGCGGGAACGGCGCGATCGCCCACAGCGTGACGATCGGATCCGTCGCGAGCATCACGCCGAGCACGGTGACGAACGCGAGGATCGCGTTGCCGAGCGAGACGAGGCCAAAGCCCCACATCGCGCGCACCGTCTGCACGTCGTTGGTCAGCCTCGACATCACATCGCCGACGGGATGGTCGCGGTAGTACGCGGGCGAGAGCGTCACCATGTGCCCGAACAACTGGGAGCGAAGATCGAACTCGGCGCCGCGGGCCGCGTTGAAGATCCAGATGCGCGAGGCGATGCGCGTCGCTGCGGTGAGCAGCGCGAAGCCGACCATCCCGAGGACGAGATAGATGACGAGCGTCGCGTCCGTGCCGGTTGGCTTGATCTCGTCGATCGCGCGGCCCATGAGCTCGGGCACGCCGAGGTACGCCGCGTTCGTGAGCGCGAGCATCACCACGCCTGCCGCGAGTCGCGCGCGATAGGGACGCAGATAGCCGAGCGACGAACGAACGCTCACGAGATGGCGTTTGTACGCCTCGCCCGCCGCTGTTTCGAGGTCACCCGGCCGGTCTTACGGGCAGGTGGATCCCTCGGCCGGGAGCGCCCTAACCGCGCGGATCCTCGGTACAGTCGGGCGCCCTCCGGGCACGAATCATGGCTGACTTCGCGAACCTCCTCGCCGTCCTCGAGAACGATCCAGATGACGCCCAGGCACGCGATGCACTCGCATCCGCAGCACGGGCCACCCCACCCAATGTCCGCGTGGACAAGCTCGCGGCGACTCGCAAGCTGCTCGCCCAACGCGGGCGGCCCGACGCCGTCGTGCAGCTCATCGACATCGAGCTCGGCGCGCTGACGCCGCAAGAGCCCGGCGCGGTCGACCGCCGCGTCGACTTGCTGCTCGAGAAGGGGATGATCCTCGACGGTGAGTTGCTCGACGTTCCCGCGGCGCGCGCGGCGTTTGACGCAGTGCTCGAGGCACGCCCGGACGACTCGATGGCCAAAGAGGCGATCGAGGAGCTCGATGTCGCGCAGAAGAACTGGAAGAAGTTCGCCGAGAAGTACGTCAAGGAAGCCAGCGGCTCCACGGATCGCAGCCTCGCCACCGGCCTCTACGCGTCCGCCGCCGAGGCGTACGTTCGCTTCGCGCCGGATGCGCCCGAGGCAGAGCAGTACCTGCGCAAGTCGCTCGAGGTGGATCCCAAGAACGGCAAGGCCGCGTTCCATCTCGCGCGGCACCTGCGGCGCCAGCAGCGCTGGCCAGAGCTCGCGAAGCTACTCGACGAGCGCGCCGACGTGGCCGCCACCGTCGAGGAGAAGGTCACGGCGCTCAACAGCCTCGCCGAGGTCGCGCGGTCTCACCTGAACGACGCTGCGCGCGCGGATGCCGCGGTGAAGCGCGTGCTGGTGCTCGATCCGTCGCAGCCGCAAGCGCTGCGCGCTGTCACCGATGCGCTCGCGAGCGCGGGTGATTGGCCCGCGCTGGTCGCCGCTTATCAGAGCGCCATCAAGGCGCGCCGCGACGGCGAAGACCTCGGCATGTTGCTCCAGGTCGCGATGCTGCTGTGGAAGCACATCGGCGATCTCGATCAGGCCGAGGAGTACTTCCGTCGCGTGCGCAAGATCGATCCGGCGCACCCCGCCGCGATCGACTTCTATCGCGAGTACTATCCGAAGAGGGGCGAGAACCAGAAGCTGCTCGCGCTCCTGCGCCAGGTCGAGAAGCAGGTGCGGCCGCGTCCGGACAGCGGTGATCAGAGCGGCGCGATCGCCGCAGGCGGGCGCTCGATCTCCGTCGAGATCGCGCAGCTCGCCGAAGCGCAGAACAACCCCGAGAAGGCGATCGAAGCGTGGAAGCAACACCTCCGCGCGGATCCCTCGTCTCACGAAGCCCGCGCGGCGCTCGCGCGTCTGTATCGCAGGACCGAGAAGTGGAACGCGCTCCTCGATCTCATGAAGGAAGAGGTCGAGCGACTGCCGGAGGGCGACGTGGCAGGCCGGGTCGATCGCTTGCACCAGGTCGTCGAGATCTATCGCGACAAGCTGCGGCTCGACGTGATGGTGATCAACACCTACAACGCGATCCTCAAGATCGATCCGGACAACAAGCGCGCCGCCGACGAGCTGGCCGCCAAGTTTCGCGCGCTCGGCCGATGGAACGACCTCATCGCCGTGCTCACGCGCAAGAGCGAGTCGCCCGGCGTCTCCGACGACGAACGCATCGCCGTACTGCGCGAGATCGCCGATCTGTGGTCGGAGCGCTTCGGCAACTTCGCGAACGCGGTGCGTCCGCTCGAGCGCATCGTCGAGATCGCGCCGCGCACGCCGATCAGCGGCGACGCGCTCGCGAAGCTCAAAGAGATCTACACGAAGCGCCGCCAGTGGCGCGCGCTGATCGATGTCCTCGGGCGCGAGGCCAACGAGCTCGGGCCCGACGAGAAACGCGCGAAGCAAGCCGAGATGGCGCGCCTCGCAGCAGAGCGCCTCGGTGACTCGCGCCTCGCGATCGAGATCTACAACACGATCCTCGTCGACGCGGGACCCGATCATCCGGAGACACTCGTCGCGCTCGCGAGCCTGTACGAGCGCGAGAAGCGCTTCGTGGCGCTCGCCGAGATTCTCGAGCGCCAGATCGCCGCGCTGACGGAGCAGAACAAGACCAAGGAGTCGATCGCGCTGCTCGAGAAGCTCGGGCAGGTCTACGCGGATCGCCTCGGCTCCGCGCAGGTCGCCGCCGAGCAGTGGAAGCGCATCCTCGATCTCGAGCCCAATCACGCCAAGGCGCTGCGCACGCTGCGCGAGCTCTACGCCACCGCCGGTGACTTCGCGGGGCTCGAGCAGCTCTACGCGCGCCTGGGCCAGCAAGAGGAGCTCGTCGATGCGCTGCTCGGCATCGCCGATCGCCTCGACGACAGGACGCGCCGGTTGCCGCTCGTCGAGCGCGCCGCGCAGCTCGCGCAAGAGCGCGCGGACAACGCCAAAGACGCGCAGGTCGCGCCTGCCACCGAGCGTGCGCGGCAGGTGTGGGAGCGCGTGCTCGCCGTGGATCCGCAGAACCAGCGCGCCGCGAAGGCGCTGACGCCGATCTACACGAAGCAGGAGAAGTGGGCTCGTCTCATCACGATGTACGAGATCGAGCTCGCCGCAGCGCCCGACACGGCTGCGCGCCTCGCCAAGATCGCGCAGATCCGCCAGCTCTGCGAGCAGCGCCTCGCGTCGCGCACCCTCGCGTTCGCGTGGACACTGCGCGCGTACGAGCTCGATCCGTCCAGCGAGGCATTGTTCACCGACGTGCTCCGCCTCGCCAGCGAGCCCGAGCAATGGCGCGACGTCGCCGCGGCGTTTGATCGCAAGCTCGACGAACGTCGCGCGCGCAGCGCCGCCGAAGGCGGTGCGGAGGTAGATCGCAAGCTCGACGAACGTCGCGCGCGCAGCGCCGCCGAAGGCGCCAGTATCGACGACGCGATGAAGCTGCGCATGCTGCGCGAGCTCGCGAAGATCGCCTCGCGGCGCCTCGCGGATCCCGAGCGCGCGCGCGCGTACCACCGCCAGGTGACCGCGCTGGCGCCCGACGATCGCGAAGCCGAGCAGCACCTCGAAGAGCTCGCGATCCAGCTCGCTGACTGGCAGGACCTGCTCGCGTCGTATCGGCGCCGTGCCGCGCGCGAGAAAGATCCGAGCGAGCGCACGTCGCTGCTCCTCGAGATCGCGTCGCTACAGGAAGAGCGGCTCGCCGATCTCGATGGTGCCGCCGCCACGTATCGCGAGGCGCTGCAGGTCACGCCGACCCAGATCCGCGCGATGCGCTCGCTCGCTCGCATCGAAGAAGCGCGCGGGGACGGCGAAGCGGTCGCCGAAGTGCTCGCGATGGAGCTCGAGCACACGAGCGATCCGCAGGCGCGGTTCGACATGCTCATGCGCCTCGCCAAGCTCGAGGAAGAGGGCAACGAGCGCTTCGCGAACGCACTCGACTACTACAAGCAAGCGCTCGCGATTCCCGGTCCGGGCAACGCGGTTCGTCCGGCCGCGGTGACCGCGCTCGTGCGCTATATCCTCGCCGACGGTCCCGCGAGCAAGCTGCCGCCCGTGGAGCGCGTGGCGACGGCGCGCGCGATCCTCCCGCACCTCGTGGCCGCGAGGAACGTGGGCGTGCAAGCGCTCGCGCTCGAGGTGATCCGCAACGGCGCCGAGACCACCGCGAACGAGCGGCTCGAGCTCGACCGCCAGCTGATGCGCCTCTATCACGTCGACCTTGGCGATCCGGCCGCGGCGTGGCAATCGGGCCTTCACGTGATCGAGGCAGACCCCGCCGACGGCGAGGTTCGCAACGCGCTCGGCGCGCTGGCCGGTCAGCTGGGTCGCGATGGGGAGTGGGCGCAACAACTCGGCAAGGCGCTCGCGACGCTGCGCTCGCGGAACGCGACGCCGGCGGAGATCCGGGCCGTGGCCACGGAGCTCGCGCTGGTGGCGGGACCGCGTCTCGGCGATGCGCCGACGGCGGAGCGCGCGTGGCTCACGGTGCTCGAGGTCGAGCCCGATGCGCCGGATGCGTACGATGCGCTGGCGAACGCGTACCGCATCGAGCAGCGCTACAGCGATCTGCGCGCGCTCCTCGAGCGGCGCGCCGGCGTGACGCTCGACGATCGCGCGCGCCTCGCGTCGCTGCTCGAGATCGCGACGCTCGACGAGGACGTGCTGAACCAGCCCGCCCACGCGGCGGAGGCACATCGCCGCGTGCTCGCGCTCGATCCGAGCTACATGGCGAGCTACACGGCGCTCGATCGCCTGTACACGAACGCCGAGCAGTGGACGGAGCTCGAGGAGCTGCTCGCGCGCCAAGCCGATTACATCGCGACCGGCCCCGCAGCGCGTGGCGTCGTGGCGATCAGCCCGACCGGCGGCGTGGTCACCACGGGCGACACCGTCGAGCTCTTGTATCGGCGCGCGGATCTGTTCGCGCACAAGCTCGGCGATCCGAGCCGCGCGGTCGATCTGCTCGAGGACGTGGTCAATCGCCGCAAGGGACACGCCGACGGGCGCGAGCTGCTCGAGGAGCTGCTCGCCACCAAGGACGTCGCGCAGCGTGTCGCGCGCATCCTCGAGCCGCTCTACGAGAGCGAGAAGCTGTGGAAGGATCTCGTCGGCGTCCTGCGCGTCCAGTACGAGAAATCGTCGGGCACCGAGTCCGTCGAGCTGCTCTCGCGCATCGCGACGATCGAGGAGGCCGAGCTGTCGGGCGCACCCAAGGCGTTCGACGCGTGGCTCGCCGTTCTCCAGCTCGATCCCACGCACGAGCGCGCGCGCCAGGAGCTGTCCCGTCTCGCGCAGTCGCTCGGCCGGTGGCCCGAAGCAACCGCCGCGCTCGAGGCCGCGGCGAACGCCGCACCCGAGGGCGACGTCGTCACGCGCGCCGCGCTGCTCGGCGAGCTCGCCGCGTACTACGACACGCAGCTCGGCGATGCGCCGCGCGCGATCGAGTCGTACCGGCGCTGGCTCGAGGTGGATCCGTCCAACCCGACCACCGTGCGCCGGTCCACGACGGCGCTCGCTCGCTTGTACGAGGAGGGCAAGGCATGGTCCGAGCTCCGCGCGATCACGCGCAAACAAGCCGAGTGGGCCGAGGAGGCAGGCGAGCGCCGGGCGCTGCTCGCTCGCGTCGCCGCGCTCGAGGAAGAGAAGCTCGGCGACAAGGCCGCCGCGATCGCGACGTGGGCCGAGCTGCTCGACGATCAGCCCACCGACGCCGGCGCGCTCGACGCGCTCGAGCGGCTCTACGAGGCGAGCGAGAAGTGGCGCGAGCTGATCGACATCCTGCGCCGCAAGCTCGATCACGCGGAGGCCGTGGAGGCAACGCAGCTCCTCGGGCGCATCGCCGAGATCCACGAGGTCATGCTCGAGGAGCCCGACGACGCGATCGCGGCACACCTCGAGATCATCGATCGCGATGGTAGCGATCAGCGCGCGCTGTCCGAGCTCGCGCGTCTCTATCGCGAGGCCGAGCGCTGGTCGGATCTGCTCGAAGTGCTCGAGCGGCAAGCCGCGCTCGATCCCTCGCGCCGCGTGGAGCTGAACGTCGAGACGGCGCGCCTGTTGCGCGGTCCGCTCGCGCGCCCCTACGCTGCGCTCGATCGCTGGAAGCTCGTCCTCGACGAGGAGCCGGACAACGCGCACGCGATCGCCGCGGTCGAGGCATCGCTGCAAGACACCGATCAACGCATCATCGCCGCTGACATCCTGCGTCCGATCTACGACGGCACGGGGCAACACGAGCGCCTCGCCGCGCTGCAGCTGCGCGCGGCGGAGTGGACCAATGACCCGGGCGTCAAGCTGCGCGCGCTCGGCGAGGTCGTCCGCCTCCGCGAGTACATGCTCGACGACAAAGCGGGCGCGTTCGACGTGCAGCTCCAAGCGCTTCGTCATGCGGCGACCGAGCCCGAGCTCCCGCAGATCGTCGCCGAGGTGGAGCGCCTGTCCGGCGAGCTCGGCCGCGAGGCCGACCTGATCGATGCGTACCGCGATGTCGCGCCCGACGTCCTCGACTCGGAGATCCAGCGCCGCCTGTATCTCGACGTCGCGGACCTCTCGCGCGCCGTGCGTCGCGATCTGAACCTCGCGAGCGAGTACTACCTGAAGGTGCTGGACACCCAGCACGACGACCCGCGCGCGCTCGCCGCGCTCGAGAACATCTATCGCGAGGTCGGGGACACCGAGAAGCTCGTGCAGATCCTCCTGCGCCAGGCGGACTCGTCGGCAGCCGACGTCGAGGATCGTGTGGCCGCGCTCGTCGAAGCCGCGGGCTTGTACATCACGCTCGATCGTCCGGAGGATGCGATCGGTACGTGGGAGCAAGTGCTCGCCCTCGCGCCCGAGCGACGCGATGCCGTGGACGCGCTCGAGGCCCTGTACCGCGAGGAGGGCAGGTGGCCCGACGTGGTCGATCTGTACGAGCGCCGCCTCGGCTTCGCGACGTCCGTCGAAGAGGCCGTGAACCTGCGCGTCCAGCTCGGCGAGATCCACGAGAAGCACCTCCACGACGTGGAAGCCGCGATCGATAACTACTCCGCCGCGCTGTCCGGCGACGCGCGCAACGAGAAGGCGCTGTCGTCCGTCGAGCGCTTCTTGAAGGATCCCGATCTGCGTGCGCTCGCCGCCGAAGTGCTCGAGCCGATCTATATCGGTCAACAGCGCTGGTCGGATCTGATCCGGGTCTACGAGGCGCGCCTCGAAGGCACGAGCGATCCCGCCGAGCGCCTGAAGATCACGCGCTTCGTCGCGCGCCTCTACGAGGAGCAGCTCGAGGACTTCGAGAACGCGAGCAAGTGGTTCGCCCGACTGTTCCGCGAGTCTCCCGACGACTCGACGATTCGCGATCAGCTGCAGCGCCTCGCGTCGATGATCGACAACTGGGGCTTTGTCGCGCAGACGTACCAGCAGTACCTCGACGCGGAGACGGGCGAGTCCGAGGACCTTCGCGAGATCGCGATCGCGGCCGCGGCCATCTACGACCGCCGCCTCCAGAACGTCGACGCGGCGTATACCGCGTATCGCCGCGCGCTCGCGGTCCAGATCGATGGGGCCATCCCCGACGAGCGCGAGATCATTCGCCGTCTCGAGGAGCTCCTCGGCCGCGCGCAGAAGTGGCCCGAGCTCGTCCAGATCTACGAGGACGAGATCGCTCGCGCCGACGACGATCTGCGTCGCGACGTCTCGATCAAGCGCGCCCGCCTCGTCGAGGACGGCCTCGGCGATGCCGGTCGTGCGATCGAAGGCTGGCGCGAGGTGGTACTGCAGACCGAGGGCGGCGGTTCGCCTGCCGTGGAGCACGCGTACCACGAAGCCGTGGGCGAGCTCGAGCGTCTGTACCGCTCGCGCGAGCAGTGGCGTGACCTCGTGGATCTCTTCGAAGCGCGTCTGTCGCGCTCGCAAGAGCCGCAAGAGACGGCCGAGCTGCGCCTGCGCTTGGCCCAGCTCCTCGAGGTCGAGATCAAAGACTTCGCGGCCGCGATCGATCAGCACGAGCACGTGATCGCCGAGGGCGCGGCGTGGGAGCGCGCCGTCAGCTCGCTCGAGCTCCTGGTCCAGCACGAGGAGCACCGCGAGCGCATCTTCGAGCTCCTCGAGCCCGTGTATCGCGAGCAAGATTGGTGGCAGAAGCTCGTGGTCATCCTCGACGCGAAGCTCGACTTCGTGCGCGATCCGATCGACCAGATCACCACGCTCCACGAGATCGCGCAGATCCACGAGGAGCGCGGTGGCGCGCTCGATCTCGCGCTTCACTCGCTCGCGCGTGCGTGGCGCATCGACGTCGCTGACGAGGACAGCCTTCTCCGCCTGCTCAACCTCGCGGCCAAGCTCGGCGCGTGGGACGCCGCGGTGGGCACGCTCGAAGAGGGCGCGGCGACCGCCTCGAACGGGGACCTCGCGGGTTCGCTATGGGCGCGCGCCGCCGAGATCCACGAGACCCAGCGCGGCGACAACAAGTCCGCGATCCGCGCGTGGCGCAAGGTGGAGCAAGCACGACCTGACGATCTCGTGGCGCTCGGCGCGCTCGATCGGCTCCTCGCGCTCGAAGGTCGCGTGCAAGAGCTCGTCAAGGTCGTCGAGCGTCGCGCCGAGCTGTCCGAGGACACCGGGGTGCGGCTCGTGCTGCTCCACCGCGTGGCGGCGCTCTACGACGAGGTGCTGCAGGAACCTACGGCCGCGATCCAGGCATATCGCAACGTGCTGTCCGTCGACGACTCCGACCTGTCCGCGCTCGACGCGCTCGAGCGGCTCTACGGTCAAGCACAGGATGGCCGCGAGCTCGCGACCATCCTCGAGCGCAAGATCGAGCTGACCACGGATGTCACGGCCCGCCAGCAGCTGCGTCACGCGGCGGCGCGCGTGTACGAGACGCAGCTCGAGGACATCTATCAAGCGATCGACAAGCTCGTCGCGATCACCGACGACGATGCGGGCGAGCCGACCGCGCTCGCCGAGCTCGACCGCATCTATCGCAAGCAGAAGATGTGGCCCGAGCTGCTCGATGTCGTCGACAAGCGCGCGATCCTCGCGACCGGCGTGCAAGAGCGTGCGGACCTCGCGTTCCGCGCGGCGCACATCGTCGAGGTCGAGCTCACCGATCCCGAGGCGGCCATCCCGCGCTATGGCGCGGTGCTGCAAGTGCTGCCCTCGCACGGAGCCGCGCGCAACGCGTTGCAGGTGCTGATGGGCAACGAGGATCACGTGGCGGCGACGTCGGCGATCCTCGAGCGCGTGTACCGCGCGGAGCGCGACGCAGCGGGACTCGCGCGCGTGTACGAGCGCCGGCTCGCGGTGCCGTCCGACGATCCGAGTGCGCAGCTCGCGGACTGGGCAGCGCTCGCCGACGTCCACGAGAACCTGGCGAACAACCCGGTCGAGGCGTTCAGCGTGTGGTCGCGTGCGATCCAAGCGACGCCCGAGAACGCGGATCACCTGCAGCCGCTCCTTCGTCTCGCCGAGGGCAACGCGTCGCTGTGGCCGGAGCTGGCGACGCGCCTAGAGCGCTTGCTGCAAGAGTCCCTGCCGATGGACGTCGAGCAGGCGTACGCGATGCAGCTCGGCATGATCTGCGAGGATCGCCTCGCGGACTTCGATCGCGCCGCGAGCGCGTACGAGCGCGCATCGCACGGGCCCGAGCCGCGCGCTGCACTGTCCGCGCTCGAGCGCGTGCTCGCACGATCGAGCAAGTGGGAGGAGCTCGCCGGCGTGCTGCGGCGACAGGCCGACGCTGCCGAGGACGATCCCACGGCGGCGAACTACTTGTTCCACATGGGCGACCTGCACGAGACCACGCTGCGCGCGCCACGCGCCGCGGTAGCCGCGTATCGCGAGGTGCTGCAGCTCGCGCCGATGCACCTGCAAGCGCGTGCAGCGCTGGAGCGCATGCTCACCGCGGTTTCGAACGAGCTGCGTCCCGACATCGTCGAGACGCTCGAGCCGCTGTTCGAGCAGGACGGCGACGCCGCGAGGCTCATCAACGTCCTCGAAGCCAAGCTCGTGTTGACCGAGGATCCGATCGATCGAGCAGCGTCGCTCGGGCGCATCGTGGAGCTCGCGGAGGGGCGCCTCGGCGATCGCGCGCGTGCACTCGATGCGGCGCTGCGCTGGCTCGCGATCGATCCCGCGTCGACGCAAGCGCTGGCCGAGACAGAGCGGCTCGCGGAGCGCCTCGGCCAGTGGCAAGAGGTGGGCACGCGGCTGTCTGCGATCGTGAACGCGCACGACGCGCAGGCGCGCGATCCGGACGTGCAGGTCGCGTTGCTCGTGTTCCTCGGTAACGTGCAGCGCGAGCGGCTCGGCCAGCTCGACGAGGCAGCGGCCGCGTATCGCGCGGCGCTCGCACTCGAGCCCGAGGAGCTGTCCGCGCTCGACGCGGTGATCGAGATCCTGCGCCAGAAGGGCGACGTGGTGGCGCTCGCCGATGCGCTGCGCCAGCGCGGACGTACGGTGCAAGAGTTGCCCGAGAAGCGCGCCGCGTACGCGGAGGTCGCGCGGCTCGCGGAGCGCGCCGGTGATCGCGAAGGCGCGATCGCTGCGCTGCGCGAGATCACGGACAACGACGACACCGATCGCCAGGCGCTCGACGAGCTCGCGCGCCTCTATCGCGCGTCGAACCAGCGCGCCGAGCTGATCGATACGCTGGGTCGCGCAGCGCGAGCGGCGTCGTCACCGATGGACGAGAAGCAGCTACGCGTCGAGATCGCGCAGCTCGAGTCCGACACGCCGCGCGGTGTGTCCGCGTGGCAGTCCGTGCTCGATCTCGATCCGGACGATCTGTCCGCGATCGCGTCGCTCGAAGCTGCGTACGCGAAGGCGGGCGACTGGATGGCCGTGTCCGACACGCAGAGCCGTCGCTTGTCTCTCGCGACCTCCGCGTCGGACAGGGTCGCCATTCACGGCGAGATGGCGAACACCGCCGAGCACAAGCGTGGCTCCATCGACGACGCGATCGCCAGCTGGTACGCGGCGCTCGACGTGGATGCGAGCTATCAGCCCGCCTACGTGGAGCTCGATCGCCTGCTCACCGCGTCGAACCGCCCGCACGATCTCGTGGATCTCCTCGAGAAGCGCGCGGAGCTATACGCCGCACAGGGCGACAGCGCCGGCGAGATCGCGACCCTCGCGCGGGCCGCGGACGTGTGGGAAGGGCAGCTCGACAACCCGGACGCGGCGGGCGAGATCCTCGAGAAGATCCTCGCGCGCGAGCCGACCTCCGTGGCCGCGCTCACGCGGCTCTCGAAGATCTACGAGCGCTCGGGCGATTGGGACAAGTGCAAGGACGTGCTGCAGCGCGCGCTCGATCTCGCGCCGCAGGGCCGCGATGCTGCGGATCTGTTCTTCCGTCTCGGCGAGGTCGCGCGCGTGGGCGACTCCGATACCGACACCGCGATGCAGCACTACAAAGGCGCGCTCGGCCACGATCCGTCGCACGCGCCGTCGATCGCCGCGCTCGAGAAGCTCGCGCGCGAGCGCCGCGACAACGTGCTGCTCGCCGACATGCTCGCGCGTCGCGTGACCGATACGAAGCCCGCGGAGCGCGTGGCGCTGTACGTCGAGATCGCCGATCTCGAGCGCAAGGTCGGCCGCACCGACGCCGCGCTCGCCGCGCTCGCCAAGGCCAACGCCGACGCTCCCGACGATGCACGCGTGATGGCGCCGCTCGCCGATCTGTACTTCGCCACGAATCGCCTCGACGAGGCCGCGCCGATCTACGACAAGCTCGCCGAGGAAGCGAAGCGCGCGCGTCGCATGAAGGACGTCGCGCGATTCCGCCAGCGCCAGGGCGGCATCCTCGAAGCGCGTGGTGATCGCGCGGGTGCGCTCGCGGCGTACGAGGAAGCGCTGCGGATCAACCCCGGCGACGTCTCGACGATGACGAGCCTCGCGAAGCTGTATCTCGCTGCCGAGGATTGGGAGAAGGCGCGCAAGATCTACCAGTCGCTCGTGCTGCAGAACATCGACTCGGACTCCGGCGTCACGAAGGGCGAGGTGTACTGGGCGCTCGGCAAGATCCACTTGCACCTCGGCCAGCCGCCGAAGGCGAAGAGCATGTTCCAGCGCGGCCTCGAGATCGAGCCGCAGAATCAGAAGCTCAAGGACGCGCTTCAGTCTCTGCAGTAGTCGGGGCGCTCGCCTTGGCGGCGCCGCGAGATCACATCGACGCGGTGTCAGCCGGCGTCGAAGTGGTCTTCGCCTCGGGGGCCTTCTTGCCGAACACGGAGCAGGTGTTGTTCGTGATCACCCACAGCGCGTCGTTGAGGCAGAGGTCGAGGTCGCGGAGCTCGCACTCCACGCCGGTCTCGTCGACGAGCAGTGCGTCGTAGTAGCCGCAATCGACGGCGAGCACGATCGACTCGTCGGGGAACAGGCCGTCGCCGCCGAGGAGGTTCGGCCCCCACGAGCTGCTGTTCACGCCGGTCAGGTAGAGCTCGTCGATGATGTAGTCGGAGTCGTTGGCGACTTCGATGGTGGCATCGGCGACGCCATCGCCTTCGATGACACAGGCACTGGCGAGCGAGGCAACAGCGAAAAGGGCAGGAGCGAGGAAGCGAGTGGTCATGATGTAGACAACCACGAGCAACGCGCATGCCGCACGGGCGAGCGCGAACCTTCGTTCACGACTGGATGGCGTTCACGCGGATCCTGCGGATTGCTCGTAGCGTAAGTGGCAGTCTGGAGTGCATTGGCACGCTGTCCTACAGGCGCGCCTGTTCTCAGCGTGCCTTGCCGCCACACCCGGAGAGCGCGAGCTCGGCCGCGCGCGATGCATCACTGCCGTCCTTGCTGATCTCCAGGAGCTTGGTCCTGGCGGACGCAGGGCACTTGGGGCCCAGCGTTCCGAGCGCGGTGGCCGCCGCCGAGACGATCTCCGGGAACGCTGCGTCATAGAGCGCGTCGGTCAGTGCGGAGACCGCACCCGGCGCGTCGAGGATCGCGATCACGGGCGCGCTCGCGATCGCGAGCTGGAGCGCTGCTTCGCCGTCATCGCCGGCGCTGATGGCAGCTCCTCGCCAGCGGGCGAATTTTCCGACGAGCGTTTGCCCGAGCTTCGCGTCGCCGAGCACCGCCGCGAGGTTGACCGCCTGCGTGCGCAGCTCGATCGGTGCGCGCGTATCATCCCATGCCCTCGCGAGGATCTCGGTGATGCCCTGCGCTCGACACTGCACGAGCGCTACGAGCGAATCGGCACGCACCTCGGTGGCCTTGTCCTTGGCTACCGCTTCGACGAGCGCATCGCGCGGACCCGGTCGCTGACAGCGCAGGCCGAGCGAGCTCGCGGCGCGGCGGCGGACATCCGGCCACGTGTCGGTCGCGAGCGCCGCCGTGATGATGCGATCGATGCCGTCGGGATCCGGCGTATGCCACGGCGTGGCTGCATCGACCTCGGTGCCCGCGAGCGCGGACAGCACCGCGAGGCGCACGCCCGGATCCGGATCCCTCGCGAGACCCGTGACGAGCGAGAGCGCCTCGACGCGCGGCGCGCTCGCCGCCCCGGCCACCGCGACTTGCCGCAGCGCCGCGCCGATCGTGCTCGACGGCAACGCGCGCAGCGTGGTCTCGAGTGCGCGCAGCGCCGCTGCGTCGCCGAGCGTGGCGACACCATCGATCAATCGATACTGCCGCTCGTAGTCCTTCGCGCTCGCCAGCGCGCGTTGCATCGCGGCGAGCGCGGCCACGCGATCCGCCGCCTGGGTCTTCGCGCGCTTCGTGACCGCGCGCCACAGATCGCCCGCCGATGCCGCCTCCGCCTCCTTCTGCGCCGCCTCGACGAGTGGCTCGATCGCAGCGAGGGCGAGGCGCTCGATCACCACCTTGCGCAGCTCGTGCGGACCCGTGCCTGCGAGATCCACGAGCAGCGCGAACGTCTTCGGATCGCTCGCGCCGATCGCCGCGGCGGCCGCGATGCGCGCCTCGATCGATACGCTCGATCGACCTGCGAGCTCGGCGAGCTCCTCGCTCATGCCGCGGCGACCGAGCGCGCGAACCACGTCGACGAGCGCGTCGCCCTCGACCCAGCCTTCGGTCGCAGCGCGCACGAGCATCGGCGCCGCCGCGGCGTCTTCGATCTTCGCGAGGACGGCGAGCAGCCG
>JAEYYV010000161.1 GCA_023428295.1 Pseudomonadota bacterium
CCAATCGCCTTGAGTTCAACAGCTTCAACAAGAATCAGACCCAGGACGGTCTTGGCTGCGCGATCCAGTGCGTTGCAGGCACGTTCACAGCGAAGAACAACATCATGAGCGGGAACGCGACGGCGACTAACATGCTGCAGGTGGCGGGTAGCTGCGCGCACGCCTATTCCATCGCCCGTCCCGGCCCGCTACCGCCAGGGACCGGTAACTCGGCGGCGGATCCACTGTTCGCCGACGTGAATACTGGAGACCTTCACATCATGGCTACAAGCCCTGCTCGAAGCATGGCGGACCCGAACAGCAATCTGTCGGGCCTCGCCGCCAGAGACATCGACGGAGATGCGCGAGCGAACCCAGCCGACATCGGCGCTGATGAGGTCAGCCCGTAATCGTGAGCGCGGGAACATGACCGGATCGAGGGCGCGACCGAATGCTCCGATGGTGTGCCCGGGACTGTTTCCCGTCGCTCGATCTGGCGCGAAGTGATCGGCCCGGCCTTCACGAGAAGCCGTCATGCACGTCGTGCGACATGAAAGGAAAGGGGACCTTTCGATCCGAGATCGGGTCCCGTTGCGATGTTCGCAGCTGAGCCGCGAGATCAACGATGCGGCCGAGCAGTATGAATAGATCTCCCGTCTGGTTCTCGGTCGATCCAGGCGGCGACGCGGGTCGTGTTCGCGCAGTCCGATATCACGGACCTCGATCCCGGCGAGGCGCAGCTCGTGGAGATGACGTTCGAGTTGGGCGACGGTGTGTTCGATCGCGAGGAGGGGGTATCGGCACGCCGACGGCACGCTCGAGCGCAGCGGTGGCACTTCGTTCCCGCCAACGAGACTAGGGATGCTCGTCCTCGTCGGGCGGCGCGGGTGGCGTTGGCGGCGCGGACTTTCGGGCGCTGTACGCGTACGACACCGAGAGCAGGGCGACGCCTGCGGCGATGAATGTCAGGATCTGCTGGTTCGCGGTGAAGTGTCGTAGCTCGTGGCTCGCGAGGCGGACTGCCGCGAGGCCGAGGATCACGAACGCGCTCCAGCGATAGGCGACGGCGCGCAACGCGAAGCCGAGCACGAACATGGCGATCGCGGCGCCGACGTAGCCGAGCGTGTGGAGGCCGTGCGGCGTCAGGGTGGTCGCGAGCTGGAGCAGGCTGATGCCGATCGAGGCGATCGCGATGACGCGGATGCGCGAGAGGTGCTGGTCGGCGGTGTGCCAGCGCTCGATCGAGAGCAACGCGAGGATGCACGCGACCTGGGCGGGGACGGACGGGTCGACCTGCGTGGCGAGGATGACCAGCACGAGCGAGATCACGGCGAAGCGCGGGTCACTGCGTCGAGCCACGAGCATCGCGACCATGGCGAGTGCGAGCCACGCGATCGTGAGCGAAAGGCCGTGCGCTTCGAGCGGTGCGATCAACGCGAGCGTCACGAGGGCGAGGGCGACGTGCAGTGCGACGAGCTCCGTCGGTGCTTCGCGCTTGCGTGCGAGAAGCGCGAGGCCAGCGAGTACGGTGGCGAGGATGCAGCCGCCGGCGAACGCGGCATGCGGCGAGAGTTCGTCGAGAGCGGCGCCCCCGAGGACGATCGCGCCGCCCCAGTTGAGGAGGCTCAGGAGCTGGAGGGGACGAGGCTTGGTGTTGGGGCCGGTGAGCGATGCGAGAGAGAACAGCGCGAAGTCGAGTGCGACGAACGCGATGCGGAGCTCGGCGGCGACGTGAGCATCGCCGAAGGCGAGGACGGCGTGGGTGGAGTAGACGGCGACCACCGTCGAGAGCGGGACGAGCACCCAGCGGTTGAACGAGAGGAAGAAGGCGGCGCCAGCGGCGAGGAGCGTGGTCGCGATGAGGGAGAGGGCAGTGACCTCGGAGAGCATGCCGGTGTGGAGCGCGAGGAACAGCGCGATGCCGGCGACCGTCTCGGACTGCATGCGGTGCGCGGTTGCCACGATCGCGGCGATCACGATCGCGACGAGGGTGACCCCGACGGGCTCGCTGTCGATCACGCGGAGCGAGGGCACGAAGTGCAGCGCGTACGTGACGAAGTACGCGATGCCGAGGCCGCCCGCGAAGACGATGCGGCCGAGGGTTGCGTGCGAGCGGGCGAGGCGAAGGCCGCACCAGACGAGGACGGCGGCGATCGCGTAGCCGACACCTACGCGCACGAACGGTCCGAGCTGCGCGAAGTACGTGATGATGAGGAGTGCCGTGCCGGTGATCAGCGAGAGGATGCCGGCGCGGCTCAGCCAGAACGTGCCGATCGTTGCCTCGAGCTTCGCGGCGCGCTCGGTGACCTCGGGCAGCTTGGCAGGGCGACGCGGGGCTTCGAGGAGCGCGAGGCGCGCTTCGAGCTGGAGGATGCGTTGCTCGAGATGGTCCACGTGGGGTGTGTTGCAGGCAGTGCGCCACGAATGGATTTCGCGCATCTAGCGAAGCAGGCGCGCCGCGGGTCTGCGACGAATGTCATGCCACCGACGCTTCGCAGTATCCGTGACGCCACGCTCGTCGCCCTGCGTGGCGAGGTGGGCCTTGTGGCGGTCGGTCGAGGTGCTCCTCGTCCATGACCCACGTGATCTGGTGATGGCTCTGCTTCTTCGGGCTCGGGCGTGCCTTCTGCTGCTGTTCAGCGGCACGACGGGGTCGTCGATCGGTAGGCGTACGCCGCGTCGAGTGATGGCGTGGTTTGCAGGCGAGCTCTCGTTTGCGGCGGTCGTGTACTTCACGTACGAGCACGCGTGGTTCGGTGCGAGGCTCGTCGCACCGAGCAGCAAGGCTTGGTGTCGATGCCGCGATCAGCGGGCGTGATCTGGAGACCAGTCGCGGATCCTGCTGAGCACGAGTTGCGATTCCGCGTGGACGGTCAGGATCGTGTCGAGCGCGCCGGGCTCTGCGTACTCGAAGTCGGTGCACGGCGTTCGATCGCCATGGAGAACGGGATAGAGGTCCTCGACGGCGCGGAGTGGATGCCCTGCGATCGTGAGCTCGTCCACGATGCGCATCTCGACGAGGTCCACGATGTAGATCCGACCGTTGGTGGAGGACCACGCTGCGTAGTTGCCGGGGAGGAGTTGCACGTCGCTGCCGGCCGCGTCGTAGTTGTCGTGCTCGTCGTCGTGATCGTCGTCGTGATCGTCGTGGTGATCGTCGTCGGTGACTGGCCACGCCATGGTGCCGAGGCGTTGGCCGTCGGGCCATGCGTATCGCTCGAGGAGGTCGTCGCCCGACGAGAGGTAGCTCTCTCCGTCGAGCAAGAAGATCGGCGGGAGGCGGTCTCGTGGTGCGATCTCGGCGGTCTCGATCGCGGTCATCGTGTCGGTCACGAGATGTGCCGTTTGGCCGTCTTGTCCCGCTGCGACCCAGACGACGGTGCGGTGTCTGCTCGGATGCGCGCCGAACATCGTCGCGGAGCCGCCGAACGGATCGGGGACTCGCGTTTGGCGCAAGACGGCGCCGGTTGCTACGTCTCGCAGCGAGAGCTCGATGTCGCGGTCGCGGTGCTCTGTGGTCCAGAAGGTGTTGTCGTCGAGGGTGCGGCAGCCGAGGAAGTGGCCGGGCACGCTCCACGTCGTGCGGCCGTCGTGGGTGTCCCTCGCCGAGAGCGAGTGGGGCGTGGCGAGCAGGAGGAGGCCAGCGCGCGGCATCGCGATGTCTGTGGGCGGCGCGCCCGCGTCCACGCGAGAGAGCACGTTCAGGTTCGCGTCGAGCACGAAGACGTCGTGTCCGTCTGTCGCGACGAGCCAGCCGCCGGACCACGAGCGGGTGAAGAAGGCGCGTGCATCCAGCGACGCAGTGGCGAGAGGCACCACGGTGATCACACGCCCAGCATAGCAGCGGCGGCCGGGCGCTACATCGCGCGGGAGGTGACGGTGGCGATTGCTTCGACTTCGATCTCGCGATCCCTCGCGTGCTGGCCGATCTGTTCGGCGGTCGTGCGCGTGATCGACGTGCCGGCGGCGATCGTGGTGCCGTCGTGCGCGAGGACGTCGCGCGCGAGGACCATGCCCTCGCGGAGGTCGGCGGCGCGAATGCGCGTGGGCTTGTTCGCCGAGAGCGTGACCGTGCAGTCGAGCTGGAGGCCACAGCCGTTGCTGATCGTCCACATGCGCTGCTGGGAGCTCGCACCGAAGAGGTTCTCGTTGGACGGCAGGCCGATCGAGAAGCTCACGCCGTCGTCGAGTGCCGCGCGGCGGATCGCGCCGCCGGCCGTATTGGCCATCTCGCGGAGTGCGTCGCGCAGCGCTTCTCCGCTGTCGTCGCCGCCGAGGAGGGTCTCGACGAGCTGAGCGCGCGTGGCTTCGTCGACGCCGATGCCGAGCTGGACGAGGACGTGACCCGAGACGAGGGTCAGCGGAATCACGCTCGTGTGAACGAGGGTGCGCGCCGGGGCGGGGGCCGCGGAGTCGGTGGGCAGGCTGGATGACAGATCGAGCGAGGTGCCGAGGAGCTCGCCGAGCTCGGTGGCGACGATGCGCTCGATGTCCTTCCAGATGCGGACCTCGCCGATGCGCATTCGGAGCGTGGGCATCGGCGTGGTGTGCGGGCGCATGCGTGCGAGGTTGCCTACGCGCGCCCACACTTCCTCTTTGCACGCGTTGGTGCGGAGGACGTCATCGGCGCCCGCGGCGAGGGCATGCGAGAACTCGGCGGGGGAGGGCGATTCGGCGACGAGCGCGATGGAGTAGGCGCGGCCGGCGATGATGGCGATCTCGTCGGGTGAGAGGAGCACCATGGTCGGCGCGTGGCGCTCGAAGGCGGCCGCGAGCGACTCGTTGTCGTCGAGGCCAACGCACGGGTAGTGATCGCTCAGCAGCGCGAGGAGGCGCTCGCGTTCGATCGGGCTCGTACCCGCGACCAGGATCTTCATCGAATCGAGTGAGTCGGCCGCGGTGGGAAAAGGTTGATCCCTCGGTGAGGCGCCCCTCGATCGATAGGAGAGGTGGACGACTCCTAGAGGAGATGAAGAAGGTGCTCGTTGTAGATGACTCTGCGCTGGTGCGCCGTCAGGTGGGGAACACGCTCAGGACCGCGGGGTACGAGATCGTCGAAGCGGTCGACGGGATCGACGCACGCGAGAAGCTGAGCGCCGCACACGACGTCGCGATGATCGTGTGCGACGTGACCATGCCGCGCATGAACGGCCTCGAGTTTCTGAACGTGCTGCGCGAGGACAAGTTTGCCGGGTCGGTCGTGATGCTCACGACGGAAGGACGTCCGGAGATCGTGACGCAGGCTCGCGCACTCGGTGCGAAGGGGTGGCTCGTGAAGCCGCTGAAGGCGGATCTGTTGCTCGCAACCGTCGCGAAGTTGGTTGGCTGATTCGAGCCTGTACTCACACGGAAGTTGGCCGAGTAAAGACTCCATGACCCGCGCCGTTCGCGAAGGTCCGTAATGCGAAACCCTAAATTCTCGATCCGGCGCCTACGCGTGCTGCTCCTTCTCGCGCTCGCGATCGGCATGGTCGCGTTCACGGGGACGATGCTGAAGCACCTCGACAACCTGTCGGAGCGGTTCGGCCCGCAGGTGCGCGCAGACCTCGAGTGGTGCGCGTTGCGCGGTGCCGCCGAGCTCGCACGCGCGACGGACCTCGGCGTCGCGAAGGGTGATCGCTCTCTCGTTCTGCAGGCATTCGCACCGTACGCGGCGAGCCCCGACGTTGTCGCGCTCGTCGCCGTGGACGCGGAGGGCAAGGTGATCGCGATGCGCGGTGAGTTCGCGCTGGCGGACGCGCTGTTCACTGCCAAGCCGAACGTGGTGAGCGAGGGACCGGGCTATCTCACGAGCTGGGCGCCCGTGACCATGGAAGGTGGGGAGGTCGGACGCGTCGCCGTCGCCGTGTCGACCGCGCGCTTGACCGAGACGCAGTCATCCCTCGAGACGGTGTCGGACATCACGCTCTTGGCATGCGCGCTCATCGTCGTGTACGGCATCGTCGTCATCGTGTTCCTCGCTCGCGTCGTCGCGACGCGAGACAAGCAGCTCGAGGAGCACGCGGCCAACCTCGAGAAGCGCGTCGAGGAACGCACGCGCGAGCTCGACGAGCGTAATCGCGAGATGCGCGGCGTCCTCGACAACGTGGCGCAGGGCTTTGTCACGATCGATACGTTCGGTCAGATGGCGACCGAGCGCTCCGCGATCGTCGGCACGTGGTTCGGCGAGGTGGCGAGTGGAAGGCTCTCGGATCTCGTCCGCGCAGGGGCGCCCGACTTCGCGAGCTGGCTCGACGTGAGCCTCGAGCAGATCCGCGACGACTTCATGCCGCTCGAGGTCACCCTCGCGCAGATGCCGCGATCGTTCGTTCACGACAAGCGATCCTTCGAGGTGTCGTACTCGCCGATCATGACAGGCGACAAGCTGCAGCGGCTGTTCGTCATCATCAGTGACGTCACCGCGCAGCTCGCGAGCGAACGAGCGGAGCGCGAGCAGCGCGAGCTCATCACCGTGTTCCAGCGCGTCGGTAGTGATCGTGCTGCGTGTGAAGAGTTCCTCGAGGAGGCAGGCACGCTCGTCGAGCAGCTGCATATGCCTCTCGATCGCGTCGTTCACGACCGGGCGCTGCACACGCTCAAGGGCAACGCGGGCATGTTCGGCTTCGAGGGCTTCGCGTCGCTGTGTCACACCATCGAGTCCGAGCTGCACGATGCAGGCGATGCGGACTTGACCGAGGAGCAAGCCGCGCGCGTGACATCGGCGTGGGAGCTGGTGGCGACAACGCTGCGCAGGCTCCTCGGAAACGACAATCGCGATGTCGTGCAGATCGATCGCATCGCCCTCGAGGCGGCGATCGCCGATGCGCGTGCGGGACACTCCGGGTACCAACTCGGACTCACGCTCGCCAAGTGGTGTGACGAGCCGGTGCGCCTGCGCTTCGAGCGATTTGCTCGACAGGCCCGCGCGCTCGCGAAGCGCCTCGGCAAGGAGACCCTCGAGGTCGAGATCGACGACAACGACGTCCACCTCGACGCCGGCACGTGGGGCGCGCTGTGGTCCGTGCTGGTCCATATCGTTCGCAACGCCGTGGACCACGGCATCCCCGCGACACCTCCGCCGGGGAAGACGCCGACGCTGTCGTTCATGGCGCGCCGGACCGAGCGCGACATCTCGATCGCGATCGCGGACAACGGCAGCGGCGTGCCCTGGGAGGCCATTCGCGACAAAGCAAAGGCAGCGGGGCTTCCCTACACGACGCAGGAGGATCTGATCGAGGCGATGTTCGCGGACGGGTTCTCGACGCGCGAGACTGCAACGCACACGTCGGGACGAGGCGTAGGCCTCGCCGCCGTACGCTGCGTCGTCGATGCGCTCGGTGGCAGGATCAACGTGATTTCGTCGCCGAACGCGGGCACGCGCTTCGAGCTGCGATTTGCAGCGACCCGATACACGCTGTCCCGTGTCCCCCGGGCGTCCTGAGCGCGCGGTGAAATCGCGAACCCATCCGCATTTCGTCGCGTCGCGCGCGGGTGCATGATGGGCGTGCGTGCGGCGTAAGGAGCCAACGACACAGCCATCGGCCGGTGCGGTGGGGACTCCTGCGGGCTCGGGACGTGGATCTGGTCCGGGACGGCGGGGCAGTCGCGACTTCTCGGGCACCGAGCGCTTCGAGCTGATCCGGCAGCTCGGCATGGGCGGCATGGGCGTGGTCTACGAGGCGCTCGATCACGAGAGTCACGAGCGAGTCGCGCTGAAGACGCTGCGCAACGTCGATGGCACCGCGATCCTGATGTTCAAGCAGGAGTTCCGCGCGGTGAGCGGCGTACATCACCCGAACCTCATCAAGCTCGGCGAGCTGTTCGAGTCGCGCGGCGATTGGTTCTTCACGATGGAGCTGGTCGACGGTGTGGAGCTCGCGACGTGGCTGCGCGAGGGCGATACGCAACGGCTTCGCGACACACTCGCGCAACTCGTGACCGGGCTCGGCGCGCTGCACGATGCCGGTCACGTGCATCGCGACGTGAAGCCGACCAACGTGCTCGTGTCGAACGGCCGCGCGATTCTCCTCGACTTCGGTCTCGCGATCCGGCACGACCGCGACCCGCTGTCGTGGAGTGACAGCGAGATGGTCGGGACGCCGGCGTACATGGCGCCCGAACAAGCGAGCGCGGCGGTCGCGGGGCCCGAGGCGGACTTCTACTCCGTGGGTGTCATCCTCTACGAAGCGCTGACCGGCAAGCTGCCGATCGAAGGCCACGCGCTCGAGATGATGATGAAGAAGCAGCGCATCGTGCCGACGCCGCCGTCGCAGCTGATCAGCAACGTGCCGGGCGACCTGGATGCGCTATGCGTGGAGCTGCTCGCGATCGATCCCGCGCAGCGACCGACGCGTCCCGAGATCATGAAGCGCCTCGGGGTGACCGGGCGCCGTGCGGACTCGCCGACGCCGATGCGCGACTCGATGCCGGCGATGACGCCGCTGCCACGACAGACGTTCATCGGCCGCGCCGCGGAGCTCGAGGTGCTGAAGGCGGCGCTCGTCGAGTGCGATACGGGCGTGCCCGTGAATCTGTTGATCGAGGCGGAGTCCGGGATGGGCAAGAGCGCGCTCGCCGAGCACTTCATCGCGGGCCTCGATCGACGCGATGTCGTGGTGCTGCGCGGTCGTTGCTACGAGCGCGAGTCCGTGCCGTACAAGGGCATCGACGGCGTCGTCGATTCGATCAGTCGCTTCATGGCGCGGCTCCCCGACAAGACCGCGGCGGCGCTGCTGCCATTTCATATCGGCCTGCTCGCCGAGGTGTTTCCGGTGCTGCGCGGCGTGCGCGTGATCGTGGAGCAGCCGCCCGTGACGCACGTGCCGGATCCGCACGAGGAGCGGCGTCGCGTGTTCGCTGCCGTGCGCGAGATGCTCGCGCGCATCGGTGCACGCTATCCGCTCGTGATCCTCATCGACGATCTGCATTGGGCCGACGAGGACAGCCTCGCGCTGCTCGATGCAGTGCTGCGTCCGCCCGAGGCGCCGTGCGTGCTGCTCATCAGCACCGCGTGGCCGCGCGCCAGCGGCGAGTCGCCGATCCAGTTCGGCGGTGACCTGCGCAGGATGAAGCTCGCGCCGCTCGGCGAGCGCGAGAGCACCGAGCTCGCGCGTGCGCTGTTCAGCGCGATGCGATCGCCGGTCGCCGACTCCATGGCCTCGACGATCGTGCGGGAGTCGGCGGGCCTTCCGATGTTCGTGGCCGAGCTCGTGCGCCACTCCGTGATGCACAAGGGCGCCGCGACGGGCGAGGAAGTGCGCCTCGAAGCGGTGCTCGCCGAGCGCATCGACGCACTCGAGGCGGGCGAGCGCGAGCTGCTCGAGCTCGTGTCCGCCGCCGGACAGCCGCTGCCGCTCGATGTCGCGGCGCGCGCGCTCGGCGTCACGCCGTCCAAGCTCATCCCGCTGCTCGGCTACTTGCAGTCCGCGACGCTACTTCGTGCGACGGGCCGTACGCGTCGCGACTCCGTGGAGCCGTATCACGACAGCACGCGCCGCGCGGCCGTCGGCAAGATGGGAGCGCGCAAGCCCGACGTGCACCGCCGCCTCGCGATCGCGCTCGAGGCCACCGATGCCGAGACACAGCCGATGCTCGTCGGTGGACACTGGGAGCAAGCGGGCGAGCCGGCGCGCGCCGCGGCGCTGTACCACCGCGCAGGAGATCGCGCGACGGAGGCTTTCGCGTTCGAGCGCGCGGTCAAGCTGTACGAGAAGTGCCTCGCGCTCGCGCCCGAGATGGCTCCGACGCTGCGGCCCAAGCTCGGCGATGCCTACGCCAACGCAGGCCGAGGACGCGAAGCGGCCGACATGTATCTCGCGCTCGCGAGAGAATCGAAGGTCGCTGCCGATACGCTCGAGCTCGAGCAGAAGGCCGCGCACCAGCTCTTGCGCGGCGGCCACATCGACGACGGCATGAGCGTCCTCGAGAGGCTGCTCGCGTCCGTGGATATCGGGCTGCCCAAGACGCCGAACCGCGCGCTCGCGAGCCTGTTGTGGCGCCGCGCGCGCGTGAGCATTCGCGGCGCGCAGTTCAAGCCGCGCGACGAGAGTCAGGTCACACGCGAGGAGCTGGCGAAGATCGACATCGTGTGGGCGGCTGCGTGCGGCCTCTCGATGACGGACTGGATCCGCGGCGCATCGTTCCAAGCGCTGAACTTGTTGCTGTCACTCAATGCGGGCGAGACGGTGCGCGCGCGACGCGCGTTGCTGCTCGAGGCGTGTCACGTCGCCGCGAGCGGTGGATCGTCGGCGCGCGCCGAGAAGCTCGTCGAGGCGGCTACCGAGGGCAGGGAGCTCGAGGATCCGTACCTGCGGGGCTGGGTGGAGCTCGCGCGCGCGTACATCGCCTACTTCGCGGGCCAGTGGCGCAAAGCGTTCGATGGCGCCGAGAAGGCGGACGCGCTGTTCAGCGCGAACTGCACGGATGTCGTGTGGGAGCGCGACACGGTGCACGCGCTCAGCCACTGGGCGCAGGTGCAGCTCGGTTCGCTTCGCACGCTGGGGCAGATGCTGCCCGCGCGTCTTCACGAGGCGCAGCTGCAGGGAAACCTCTACGCCGTGTGGGCGCTACCCGCGACCATCTCGATGGTGCATTGGATCGCACGCGACGACGTGGCGGGTGGGCGCGCCCTCGTCGACACGGTCTCCGATCGCTGGTCCTTGCGCGGCTATCAGATCCAGCACTGGAACGCGATGGCGTCCAACGCGCTGCTCGATATCTACGCGGGAGAGGTGCACGCGGCACACGAGCGGCTCGAGCGCGGATGGGAGCCCATCTCGAAGTCGCTGCTGACGAGGATCCAGGTCATTCGCTTCGAGGTGACCGAGCTGCGTGCACGCGCTGCGATCGCCTCCGCGCGAGCGAGCACGGGGACCGCGCGGGACCGCCTGCTCGCGCTCGCCCAGCAGCAGACCGAGAAGATCGGCAAAGAGGGCCACGGCTGGACCGACGCCATCTCCACGCTGCGGCGCGCGGGCATTCATCACGCACGCGGCGAGACCGAAGCGGCGCTTCGCGAGTATCGCGCGGCCGTCACCGCGTGTGATGCCGCGGACCTCGGAGCGCACGCCGCCGCGGCGCGCGTGCGGCTCGGCGAGCTCCTCGGTGGCGACGAGGGCACCGAGCTCCGCGAGAGGGCCTTCGCGATGTTGCTCGCGGAGGACGTCGAGAAGCCCGAGAAGCTCGTCGCGCTCTACGCTCCTTAGGCGCCGCGCAATCCGCGCGCGAACTGGCTCACGGGATACACGACCGCTCGGAGCCCGTTGCGAAAGCCCGTGGGCTTGATGCCGCGTCCCGTGTGGAACATCGAGATGTGGAACGTGGAATCGTCGTCGGGCGCGCGCTCGAGGAGGCGCAGCTCGGCGACGCGCGCGAGGACCTTGCCGTCGGCGAACGGCCGCTCGCGGACCTCGATCACGAACGAGGCGCGATTCGCCGCGATGTCCGCGTCGAGCCGCTCGGTGCGCGTGCCGGTCTTGATCGCCGCGGTGGAATCGGGGTTCGGGATCGCGCGGAACCAGATCGGCCCGAGTCCTGGCACGCGCCACGGAGCGACGGAGCCGTACTCGTTCTTCATATAGTCGGCGACATCGGTGTTCTTTGTCGCTTCGTCGACCTTCATGAACGACTCGAACGTGGCCACGACGATGTCCTGCTGATCCTCGATCTTGATCGCCATGCCGATGATGCTCGGATCCGGCGAGTTCTCCTCGGCGGTGCTCGTGGAGAAGCGAACGCGCGCGACGCCCGCGAAGCGCGTGCCTCTCTCGTCGAGCGCCGTGATCTCGGCGCGGCACACCGAGCCCCACTTGTGAAACGCGCGGCCTTTGCGATGCAGGCTGCGGAAGAAGATATAGATCGAGACGATCAGCGCGACGAGGATGCCGGCGACAAACAGGAGCGCGAGGCCGATCGTGCGCAGCGTGGTCATGGCTCTCCGACGGGGCCGGGATGTCGTGCGATGAAGCGCAGCGCACGCAGCCCCGGCAGGAAGAAGTACGCGCCTCCGACGAGCGTCGAGAACTGCGGCATCCCCTTGTACTTTCGCCGCACCGGAGTGGCAGGACAGGTGAAGTCGTCGTTGGGATTCTCGCTGCCGGGGGCGCTCCGCGCGCCGGAGATGGGGTCGCCATCCCTGTACATGGAATCGAACGTGCCGGAGTGAATCCACGCGCGCTGCACGAACTCGAACTGGCGGTTGATGTCACCGACGAGACAGATGAAGTGCAGGCCGCGCGATGTGTTGTCCTGCGGCGCGGCCATGATCGCTCTCGGGTCCATCGTCTCGTCGACGGGAGCGCCGAACGCGCGACCGCGACGGACCATCTGATGCTTGCGCACCATGAGCACCGAGGCCTCCGCATCGCGGTCATCGATCGCGAGCACGTCGCGCGGACTCGCTCGACGGATGTGCGCGCCGTGCGGACACACGAGACCACCCTTGTCGGCGGCGTACAGGAACTCGTTGTCCTCGGCGCGCGCGGGATCGTCGGCGCTCGCCGACGTGATCAGCGGCGCACCGCTCGGCCAGCGCCCCACCATCTTCGCGCCCAGCGCGATCGCACGCGACGGCGCGTCTTCTCCGGCCTCGCGCGAGCCCTGGAGGTAGCGCCAGAACCCGTGAACGTCCTGCGTCATCTGGCGATAGACGAGGTACGTCCCGTTGCGGCCGACGCTCTTCTTCGTGCCGTCGGGGGTGAGCGGCAAGAGGTTCGTCGGATCCGCGACGAGCTCCGCGGTCGGGCACTCCGTGTAGATCTTGTAGTCGTTGCGGTAGCCGAGGACGAACTCGCCGGCTGGAATCGCGCTCGTCCACCACTCGCGCTTTCTCGGCGGATGCGCGTCGTCGTCTGGATCGTCGGGCTTGTCGGGTTTGGGAGGTACGCCCGTCATCTTCGGCATCGACAGGCCATCGCGCCAACCGAAGTGCTCCTTGTCGTCGAGGAGCGACACCGTGTGCTGCTCCTGCACGACGGCAAAGCCGGGCGACAGTGCACCGACCTCGCTCGCGACGTGTGTCTCGAGCAGCGGCTCGAGCGCGTAGATCATGAGCATCGCATCGATGCGCTTGGCGGGATCCGCGTCGCGCTGTCCCCAGTCCCACTTGCTCGGATCGTTTCGCTCGCGATCGCCGAGCGCGTCGGCGCGATCCTTCTGGTCCATTCCCTCGATGAACTCGCGCGAGAAGGTCTCGAGCACCTTCGGGTGCATGCCGAGCGCGTCGAGGCCCGAGGCGGTGAACGCGATCTGGAGCGCGACTGTCGTCGGTGCGGTCGTCGCGGTCGTGATCCGTGTGTGCAGGTCCTGCAGATACGTGCGCGCCTCGTTGGCGTCCTCGACACGCAAGAGCAAGAAGCGCGCAGCCGTCAGCTTGCCAAAGCCACGCAGGACCAGGCCCTGGATGTCGTCGGTGTCGAGCAGCTCCACGGGGACGTCGCTCACAGGAGGTGCAGCCACTTCTGCGCGTCGATCCTGTCGTCGAACAGGCCTTCGCGGATCTTCCGATCGCGCTTGATGTTGTCGATGCTGATGTCTCGATACGGCCCGTACCAGAACAGCGTCGGCAGCTGATTCTCGGCGAGCGAGTAGAGGTACGCGTTGGGATCGTCGAGCGCACCGCCAAACGCGACCCAGCGCGTCTTGGGGTAGCCCGTACCGAAACCGAACGACAGGTTGATGCGCACCGCGCCCGACGGTGTCTCGATGAAGTCGCGAACGTACGCCTTGCCCTCGTTGTGATAGTTCGAGATGAACATCAGGCGCTTTCCACCATCGGCGCTGATCCAGCGCGCGGTCGCCACCGTGGGGATGTTGATGCCATCGCCGAGCCCCGGGAGGAACGGCACGCCCTCGGCGACGCGCGCGATCACCCACAGCGAGATGCGCAGGAACAGCGGCCGCAGGCTGCCTTCCGTCTTGATCGGGCCGGCGAGGGTGAACTCGTTGATGACGGGGCGCGTCTGCGTCGAGGCGAGCAACCGCGCGCGCTCGTCGGCGGGCCGCGTCGAGATGTATGTCTGCTCGTCCTCGGCTTCGCGGATCGAGACGAGCATCACGAGCACGAGCACCGAGAAAGCCACGACGAGCCCCCAGCCGATCGCGACGAGCGTGCCGAGGATCGCGCCGCCCGCGACGAGCCACGCGACCGTCGCGGCGACGAGGCCGAGGACGCCGGCCTCCACGGCGAGCGAGCGCCAGTGATACAGCGCCCATGCAAAGAACGGCGGCTCGCACGATTCGTGGGCCCACGCGAGATCCGGGCGCGAGGTCACGTACTCGCGGATCGCCGCACGCACGTCGCCCGGTGAACCGGACAGCCCGCCGATGGGCTGGTGCCGGTCGATGAACGCCTCGATCTCCATGCGCAGCGTTCGATTGCGCCACACGTCCTCGGGCGCGAGGTTCTGCATGCCCGAGTAGAACGTGTCGCCGGTGCGGTTCTTCAGCAGGAACCACTCGAGCTCGTCGTCGGAGCAGTCCGGATCGAAGCCATCGACATGCGCGAAGATCGCGCGGAGACCTTCGCCCATCACCACGACGAGCTCGTCGACGTGCGCACGCGCAGGACCGCAGAAGCTCGTGGCGAACATCAGCGTCGCGGGCAAGAGCTCGTCGACGTAGCGCTGCGCGGGGATGACCGTGACGGTCGCGAAGTGCGTCGTGGTCGAGCGCGAGAAGTCGAGGATCGTCGTCGTGGCCTGCGCGAGCGACGCGCTCGCACGCACGGGATTCACGCGACTCTGCTCGTGCGGCTGATTCGCGTGCATCTGCTCGAGCAATGCAGCAGCCGACTCCACGCGCTCCGGGCGCAGCGGCAGAAGCACCGTGAATCCGGCGTTGACTTTATGCACCCACCCCATCCGAGCTACTTCTCCACGATAACGCGTGCAGCAATTTGCTGGGTGTCGCGAACGTACTTTTGCAGCGATCACGATTACCGTCCTCGCGTGGACTTCGTAGAAGCCAACGGGGTGCGGTTCGCGTATTTGTCGGAGGGGAGTGGGCCGCTGGTGTTGCTGCTCCACGGGTTTCCCGACACTGCGCACTCGTGGGATCGCGTGATGCCTGCTGTCGCGGCGGCAGGCTTTCGTGCGGTCGCGCCGTTCATGCGCGGCTATCACCCGACGGCGATCCCCGCCGACGGCAAGTACGACGGCGACACGCTCGGCCGCGACGTGATCGCGCTGATCGCGGCGCTCGGCGAGAGCAAGGCGATCGTCGTCGGCCACGATTGGGGCGCGCTCGCCGCGTACACGGCAGCCTCGATCGATCCATCCCGCGTGCGGCTCATGGTGACCGTGGGTGTCCCGCATCCGGGCGGGGTGTTCCCGACACCGACGCTGCTCTGGTCCATTCGCCACTTCTTGCCGCTGCGCGCGAAGAATGCGGCGCAGAAGCTGCGCGCGAACAGCCTCTCGTACATCGACGAGCTGTGGCGCCGCTGGTCACCCGCGTGGAAGGCGATGTCGCCGTCGGAGACCGCGCACGTGAAGGAGACGTTCTCGCATCCCGGCGTGCTCGAAGCGGCCACTGGCTACTACAAGGCGTTGCGGCCGCGCGTGTCCGCCGTGCTGCGCAAGAAGATCACGGTGCCGTCCGTGGCGTTCGCGGGCTTGAACGACACGTTCCCCGCAGACACGTATGACAAGGCGAAGACGTCGTTCGCGGGGGCGTATGAAGTGGTGAAGGTTCCGGGGGGACACTTCATGCATCGCGAGCATCCGGACGAGTTCATCGCGGAGCTCGTGCGGGTGCTGCGCTCGGCCGCGTAGTCCGAGGACAACGGAGCGATCAGCGACGGTGCCAGCGCCCGCTCTGATCGCGCTGCACCACGGCATCGCGGCTGGTCGGGCGATAGCGCGCGTAGCGGTGCGGCTCGCGGATCTGCATCACCACCGCGGGAGCCCGACCGATGCGGATCCACTCGCCGGTGGAGCCGCCGGTCCGGTACCACGAGTTGTCGTGATACCGCCAATAGAAGCTGTCCGCGTAGAACACGGGCTCGTCCTGATCGGCAACCGCGTACACACCGGGACGGACCTCGACCATCGACGTCGTCGTCGGAAGCGGCGCGCGGAGCGTGACCTCCGTGGTTCCCGCACACGCGGCTGCCGAGAACAGGAGTGCTGCGATGAAGCGCTTCATACAAACCTCCACACCCACCGTTGCAAGAAGGAGCCCGACGCGACGTGGCTTCGAGGACGCCGATCGGTGCCAGCAGGTTCGATCGCCTCGATCGGTTTGGTCACACGAGCGCGAGCGCGCGCCTCGAACGCGCGGGGCCTCGTAATTAATCGCGACCAATTGTCGACGAACGTAATGGCGATCGACGTCGGTGCCATCCGTTGCCATCGCGCACAGCCAGGACGTGTCACGCTCGACCCCCTATGCGATTCGCTTATCTCGCGATGATTCTTGTCGCGTGCAAGAAAGCAGAGCCTCCGCCTCCTCCCATCGCGCCACCGACGACGCGCGACGCGGCGGTGGCCGTGCCCGATGCAATGTTCGACGCGAGCGGCGCCGCGCAGATCGTCGATGTCGAGCTCGTGCAGCTCACCGCCGCCACCGTGCGCGTATCGTCCAAGGTGGCGAACCCGAACATCCGGCCGAACCACCTCGTCGACAAGAACCTGTCGACGGCGTGGAACTCGGTGACTGGACAGCTCGTCGGCGCGTGGATCGAGATCCGTCCGATCGAGGGCGCCGAGATCCACGAGGTGCGATTGACGCCCGGCTTCACGGCGAAGGGGCCCAAAGGCGAGGACTGGTTCACGATGAACCCTCGGATCCGTCGCATGAGCGTGCTCGCCGACGGACATCCGCAACCGGATCTGTACCTCGACGTCGACAAGCGCGAGCTCCAAGCGTTTCCGATCATCGCCACCGAGAGCATCCGCCTCGAGGTCGCCGAGATCGTGGCCGGCAGCAGGAAGAAGTGGAGAGAGGTCAGCGTGTCGGAGCTCGAAGTGTGGGGCAGTACGCCGGCAGGGTGGACATCGCCGAAGCCGCTGCCGTCGATCGAGGTGGCGGTGGGCGAGTCAGCGGAGAGCTTCGATCCGTGCCCCGACATCGACGAGAAGCGCGCGCAGCACGCGGAGAAGTATCGCAACTTCAACTGCGACCTCCCCGGCTGCGACGATCACGACTACGCTCCGCTGTGTGGCCGCGAGAAGGCGACGACGAGCGGAGACATCGAGCCGCCGTGGACCGCCAGCACCGTGTGGTGCGAGTCGAACGACGAGATCTATGGACCGTCGTCGTGCAGCGTGCGGTTCGCGCGTGGCGACGACGAGGCGGTGGTGAAACGCGAGTCCCTGCAGGGCACGCCGAGGATGGACATCTCGATCGAGATGGAGGAGGTGATCGCCGACAGCCCGGGGCGCGAAGTCGTCGTCGAGATCGAGGACGAGTACGACGGGGCGCAGACCGCGGTCTGCCGTGCGGACACCTTCAAGTGCTCCGAGCTGATCGCGGTGCCGGAGGGAGCGAAGCTCGCGAGGCAGGCGTGGGTGTTCCGGTGAATGCTTCGATCGGCGACGCGAGCGGTGCGGCGAGCGCATCGTCATAGCGTGTCGCGAGCTCGACGTTGCCGAGGTGCGGCGCGTTGCGCGTGGCACGTAGCGCGGTGTCGAACGTGGCGCCGATCGCGAAGTGCGCGTTGACGAACGCGGCGAGGGCAGGGCGGTCGATCGCGCGCGTCGCGGTGATGTGGCGCGTGCCGACCACCGTCGAGCGAGCGAGCTGCCACACGCGCGCGGCGGCATCCTCGGCCCACACCGCCGAGCGAACTTCGTCGGAGACCACGGTCATCGGCAGGTTGCGCGAGTGGCGCGAGCGGAGCCAATCGAGGTGGCCGATGCGTCCATTGCCCGAGGGGCCGATCCAGAGGCCCGAGCGGATCACGAGCGTGTTCGCGCGCGCACGAACCATCGCTTCGGCCTCGACGCGCGTGCGTCCATACACGCTGATCGGCGCGGGCGGCGAATCCTCGAAGTAGGGCCCCGCATCTCCGCCGAACACGTGATCGCTCGAGCAGTAGACGATGCGCGCTGTGGGTGGCGCGTGCGCGATCAAGAAGCGCGTGGCGTCGACATTGGCAGCTTGCGCGAACTCCGGCGAGCGCTCGCAGTCGGCCACGTCGCACACGCCGGCGCAATGGATGATCAACGACGGCGGGTCGATCGTGCGGAACAGCTCCTCGACGGCAGCCTCCTCGTCCAGATCGATGCGGTGCGAAGCGCCCGCGGGCAGCACGCGCGTGTTGCCGTTGCAGAACGCGCTGACGGCAACGCCTTCGCGGATCGCGCCCTGCAGGATCGACCACCCGAGCATCGAGCTCGCGCCGAACAGCAGCGACGTCACGGCCATGCCGGCAGTATGCATGTACAATCCCGCTCGATGTCGGGCGAGGCGCCGCCGATGGCGATTACCGTGCTCCTGCACCAGATGCAGGCGGGTGATGCCTCTGCGCGCGACGAGCTGCTGCCGCTCGTGTACGGCGAGCTCGAGAAGATCGCGGCCGCCTACGTGAGCCCTGCCAACTCGCTGGAACCGCGCGGACTGGTGCACGAGCTGTATCTCAAGCTCCTCGCGTCCAAGGACATGGTCGAGGCCAAGGACCGGAAGCACTTCTTCGCGATCGCGGCCCTCGCGATGCGGCAGATCCTGACGGACCGCGCGCGCCGCAAGAAGGCAGCCAAGCGTGGTGGGCCCGAGCAGGTGCGCGTGACGCTGTCCGGAATCGCGGCGTCCGATCAGCAGCTCGATGCGATCGCCGTCGACGACGCGCTCAAGAAGCTCGAGGAGCTGAGCCCGCGACAGGCGCGGATCGTCGAGATGCGGTGCTTGATCGGCATGTCGGTGGTGGAGACGGCAGATGCGCTCGACGTGTCCGAGCGAACGGTGCATGCGGAGTGGCGGCTCGCGCGTGCGTGGCTAACGCGAGAGCTCGGCGACATTCGCCCGGCCGACGAGTAGTCGTGACAGCGGCAGCACAGCACGCGAAGTTGACCGAGCTGTTTGCCGAGGCGCTCGACTTGCCGGCAGATGCGCAGGCCGCGCTGATCGAGCGTGTCCGCGCCGAGGATGGCAGGCTCGCCGACGATCTCGCGGCGCTGCTCGCAGTGGACGCGAAGGCAGCGAACAAGCGCGCGCTCGCGACGGGTGCGCTCGCGCCGACCGTCGACGATCTCCCGGCATCGAGGCGCGTCGCGCCCCTGAAGATCCCCGGCTATCGCATCCACGAGGTGCTGGGCGAGGGCGGCATGGGCACCGTGTATTCGGCGGAGCAAGAGGAGCCGCAGCGTCGCGTCGCGATCAAGGTGCTACACGCGCGGTCCTTCAATGCGCTCCTGCGGTTCAAGACCGAGGCGCAGATCATGGCGCGGCTCGATCACGCCGGCATCGCGCGCGTGCTCGAAGCGGGCGACGCCGATGGCCATCCGTTCCTCGTGATGGAGCATGTGGAGGGCATCACGCTCGACGCGTACGCCAAGACGCATCCCCTCATCGAGCGGCTGACCCTGTTCGTGCAGGTGTGCGACGCGGTTCACTACGCGCACGTGAAGGGCGTGATCCATCGCGACCTGAAGCCGTCGAACGTGATGGTCCGGTTGGCCGACGCCGCCACGAGTACGGTGACCGGCAGCGATCGCGCGATCATCTTGGACTTCGGCGTCGCGCGGCTCGACGACGATGGCGGTACGCCGGGAGCCACGCGCGCGGGCGAGCTCGTGGGCACGCCGCTGTACATGAGCCCCGAACAAGCGCGGCTGCGCGCGGATGAAGTCGATGCGCGCTCCGACGTGTACACGCTCGGCGTGATCCTCTACGAGCTCGCGTGCGGGAAGCTGCCGTACGACGTCGAGAACCTGCCGCTGCCCGCGATCGCCGTGGTGATCACGGAGGATCCGCCGATTCCGCTCGGCAAGCGGGATCCGTCGCTGCGCGGTGACCTCGAGGCGATCACGTTGAAGGCGCTCGGCAAGGAAGCGAGCGAGCGCTACCAATCCGTCGCGGCGCTCGTCGAGGACGTGCGGCGCTATCTGCAAGGCGCGCCCGTGTCCGTGCGCACGCCCGGCACGTTCGAGCGCATGCAGCGCTTCGTGCGTCGCCGCCCGCTCGCTGCCGCGACGGTCGCGAGTGCGGTGCTCGCGACAGCCACGTTTGCCAGCGTGGTGACCGTGCTGTGGCTCGACGCGCGCGATGCACGCAGCACCGCGGAGTCCGCGCGTGCCGTCGCCGAGCATGCGCGAGAGGAGCTCGAGTCGCGCGGTAACCAGCTGGTGCTGCGGCAGGCCCGCGCGGCGCTCGAACGCGATCCCACGGATGCGATCGCGTGGCTCGCGACCCTGACGCCGCGCGATGTGGACGCGGGAACCGCGTGGGCGATCGCGGACGAGGCCATCGCTCGCGGCGTCGCGCGAGACGTGCTGCGCGGACACACGGGAGAGGTGCACTGGGTCGAGCTCGTGCCGAACGGCGGGTTCATCTCGTCGGGCTACGACGGGCTCGCGCTCGCGTGGTATCCGCCGAACAACACGCCCGTCGAGCTCGCGAGGATCAGCGGTCGCGTGCATCTCGCGGTGCCTTCGCCCGACGGAGAGCTCGTCGCGGTCGGTGGGGATGAAGGGCAGCTGTGGCTGGCCAGGTCCGACGGCAGCGCGAGGACCGAGCTGAAGGGACATCGCGGCGACGTGCAGGCGATGGCGTGGTCGCCCGACGGGACGTGGCTCGCGACCGGCGACGACAAGGGCATGCTCGTCGCGTGGAAGCGCGGCGCCGCACCGGGACGTATGCTCGTCACGTCGCCCTCGCAGATCGGCTGCGTCGCGTTCTCCTCGACGAACGAGCTGATCGGCGGCGATCACGACGGCGCGATCTGGATGTGGGATCTCGCGAACGGATCCGACACGCCCGTGCGCTCGACCGCCACCGGTACGGACATCGTCACGGCGTGGTCGGACGGTGAGCGCCTCGAATCGATCGATGTCGAGGGTGCGGTGCGCACGTGGAAGATCACGCCCACGGGGCTGGAGCTCGAGCGCACCATCGCGACGAAGATGAAGACCAAGCGCGGCTACGTCGCGCACGACGGCACGTGGATGGTGCTGGGCGGCGTGGGCGGCGCACTCACGCGTATCACGAACACCGGCGTGATCGAAGAGCTGGGCCGTCATCGCTCGCAGGTGCGCAGCCTCGCCATCTCGCGCGACGGGCGCTGGATCGCAGACGGTGCCGACGATGGCGCGCTGTTCCTGCGTGATCTCTCGACGAAGCGCGTGCACTCGCTGCGCGGACATCGCGGCCGCATTCGCCACGTCGAGTTCTCGCTCGACGGGACGTGGCTGCTCTCGAGCGACTCCGACGGCATCGTCCGGCGCTGGGATGTGTCGTCGATGCACGGTGGCCTGCTCGACGCACATGGCGCGGCGGCGACGAAGATCGCGGCATCGGCCGATGGCGCACGTCTCGCTGCCATCGACGCGGACGGTGCGGCCAGCGTATGGACGCTCGCAGAAGGACGGCAGACGCCGCTCGGGCGCGTCGCGGGGCGCATCACGGAGCTCGTCGTCGACGGTACGGTCGTCATCACCGGCTCCGTCGAGGGCGAGCTCAACTGGCTCGGTGGTCTCGTTCGCGTGCAGCACGAGGTCGCGGGGATCGTGCGCGGCATCGCGACGACGACCGATCGCGTCGCGGTCGCGAGCTCCGCCGGCCCGATCGCGATGTTCACGCACGACGGAGCGCCGCTCGCGCCCATCGCGGGACATCCCGGCGGCACGGACGCACTCGCATTCGACGCGACGGGGACGCTGCTCGTGTCCGGCGGACAGGATCGCTCGATCCGCGTGTGGCATCGCGAGGGCGACACGTTCGTGCAGCGCACGGCGCTCGAGGCGGGCCTGCGCGGAGACACGCACTTCGTGTTGTTCACGCCGTCGAACGGGCTCGTCGTCGTCGGTGGCAATGATGGCCTGGTCGTCGCGTGGAAGGTCTCGAACGGCACCGTCGATATCGCGTCGCAGAAGGTCGTCACGCGGCACACGGGCGCGATCACCGCGATGTCGATCGATCCCACCGGGCATTGGCTCGTCTCCGCCGGCCGCGACGCGAAGCTCGTGCGCACGCGCATCGACGGGCAGACGCTCGGCGAGCAAGCCTCCGTTCACCTGGCGAGCGCGGCCAACGAGCTATCGATCGAGAGCGACGGATCGGTGCACGCGATCACGCGCGGTGGGACCGTGGAGCGGTGGTCGGTGAGGCCCGATCATCACGGCGCCGCGACGGCGATCGAGATCGATCATGGCGTTCGCACCGGCGTGCGGATCCCAGGCCCCGGCGACCGTTACGCGATCGCGTTCGAGGACGGCACTATCCTCATCGACGTGCACCAGCACCGCAGCCTCGACGAGCTCGTGCGAAGGCTCCCCGAGATCACGAGCTTTCGTCGCTGACCGCAACCGAGCGTGTGGCGCCGTGTCTTGGTCGCTATGAAGCTGGTGCTCGCGGCTATTGTGACCTCCGCGCTCGCCTCGCACGCTCGTGCCGAGTGCGGGATCCAGAAATGGATCGGGACGCCGAGCGGCACGACCCTTCCGGAGCACGGATCGCTCTATCTCTTCGACCAGGGATACGGCTGGAACCCGTACGCCGACGAAGAGACGGTGGAGTTCTCCGACGGCGTGCCGCATCGCTGGGAGACCACGCGCATCAGCGACGACCTCGTGCGCGTCGATTACGCGGCTGGCCTCGCGAGCTCGGTCACCGTTGGGGTTCGGTGGGAGAAGCTGACCTACGCGATCGATCCGGCGTGGATGGCACCCACGCGGCCGCCGCGCGTCCTCCAGTACTGGCACCACGCGTCCGAGTGGACGTGCTCGCGTGCGGACAGCTGGCTGATTCAAGTGGATCAGCCGACCGCCGCGTTTCGCGTGGTGTTCACTCCCAGCGACGACCGCTCGAATCGCATCGAGTACATCGAGGCCGCGAAGACCGGCGAGGACGAGCGCAGCGCGCTCGAGATCGGCAAGCACGACTGCATCGGACTCGCGAAGGTCACGCCGGAGATGCTGGCTGCGGGCGGAGTACTCGAGCTCTACGCGATCCGCTTCGACGGCAGCGAGGTCCGCGTGACCGGGCTCCCCGATGTGATGAAGACGTCCCAGATGCGAACGTCTGACGGGCACCTCGACGAGGCAATCGGATACCTGCGGCGGCTACCACCGCCGGCGATCGCCGCTGCGCCGACCGAGACCAACGCCGAAAGCGGGGATGCCTTCCTCGTGACCGCAGGTGTCGGTGTAGGCCTGCTGCTCGTGGGGATGCTCGTGGCAGGCCGGAAACGGACTCCCATTCCCGTCCACATGTGATCCCCAAGAGCGTCGGTAATCGCAGGGGTAACGCGGAGTTGACCCCTCGATCCTTCCCGTGGTCTGCTCGGGGGAGTGCTCCGGTGGACAGCGCTCTGGCTGGCGTTTGTGGGGGTCGGCTCGGCCTGCGAGGACGAGCTCGAAGATCCGTTCACCCCCGCGCTGGAGAAGCACACGAACGTCGGTGATCCGCCGCCCGACACGTCCAACAAGTACACGTTCGATCCCGCGGCGATCGCGCTCGGCAAGAAGTTCTACTTCGATACGAACTTCTCCGGCGTCGAGGTCTACGCGGACATGCTGCTTCGCCCCATGACCACGCCGGGACGCGCGGGCGTGGGCAACGCGATCGAGGTCTCGTGCAATACGTGTCACGACGTCACGCGCGGCGGCAGCGATCACACGAGTGATCCACCAGGCAACTGGGTGTCGTTCGGCGGTGGCGCCTACGATCTAAACGGCCAGCAGACGATCAACTCCGCGTACGGGCAGCTCGTGTACTGGAACGGCCGCAACGACTCGCTGTGGTCGCAGATCGTGGCCGTCGCCGAGAGCCACGTGTCCGTGAACGGCAGCCGCTTGCGCACGGCGTGGCGCATCGCCGACGCATATCGCGCCGAGTACGAGGCGATCTTCGGCCCGCTTCCAGCACCGCTCGATTCGATCGCCGCACACCAGGCGCGTCTCGAAGCCGACGGCACGTGCACGCTCGACAACGGCGCGTGTCCCGACGAGCTCTGCCACGACACGTACGGCCGGTGCACGCCGCGCTTCCCACTCGAAGGGCGCCCCGGCTTCGTGAGAGCAGGGCAGCTCCCCGTCTGCGATCCGTCGACGGCAGACGACATTCTCCAACCGTACGGTGACGCGTACGACTGTATGGCGCTCGAGGATCAGCTCGCGGTCACGCGCGTGTACGTCAACTGGGCCAAGGCGATCGCCGCGTACGAGTTCACGCTCGTGTCGCGCGACTCCGCGTTCGACAAGTGGGCGGCTGCTGGCTTCCAAGCCGGCAAGCTCGGCGCATCAGCGGAGCGGGGCGCGCGGCTGTTCGTCGGAAAAGCGGCGTGCGCGGAGTGTCACGCGGGACCGCTGTTCCAGGACGACAAGTTCCACGCGATCGGCGTTCCGCAGGCCGGCACGTACATCCCGCAGACCACGATGTGCGGCGCGGGCGAGTGGTGCGACTGCGTGAGCGACGACCGCAACGAGCCGACCAACTGCTTGCCGCTCGGCTACCGCGACGGACTTCGCAAGCTGCAAGCGAGCAAGTTTCGGCGCGATGGTGTGTGGTCCGACGACGAGGAGTGCCGCCGCAACTTCGCGTTCCACACCGACGTGAACTACGCCGCCGAGAATCCGACGCAGTGCGATGGCCGCATCGGGTACTACAGCCAACCGCTCACCGACGACCTGAGAGGGCAGTGGAAGACGCCCGGACTCCGCGACGTCGCGTTGACCGGTCCGTACATGCACACCGGCGTGTACAAGACGCTGCGCGAGGTGATCGAGCACTACAACAAGGGCGGCGTCGTCGATCTCGGTGGCGAGTCCATCGGCGTCCTCGACGAGAAGATCAAGCCGCTCAACCTGACCGAGCAAGAGATCGACGATCTGGTCGCGTTCCTGGGAACCCTGACGAGCACGCTCGATCCATCGCTCACGTCGCAGCCGACGCTGCCTGCAAAGACGCAATTCCCGTGAGGAGAAACCGGATGTGGAACCGAACCGTGGCGATGGTGATGATGGCGTTGTCGGCGTGCGGGGATAACCTCGAGCAGCCAGATGCGCGCGTGGTGGACGCGATGGTCGATGCGGGGCGCTCGCCCGTCGAGCGAGGCCGCTACATCATGAACACGCTCGGTGCGTGCACGTTCTGTCACACGCCGCTCAACCCCGACGGCACGCGCAACATGAACCGCTTGTTCGCCGGATGGACGTGCGCGGATCCGATCCCGTTCATCGACGTCGATCCGGCGGACGGCGTGGGCTGCTTGAACACGCGCAACCTGACGAATCACCCGACGGGGCTCATGAACGCGACCGACGAGGCGATCAAGACCGCGATCAAGAGCGGTACGCGCACCGACGGAAAGCGGCTCGTTCCCGTGATGCCGTACTGGGTGTTTCACAACATGACGGACACGGATCTCGACGCGGTCGTCGCGTACCTGCGCACGGTGCCGGGCGTGGACAACACCGTGCCGCCGAACGAGGAGCCGTGGCTCGCGATCAACAACAACGACACGGCGAGCCCGCTGTGTAATGGCGGCACGTGCACCGCGACGCCGATCGATCCGGCCGACATCCCGATGCCCGTCCATGCCCCCGACATGGCGAGCGCGATGCGCGGGCGGTACCTCTCGTCCATGGCGGGGCTGTGCATCGATTGCCATACGCCGACCTTGCCGATGGGCGCGGCGCCATTTCCGCCGCTGTTCCCGACGCCTGTCGACATGACGAAGGCGTGGACTGGCGGCCGCGTGTTCACGAAGGAGGAGCTCGGCCTCGTCGACGCGAGCTATCCCGCGACGATCACCACGCGCAACGTGACGCCCGATGCCACGGGACTCGCAGGGTGGACCACCACGCAGATCGCGGATGCGATCGCGAACGGCAAGGATCGCGACGGCAACGCGGTGTGCGCGGCGACGCACGGCAGCTTCATCTCGCCGTACGCGGGACTCGATCCGCAGGACCTGACCGACATCGCGAACTACATCGCCGCGCTCCCCGGCGCAGTGAACGACACGGGTGAGGACTGCGCGGGGCCACCGGTGCCGTGAAGCTCCTGGGTGTACTCGGCGCTGTGCTCGTCGGGGCGGCGGCGTGTTAGGGGCCTAGCGGCACGCCCGACGCAGCACCCGACACGCCGATCGATGCGGCTCCGACGGAGCTGCCGATGCTCCTGTCGCAGACCGGCCTCTACACGGACATCGCTGCGAAGACGCTCGCGCATGACATGCGCGAGTTCTCGCCGCGCCACGCGCTGTGGAGCGACGCGGCCGTGAAGACGCGCTGGATCGCGTTGCCCGAGGCAGGCGTCATCGACACGAGCGATCTCGATCATTGGGCGTTTCCCGTCGGCACGAAGCTGTTCAAGGAGTTCGCGAAGGACGGCAAGCGCCTCGAGACGCGGCTCATCTGGCGCGTGGCGGACACCGGCGATCGCGAGCGCGACACGCTGTTCGGCACGTACCTGTGGAACGACGCGGAGACGGAAGCGACGTTCGCGCGCGAGGGCGGCGAGAACGTGCGTGGAACGCAGCACGACGCGCCGTCGGCAGAGACCTGCTGGAAGTGCCACATCGGCGAGACCGGGCGCGCGCTCGGCATGTCCGCGATCCAGTTGCCGTCGCTGGGAGACTGGCCGCTCTCGCAACCGCCGTCGCAGACGTTCGCGGCGCCGAACGCGGCGATGGGCTACTTGCACGCGAACTGCGGGCACTGCCACAATCCGAACGGCAGCGCGTGGTCGAGCTCGAACATGGTGCTGCGGCTCGCGGCGACCGACAGCGATCCAGCCGCGACGCAGCTCTATCAGTCCACCGTGGGTGTGCCGTTGCAGCAGTGGCTGAACCATGGCTTCACGGATCGGATCGTCGCGGGTGACGCGGATACGAGCGCCATCCCCTACCGCATGAGCCAGCGCGCGGCGAACATGCAGATGCCACCGATCGCGACGGAGATGCCCGACACCGAGGGACTCGAGCTCGTACGCCTATGGATCGACTCACTCTAATCCTCATGCTCGCGATCGCGTCCCCGGCCTTCGCGCAGGACGCGGAGCCGCCACCATCGGAGGCGCCGCCACTTCCGCCGCCGGTCGTCGTGAAGGACGAGGCGACGAAGCAACGCGTCGACGCGCTCGAGCAGAAGATGGCCGAGCTCGAGGAGAAGCTCGAGCAAGCCAAGGACGACACCACGTACCTCGAGGAGAAGATCAGCGCGCTCATGCCGCTCGCGGGAAAGCTCACGGGCTACATCGATGCGGGCTTCTTCGCGACGACGGGCAACGGCGCGGGCACGCGCAGCGATGTGATCGGCACGTACTTCCCCGAGTACATCGGCATCGTGCCGGGCTCGTGGGTGTTCATGGGCGATCCGCTGTCGACGGCAGTGAACTCGCGCGGTGACGTGGCGGACACAGGAGAGTCGCGCGCGGTCACGTTCGATCCGATCAACTCGCGCGGCAACTCTACGTTCCTCGTGAACGCGGTGAACCTGACCTTGTTCACGGGCATCGGCGAGACGGGATCGGCGACGGTGAGCGTCGACTTCGTTCCACGCGCGCGCGATATCGGCGACGTGGCGGGGCTGCTCCTCGGCGACTTCATCGACGTGAAGCTCGCGTACGGTGAGTGGAAGCCGCAGCTCGAGAAGCTCGATCTGTCGCTGCAAGCCGGCAAGTTCGACTCGGTCGTCGGGCGCGAGTACCGCGTGATCGAAGCGCCGGACCGCACGGGCATCACGCCGTCGCTCTTGTGTCGCTATCTGTGCGGCAGGCCGATCGGCGTGAAGGCGCGCGCGACGTTCTTCGGATCGCTCGTCGCCAACGTCGCGGTCACGAACGGCAGCCACTTCACCGAGGGCTTCTCGTTTCACGACGAGACCGACACGAACGAGCTCAAGACCGTCGCGGGCCGGCTGGCGTACGGGGACAAAGCTGGCGCGTGGGAGGTCGGCGCCTCGGGCGCGTTCGGCGCGCAGGACGTGCAAGGCGATAGCTCGACGTACCAGTGGCACGCCGGCATCGACGCGCACCTCGACATGAAGGACATCGAGGTGACCGCGGAGTACATCCAGGGCAACGCGGGCGGGGCCACGTCGGAGATGGGCGAGATGTCGGGCGCGATCTGCGACCTCGCGCCGTGCCTCGAGTACAAGGCCGCGTACGGTCAAGTCGCGCATCGCACGACGAACATGTTCACGCCATACGTGCGCGTGGACTGGCGCGATGCGTTGCATAGAGGCGGCGCGAGCTTCGTCTACATCTCCGAGCTCGTCCGCGGAACGGTCGGGCTTCGCACCGAGATTGGAAGCCGCGTGATCTGGAAGGCTGAGTTCATCAAGAACTTCGAGCTCGGTGCGATTCCCCAGTTTCCCAACGACGTCGTCACGACGTCCTTGGTGATCAGGATTTGACGATGAAGAAGCTCCTCCTCGCCACGCTTCCGCTCGCCGCGATCACGCTGACCGCGACGCTCGCGCTCACCAAGTCCACGAACGGCGGCGTGAAAGGCAGCGTGACCATCACCGTCGACGGCAAGCCGAAAGCGAACAAGACGGGCGCCGTCGTGTACCTCGAGAACGTGCCGGGCACACCGCCCGCGCAGAAGAACGCGACGATTCGCCAGCGCGAGAAGCAGTTCGATCCGCCGCTGACGATCGTGGTGAAGGGGACCACGGTCGACTTCCCGAACGAGGACAAGATCTTTCACAACGTGTTCAGCGTGTCGCGGCCGGCGCGCTTCGACCTCGGTCTCTACAAGAGCGGCACGCAGAAGTCCGTCGAGATGAAGCGTGCGGGAACGGTCGACGTGTACTGCAACATTCACCCCGAGATGGTCGCGAAGGTGAAGGTGCTCGATAACGCGTACTACACGATCACCGGCGCCGACGGCGCGTTCACGATCGATGGCGTCCCCGAGGGCGAGTACCCGATCGTCGCGTGGCTGCAAACGGGCGACGAAGCCAAGGGCACCGTGAAGATCGTCGCCGGCAAGACGGCCGAGGTGAAGCTCGAGGTGGCCGAGGTGGCGAAGAAGACCACGCACACGCGAAAGGACGGCACGCCATACGGTCGCTACAAGTAGCGCTCGTCGTCCTCGCCGCGTGCGGCAAGAACGAAGCGCCGGCCAAGAAGGACGTGCCGGCAACGGCGCCTGTCGCGATGGATGCTTCCGTCGCGATCGATGCAGCCGTGCGCGCGAAGAAGAGCTTCGTGCACGGCTCGGCTCGCTGCGCCGAGTGCCACGAGAAGATGTACGAGGAGTGGAAGCCCTCCGCGCACGCGCACGCCGCGAGCTCGCCGCTCTACCTCGCGGCGCGCAAGGCCGCCGGGAACGAGCAGTGCGGCGCGCGCTGTCACACGCCGCTCGCGAACGTGCTCGGCGACGGCGATCCGGTCGCGGCGGAAGGCATCACCTGCGATGTCTGCCACACGGTTCGCGATCCGAAGCCATCGGCGAAGGGCGGTGAGATGACGCTCGCCGTCGACGACATGGTGAAGTACGGGCCGCGCTGTGATCTCGAGGATCACTACTTCCATCGCATGGGCTGCTCCAAGGAGCACTCGACCGCGCAGATCTGCGGCAGCTGCCACTGGTGGGAACGCAACGGCATCCCGGTGTTCACCGAGTACAAGGACTTCATGGACACCGACGACGCGAAGAAGGGCGTCGTCTGTCAGGACTGCCACATGCCGGGTGAGAAGGCGTCGCTCGCCGAGGGCTCGCCGGTCCGCGCGGACGTTCCGCACCACGGGCTCCTCGGCGTCACGAACGATCTGCGTGCGCGCATGCTGGCCGTGGAGGTCCGCGTGATGGCCGTGCCGCCGCTCGAGGGCTCGGTCGCCGACGGCGTGCATGTCGAGGTCGACGTCACCAACACGACCGCTGCGCACTACATCCCGTCGGGCTTGCCCGAGCGACGCATCGAAGTTCGCGCGCAGGTGATCGACGACAAGGGCCTCGCCCAGAACGTCGGCCAGACGTGGGCGCTGGGCCGCCGCCTGGGCGACAAGAATGACGAGTTCGCCCCGTTCTGGCGCGCGACGAAGGTCGTCGAGGACACGCGGATTCCGCCGGGCGGCGTGTGGCTCGGCGGACCGTGGCGGAGCACGGCCCCCCACAGCGGCAAGGTCGTCGTCGAGGTGGTCTATCGGGGGCTCGCCGAAGAAGCCGCGAAGCTCCTCGGTGTCACCGACGTGGAGGAGCAAGTGCTCGCGAAGCTCGAGGTGCCGTTTGGCCCGCCGAGCGGCATGACGCGCGTGAAGCTGCCCAAGACGGTGTCGTTCGTGCCGCCATCACCCGGCAAGCGCGCGAAGCAGAAAGCGAAGGCGCCGTGAAGCTGCGCACCACCGTGTTCCTCTGGGTGATCGTGCTGGTGCTCGCGGTGATCGGCGCGGCGATCGGGACCATCGCGATCGTGTTCGATCGCTCGACGCGCTCGCGGTTGGCCGAAGAGGCGACGCGCAGCCGCGAGGTCGTGCTGGATCTCCATCAGGAGCGCACGCGGCTCGCGCGGCAGGAGTGCCGCGTGGTGGCCGAGGAGCCGCGCCTCAAGGCGGTGGTCGCGACCGAGGATGTCGCGCGCGAGACGATCCTCGACGCCGTGCGAACGTTGGCGACGACGGTGGATGCCGGCGTGTTCGTCATCGTCGACGCGCACGGCGCGCTGATCGCGGACAGCGCCGCGCCGGACGCCGAGGGCTTCGATCTGAGCGACCGAGCGGTGGTGAAGGATGCGCTCGCGAGCGAATCGGGGGAGCAGGCCGGCGTCTGGCTCGCCGACGACAAGGCGTACCTCGTGGCGGGATGCCGGCTGCAGTTCGGTGCGCGCATCGTGGGCGCGTTGGTGATCGGTCACGCCATCGACGACGCGTTCGCGCAGACCGCGTCCAAGCACATCGGCGGCGCGGTGATCGTTGCCATCGACAAGGCAGCGATCACGCTCCGTCCGGCGGATACCGGTGTGGCAGAGATCGCGGCGGCGATCGATGCCGTTCGCGGCGGCGACCGCGAGGTCACGCTCGGTGACGAGAACTGGTTCGCGCAGATCGTCCCGATTCCTGGCTATCACGGCGAGCACACCGCGGAGTACTTGCTCGTGCGATCGATCGACGAGGCGCTCGCGCCCGCGCGCCGCGTGATTCGCTTCCTGCTCGTCATCGTCGGCATCGCCGCGCTCGCCACGTTGATCTTCGCGCTCGGCTTGGCGCGCAGGTTGGCGCGTCCGATCGATGCGCTCGTCGAACGGACCAAGGCGATCGCGAGTGGCGACCTCTCGCCCAAGGCGGTGAAGGGGCCGACCGAGGTGAAGGATCTCGGCGCGGCGATGGATGCGATGGCCAAGGAGATCGACGCTGGCAGGGCAGCGCTCCTCGACAAGGATCGCCTGGCGCGCGAGATGGAGATCGCCGCGGTGATCCAGACCTCGATCTTGCCGCGCAACCTCGTCGTCGATGGCCTGGACATCGCCGCGAAGATGGTGACCGCGACCGAGGTCGGCGGCGATTACTACGACGTCATCGTCGTGCCGGGCGGATGCTGGATCGCGATCGGTGACGCGTCGGGCCACGGCCTCACGGCGGGCCTCGTGATGATGATGGTGCAGAGCGGCCTCGGCACCCTCGTGCGCGCCACGCCCGACGCGAGCCCGCGCGACATGGTGCGCGCGCTGACCACGGTCATGTACGAGAACATCCACGCCCGCCTCGAGACCGAGCGGCACATGACGCTGTCGCTGCTCCGCTATCGGACGGACGGCTCGTTCGTGGTGGCCGGTGCTCACATGGATGCCGTCGTGTGGCGGGCGGCGACCAAGACCACGGAGCTCTTGCCGACCGTGGGCACGTTCATCGCGATCGCCGAGGACATCGACCACGTGAACCAGGAGACGACCTGGACGCTGGCCGACGGGGACGTGCTGGTCCTCCTCACCGACGGTGTGACCGAGGCCGAGGACGGGGAGGGCACCGCGTTCGACTACGGGAACGTGCGGCGGATCGTCGAGGAGCGCGCCGGTCAACCCGTGACCGCGATCCGCGATGGCGTGTTTACGGCGCTGAGGAAGCATTCCCCGGCGCTAGCCGATGACGCTACAATCCTCGTTCTGCGTTACGGCGCGCCACCGGGGAACCAAACGACGTAATGGCCGAGATCCACATCAACGTGGGGTTGGTCGCGCTCGCGCGAGGCTTCATCACGCTGGAGCAATTTGCCCGGACGATGGAGACGCTCGCGCAGACCGGTGCGTCGAAGCAGTCCATTCGCGAGCTATGGATCGGTCGCGGCGGCCTCGACGAGAAGCAGTTCGCCACGGTGCTCGATGCGATCGGGCCGCAGAGCGGACGCGACACGATCCTCTACACGGTAGATCCGCCGCCGGCCGGTGCGGGCTCCGTCGTCAACGCGGTGCCAGGCCAGATGATGTCGGACCCGACGATCCGCATCAAACCGGAGCCCGTGGCGGCCATCGCCCCGCAAGCCACGACGCAGCAGCGCGCGGGCAAGCCCGCCACCGTGCCGCCGCCCGTCCCCAAGGAGATGCTCGGGGCGCGCTACAAGAAGCTGTTCCCGCTCGGCGCGGGCGGCCTCGGAGAAGTCGTCGCGTGCGAGGACTTGGTGCTCGGACGCACCGTCGCCGTGAAGGCCGGCCACATGCAGGGCGGCGTGGACTCGTACTCGACGAAGGTGATCCTCGCGCGCGAGGCGCGGATCATCTCGCACCTCGAGCACCCGAACATCATCCCGATCTACGACGCGGGCACTGATTCCAAGCGCGGTCCGTTCTACGTGATGCGCCAGGTGACGGAGACGTCACTCGAAGGCCTGTTGCGACGGCGCCGCGCCCGCGAGGGCGACGATCGCGAGTACTCGATGAATCGATTGCTCCGATATTTTCTCCAGGTCTGCAACGCGGTCGATTACGCGCACAACCGTGGCGTCATTCACTGCGACATCAAGCCAGCCAACATCCTTCTCGGCGACTACGGTGAGGTCTTGCTCGTCGATTGGGGACTCGCGCAGTCGCGTGCGCATCCACTCGGCGTGCGTGGCGGAACGCTCGGCTACATGGCGCCCGAGCAGATGGATCCCACGATCGAGCGCTTCGACGAGCGCACCGACGTGTTCGCCCTCGGCGCGATCCTCTACGAGATCCTGAGCGGCAAGTCCGCGTTCCCCGAGGTGAGGAACTCGGACATCACGACGGTCGGCAAGGACCCGCTCGCGATGTATCAAGTTCCGCCAATCCCCTCCAAGGTCGCGCCGGATCTCGAGGTGTCGCCGGAGGTCGAGGACATGTGCATGCGCGCGATCGCGATCGATCTTCCGTCGCGGCTCGCGAGCGCGCGCTTCCTCGCCGACGCGATCGACGAGTTCATCGAGGGCAGCAAGGAGAAGGAGCGCAAGCGCATCGAGGCGAACAAGAGCGCGGATGCAGGCGACGAGCTCGCCGAGCGCTATCACGAGTTCGTCGAGTCGCGCCCCGAGAAGGTCACCGTGTTCCGCGCGCTGCGCGCCGACGTGCTGCCGTGGGCACCGCCCGAGGACAAGCAGGATCTGTGGGACGCCGAGGACATCATCCGCGTCACCGACGCGCTGCAAGTGCGCACGTTCCAGTCCGCGGTGTCCGCCTACGAGCGCGCGATCGAAGCGGTGCCCAACCACACGCGTGCGCGGCGCGGCCTCGCGCAGCTGTACTACTCGGAGCTGAAGCTCGCGCGGCGCCGCGGTGACGCGCTCGCCGAGATTGCCTTCGAGCAGCTGCTCCGCGAGGTCGACGACGGCGAGCTGGCGCACGAGCTGTCGCGTGACGGCAAGCTGCACCTGACCATCGCCGAGGGCACCACGCGCGTGACGCTCGCGAAGCTCGTCGATCGCGATCGTCGCTCCGTCGAGGGTTCCATCGAGGTCATCGCGGCGCGGCCGACGCACGAACGGCCACTGCCCGCTGGGCGCTACATCGTCGGCGCCACCTTCGGCGAGAACCAGACCGTCGCGTGGCCCGTGGATCTCGCGCCCGGTGCCACGGCGAGCGTGACGATCGAGCTCGCCGCGCGCGACCTCGGTCCCGACGAAGTGCTCGTGCCCGGCGGCCCGGCGCGCCTCGGTGGCGATCCACTGAGCACCGAGACCGAAGAGACGATGATCATCGACGTGCCGGGCTTCATCATCCAGCGCTACCCGGTGACGCTCGGCGTGTGGTTCGAGTTCCTCGACGAGCTGCGCGAAGAGAACCCGGGGCTCGCCGAGATGCACCTGCCGCGCACGAACATCGGCCTGCCCACGTGGCACTACGCGCGAACCAAGAAGACGTGGGTCGCGGATGTCTCGCTGCCGGCGATCGTCTTGCCCGAAGCGCGGGAGCCGGATCCCAACAAGCTGCCGGTGTTCGGCGTCAGCGCGCTCTCCGCGGAGGCCTTCGCGAAGTGGTTATCGAAGCGCACCGGTCACACGTGGCGCTTACCGACGGAGATCGAGTGGGAGAAAGCCGGTCGCGGCACCGACGGACGCGTGTTTCCGTGGGGCGATCACTTCGATGCCACGTTCTGCAAGATGCGCGATAGCCGCGCGGGCCAGCCGCTCGCCGAGGCCGTCGGCAGCTTCTTGTGGGACGTCTCGCCGTACGGCGTCTGCGACCTGGCGGGCGGCGTGGCGGACTGGTGCACGCCGGATCCGCGGCGCACGGCACCGCGCGAGCCACGAGAAGTCGTGTCGCGCGGCGGCGCGTGGTGTGATTGGCCGATCGATTGTCGCCTCGCGTCGCGGCGGCGCTACTTCGCAACGGAACACTCGGCTCGCGTGGGCGTGAGACTCGCGCGTGACCTGTAGGGAGAACCATGGACAACTTGCAATCAGGTGACCTGACCATCGAGGTAGTGGAGACGCCGGAGGCGATCTTCAAGTGTTGGTGGAAGGGCAAGAGCAACGAGCGCAACCCGCCCGAGATCCTGAAGCCGTGGTTCGAGAAGCTTCTCGCCGCCGTCGCCGAGAAGCAGGGCGTGGTCGAGATGCACTTCGAGAAGATCGAGCACTTCAACTCCTCGACGATCACCGCGCTGATCCGGCTCATCCAGATCTGCCGCAAGTCCAACATCAAGCTCGCGATGGTCTACGACCAGACGCTCAAGTGGCAGCGCTTGTCCTTCGACGCGCTGCGCGTGTTCGAGAAGAACGACGAGCTGTTCTCCCTGAGGTTCGCATGAGCACCATCCAAGACGAGATCGGGTTCTCGATCGACATGACGGTGCGCAACGAGTGGCGCAACGTGGACCTCCTGCGCACGAGCGTGCAGAACTGCTTCACGGCCGTCTTTGCCGACGTCGATGGCTGCCACGCGATCGCGATGGTCACGGGAGAGCTCCTCGAGAACGCGCTCAAGTACGGCGATTGGCTCGGCGGCGATCGCGCGATGTTCCGCCTGCGCGTGCACGGCACGAAGAACAACGTCGTCACCGTCAGCGTTCAGAACCCGCTCAAAGAGAACGACACGAACGCGAGCGCGCTCATCACGGCGATCGAGTGGATCAACAGCTTCCCGAAGCCGGAAGCCGCCTATCGCGCACGCATGATGCAGATCGCCCAGAGCGAGGAGGAAGCGGCCCCGTCGCGCCTCGGTCTCGTGCGCATCGCGTTCGAGGGCAACTGCCGCCTGTCGGCCCGCGTCGACAACGGCATGGTCACCGTCACCGCCGCGCTCGACCTCGCGAAGGCCTAGAA
>JAEYYV010000177.1 GCA_023428295.1 Pseudomonadota bacterium
CACGAGCAGCGGCTGCGGCTCGTCAGTCTCGCTCTCGTCCTGTTGGTTCTCGTTCGCGGGCGCTTCCGACGAAGCGCCGCTGGCGCTGCCGCCCTGACCGGTCTGATTCGAGTTGGTGCCGCTCTGACTCCCCGCGCTGCTCGCAGCGGTCCCGCCTGTTTGCGCGGACGAGGAGCCACCACCACTGCCGCCACCGCCGCCGCTTCCGGCGGCCCCGCCGATCATAACGTTGTTGGAGCCCTCGATCATGTTGCCGGAGCCGCCGCAGTGCTTGGTCTTATCGCCGAGCCGGACTGCTTCCTTGTTGTTGATGAACACGGTGGCAGAGCCCTGCACCGCCTTCCATGTGTTCTGGTTGCAACACGCGGCATGGATGCCCGTGTCGTCCTTGCGGAACGCGGGACGCGAGTTGGTCATCACGTCCTCGGATCCACAGACCGCAGGACCGATACCCGGATGCGGACACGCGGGACACCCATGAGCATCCACCGGAACATTTGCCTTGTCCCCCAACCGTGACGCAGGTGGCATCGCGACCGATTATTGGTCGACGACGCACGCGACACAATCGCAGCGAGGCGAGTTCCAGCGATGATCTCTGGGTCGTTGACGTGGGGTATTGCCGGCTGCGTACTGATGCGTTCCGCCCGTCAACGGACATTTCGCGACGGGAACCGAGTGCACGAGATCGTTGACGCCTATGAGCGCCATCTGCGAACGAAGCGGCGCCGGAGTCCCAAACCGTTCCCCAAGATCTCCGTCGAGGAGTTGACCGTCGGGAACGATTCTCCCACTCAACCGGGCGAGATCTCTCGGTGCCTCGACAAGCGCACTCTAGAGGTCAGGGGTTCGATCCCCCTAGGCTCCACCAGGAAACGAAGTCGCCGCGTAGAGATACGCGGCGGTTTTGTTTTCGGCGCCGAAGCGAATCGTTCCCGAAGCGTTCTAGAGGGCACCCGAAATCCTGGGACGGTGCACAACAGGACCCGCGCTACACTACGAGCGATGTCGATGGACCCTGCGATGTTGCGCGATGAAGCACTGCGCTTGCCGACCGAAGCTCGCGCTCGCCTCGCAGCCGAGCTCCTTCGCAGCCTCGATGACGCGGAAGAAGTAGACGCTGCCGAGCACGAAGCTACGTGGAACACGGAGATCGCGGAGCGCTTGCGGCAGGTCGATTCGGGCGTGGTCCAGGCCGTTCCTTGGAACGATGCCCGAGCTCGTATCACTCGCGAGGACTGATTGGTGCGCATCGAGTTTCATCCCAGCGGAAGCGGAAGCGCGGGAAGCATTCGTCCGTTATCGAGCAGCCGATCCATCCGTGGCGTCACGGTTCATGGCCGCGCTCGACTCCGCGATCGCGCACATCTCTGATGGTGCCGAGCGCGGCCCGAGTACCTGCACGGGACTCGGCGCGTTCTGTTGCGTCGGTTCCCGTTTGCGATCATCTATCGCGTTGCTGCGAACAGTGTTCTGGTTGTCGCAATCGCACACCAGAAGCGAAGGCCGGGTTACTGGCAACGTCGTGCTTCGCGGCGCTGAGAACGTTCCGCCTACGTCCGTTGTCGTTGCAGATTCTGACGATCAGAACCTTCAACGCGGCGAGATCCTCGAAATCGCACTAGAGGTGAAGGCTTGGACGTAACTAGCGACGCGGCAGCGTGCGTGGCAGCGCGGGAGCGCGTGCCGCTTCGGCGAGTACGACCGAGATCTCGGTGTCCTCGGGTGGATCGCTCCACGTCGCTTCGATCGCCTCGCGCGCTTGCTCGACGCTCATGCGTGCCACCGCCGCAGGAATGGCGACGGACGCGGTGAGTTGTCGCCACACCTCTGTCTCCTCGGGGAGGGCGAGCGACGCGCGCAGCGGGCGCAGATCGATTGCCGGCCCGACGAGACTGCCGGTGACGGTCTCGACGATGCGAAGGTCGTCCATCGTCACATGCAGCATGCGCGTGCCATCCGCCGACAGCGCGACCGCGGTTGCATAGTCGAAGTCGCCGAGATCGCGGATGCACGTGCCGTTTTCGTCGACGATCTGCAGCTGCGACGGTCTCTCGTCTTCCTCGTACGGGTCACGGTCGGCATCCACGAGCACGATGAACCGCCAGCCTGTCGCCGTCTTCGCGAAGCTGACGAGCGTGCCCGAGATGTCGCGCGCGTCGAGCACTGGTTCACCTGTCGCTGCTTCCAGCACGAACCGCGCGCCGTCCCACGCGTAGCGCGTGCACGCGCTGTTGAACGTGCCGCCACACTGATCGCCCGTATGCGGCGCCGTGCGATAGCCGACTCCCGCTACGACGTCGACGACGATCGCCCACTTCATGTCGCCGATCGTGCCGGCGACGTAGCGCGGCAATGACTGCGGTATCTCGCCGGCGAGCCAGCGATGCTCGACCACGTCACGCACGTACGCTTCTGCCTCGAAGTAGCCGGAGTCGGACGCGCCGCCGCCACCCGTCACGAGCAGCACGTGGCGAGCATCGCAACCCACCGCGCGAGACGCGCAGGTTGGGAAGACGTCTCGGACTTCGCCGTCCGGTCCGATGACGAGCGACGCGTAGCGGTATTGCAACAAGAAGCCCGAACCGACGAACGCGCAATCCCGCGGTGCCGTCTCGCAACTCTCGTCCGAGAATGGCAGCGCAAAGGCGGCACGCGGCGCACCGGCGGCCCCTACTGGAGGCGCGTCTCCAGTCACGAGCTCCGCGATCGGCTCCCAGTGCGTGTGGCGCTCGCCGGTTTCGCTCGCTCGCTGCAGCTCGTGGCGGGCATGCCGCAGAATGATGTCCGGCGCAGCGAGCTCGGTCAGTCGCGCGACACGAGCAGCCAGTGCGACAACATCCACTGCCGCAACGTCGGCAGCGGTGATCGGCAGCTTCAAGCGTTGCGCCGGATCGCGCTGAACGTCGAGCTCCTTCACCAGGAGGTCGGCTGGTAGCGCCTGCGCCGCCGTGAAGGCATCGAATTCGTCGACGGGAAATGCCTCCCGAAACGCGTCCGCATCGAACAGCTTGCCTTCGCGGTATGCGTGATTGCCGTACGCCACGTTCACGACATCGGCGACGCTGATGCCGAGCCGCTGCGCCGCCTCCTCACGAGCACTCACCAACAACACCGGATACGGCAACCCGACCTTCATTCGGCTGCGATACCACGATCATCGAGGAGTTCGTGTCGTCTCCTATCGACATCGAGGCGCCCCTCGAACTCGTGTTCGCTCGCCCGGCGACTCGACAGATGCCGATCGTGTTCGCTGACTCGCGAAGGTTCGCCGAGGAGTGGACGTTCCGATTCCCGCAAGACAGCGACACTCGTTCGACTCCTAGGCGAGGCGAACATCGAGCTCATTGATGTCGGCTGCGGTCTTCCTCGGTGTTCCTGCGACGACGCTGGATCTCGACATCGTCCATAGCCGGACCACGGATAACATCGAGCGGCTGCAGAAACTGCTCGCGAGCATCGACAGCTTCTATCGTCGTCCGAAGGACAAATCGCACTTCCGTTGCTGCTCGCTACGCCGCGGGGGACTGACGCAGCACCGTTCCGCAGAATCTCCGACGAGGAATTCGAGTCGCGGAACAAAACGCGGCACCAAGCTCGCGAGATTGTTCGGTGCGTCGAGAATCGCACTCTAGAGGTCAGGGGTTCGATCCCCCTAGGCTCCACCAGGAAACGAAGTCGCCGCGTAGAGATACGCGGCGGTTTTGTTTTCGGCGACGAAGTGAATCGTTCCCTGCGCTGGGGAACGTATGCGGTTCGAACCTGATGAAACGCGGATGATCGCTCTAGAGCTGCGCTCTCGATGTCGCGACAATCTCGTCCGTGAGCGTGTCGGAGCACAACTTCGTGGTCGCGAAGAATCCCGACTCGGAAAGCAGCCTCAAGTACCTCGTGCGCCTCCCGATCGACGGAGGCGTCGTGCTCAAGGTTCGCGACACGTGGCCAACTACCGCGCGTGTGTACTGTCATCCGCACGCTGGGTGGCCGGACGGTCTGGAGATCGTTGAAGAGGTCCCGGTCGTCACGTGTCGGCATCGCGGTGCTGCGATCGATCTGGTGCTCGATCGTCCTCGACTTGATCGATCTCAGTTCGTGTTCACGCAATCGCGTGGGCGCTCGATGATCTTCTGGCAGACGCGTGCGAGCGCGATGAAATCGAACCCCGGCGGCCGTGTTCCGCAACGTCGTGCGTTGAGCGCGGGCTTCACGATCCACGTCGACACGCGGGAGAAGTACGCGTTCCGCTTCGCCGGTCGCGACGCCAACCTCGCGCAGGAAACGTTGCCCGCCGGTGATTACGGTGTCCGTGACGGAGAGCGGTGGCTTGCGGTTGTCGAGCGCAAGTCGATCGAGGACTTCATCGGCTCGCTATCGAACGGCAGTCTCGTGTTTCAGCTCGGAGCGCTCTCGGAGCTTCCTCTTGCCGCAGTCGTCGTCGAAGGCCGGTATCCTGCGCTATTCGGCGTCCCTCGCGTGAAGGAGGGTTGGCTGCCGGATGTGCTCTCGCGGCTTCAGATCCGCTACCGCGAAATTCCGATCGTGTTCGCCGACTCGAGAAAGTTCGCCGAAGAGTGGACCTTCAGGTTCCTCGCGACCGCTCTCGCGGATCGTGGCGCAGAAGCGACGGGTGGAAATGTCGGCTAAGGATCACCTAGAACTGCTGCGCAGCCGCTACGCGAGTCTCCTTGCGCGACGTGTACCTCGCAGTGAGATCGAAACCGGCCGCGCGTACGTGATCCACGCTCGCAATGGAGGAGCTGGCGTGGCGGTCGATGCAGATGGCGTTCGTGGTTATCGACTGCATCGTGTGAAGTTCGGCCAGCACTATCTCTTCGTCGAGTACGACTACGAGGACGACGACACCTTCGGGACGGCGATTCCGCTCGCGCTCATCCCGGACAAGCCGCCGGACGACGAAGCTGATCTCCTCCAGTGGCTGCGAGAGAAGGAGCTGGCGAACCAAGGTGCGATCGCCGCGGCGTGGTCAACGATTCTCGGCTACCAGGTGGCTTGGGCGCCTGAATCCTAGAACGAGAGCGACACTCTCGATCCGTTCAGTCTTCGAAGAACACTCGACGACGTCGAATCTAGAGCGGTGGTCCGCTTCCGCGATTCCCAAACCAGATCGCGACGATTTCGACGAGGCCACGGTTCGAATGGAATCGGTAGTAGACGTGCCAACCCGAGCGCAGAAGCAGACGTCGGACCTCGTGGCGAAATCCGCCGCGAGCATAGACAACGCCGAGTTCGGGATTCTCCCGCAAGAGCTCGGCTGTGTGGAGGATGTCGTCGAACAACGGGTTCGACGAATCAAAGCCATGTTCGGAGATCCAACGTTCGTCGGCTTCGTCGATCAGACGTTGGGCCTCGGGCAAGATCTCGACGATGATCGACACGTCAGCGAACGCGGGCGCGAGCTGCTCGCTTCGCCCGAATCTCCGCGATCGCTTGCTCGACGGGGATTCCTTCACCGGCGTCTGACTGCGCGATCGAGCGCTCGATCGAAGCATGCAGCTTCTCGCGCTCAGCATTGCTCATCCCGTCATCGTCCGACGGGTCGACGCTCGCCAAGAGAGCGTGGGCGATCTCGAGTCGAACCGATTCGTCGAGAGCGAGGAGCTGCTGCAAGAGCTGTGGCGGAACGGCCATGACTAAGCCTACCCGAGCCGTTGTCGGAGGTCGATTACGGCAATCGTTCCCCAAGCTCCTCGTCGGAGAACACGAGTGCGGGAACGCTGCGACACTCAACGCCGCGAGATCTTTCGGTGCCTCGAAAATCGCACTCTAGAGGTCTCGCCAGTCGTTCGATATTTCCGTAGGCTCCACCAGGAAACGAAGTCGCCGCGTAGAGATACGCGGCGGTTTTGTTTTCGGTGGCGCGCACCGTTCCGCAGCGATCTAGAGGTCCTACTCGGAGAATCGCCACGCAGCAGCTCGCAACCTCGCGAGCGACCTCGTGACGAGGTCACGATCGAGATCGACGCCTTCGTTCATCACTTTGAACAATTGCTCGGCCACGACCGACCCGATCGCGTGGATTGCTTCGTGACGCGTCAAACCATCCTCCACCAGACGTTCTAGTGTCGGACGCACCTCCACCGGTTGATCGGCCGCGAGTTGGTTCTCGACGATCACGTGCATCAACGCGTGTAGCCGTGCGTTGGGCGTCGCGGGATGATTCGACAAGCTGCGGTGATAAACTTCGACGGCTGCCGCTCGCGCAGTTTCGTCGTCGTCGAGCCAGCTCGCCGGCGGTGCGCGGTCTGCGTCGTAGGCATCGTTCGTGGTCGATTCGGGTCGAAGGCCGAGCTCGCGACGCATCGCCGCGAAGTCCACCGTGTCACCTCCGACCTGATCGAGGGTTCCGTTCTCGATCTCCTTGAGAAGCGCCTCGACCTGAACGCGTCCGCGCTTCGAGCGCACTGCTTTGCGTGGAGACTTTCCTCCGAGCGCGGGGAGCGGATCATCGAGCCATCGCTTGTAGTGCTCGCGGAGATACTGGCCTATGACGTCGCGCTGCACTTCCTCTGGAATCTCCTCACGAGCTTCTCGTGGACCGCGTTCCCGATGCCGACGAATTGCTGCCTCGGGATCTTCGATCGAATCTGCTCGATGCACGATCAGTGAACCTAGTTGCTCCGCGAGCAGCGCTCGGCCACGCGTATTTCGCTCGCGCGACATCGTCTCGAGAACGAGCCCATCTTCCTCGATGACGATCCGGCCCAAAGCAATCGGTCCGTCGCCCATCTTTGGATTGCCCGCGCGGTTCACCCAGACGAACGTATTCTCGTCGTCAGGCTCTAGATCGTGCATCTCGCTCAAACGCTCGAGCACCGCTTCACGATCGCGGACAGCGTAGTGCGCCTTCCCGAACACTAGCGATTCCTCGTCCATCGTAGACAGCGTCGGCATTCGAAAGTCACGAATCGCAGTACGAAGTTCGACGATCGGCGCCCAGGCAACTGCGGCCACGAGGTCGCGATTGGAGACAGCTGGTTGTTCCCGACACGCGCGAGCGAGCTCCTTCTCGAGCCTCTTGCGGACACGCTCGAGGTGCGGACGTGGAACCAAGAGTGTCGCACCGGTGAGCTCGAAGTGATCCTCGCACTGCATCACCCACGCGAAGAGCACATCCCACTTCTTCAGCTGTGCGGTGCCGGAAATCTCGCGGACGTGAAGCCGATCTCCTGTCACGAGATCATTCAGATCGATTCCACTTCCCAGCTGCACGGCTTCGACTTCGAACAGCGAGGCGCGCGACTTCTGGATTGCGAGAAGCGCAGCAACCTCGCCTGGTGGAAGCGTGCGACCGCGAGCGGCGATGAGGCGATCGATCGGCCGCTTCCCTTCTTGATCTCGATAGCCGTACAACAGGAATCCAGCAACTGCTGGCTGCTCCCATTCTTCGGCTTTGTTCTGAAGAAGCTCACCGGCTTTCGTGTCGTGCGGGCCGTCGCGAAATGCCATGAGCTTTGCGACCGCAGCGTTGTAGTCATCCTTGCTGAACCGGGCGACGGCATCGCGTACGACGGCAAGCCCTCCTAGATGAACGCAGGTGGTCGGACATGCGATCGTGACGAGACGGTGCTCCCCGCAGCATTGTGAGCAGATCGACCCACCGAGCGCTGGGCAGCTTCGCTTTCCCTTTCGCCTCCCGCAGTGGACGCACGTCGACACGGGTCGTTCGTACCTGGTGTCGCATCGTCTTTCAATCGTGGCCGCCGTTCTGCATCGCGAAACCCGGACCGAGGCGATAGACTGCGCACGTGAGAACGCCGACAAGGTCGCTCGAAGAGCTTCGCGCGATGGTCGGCGCGCTCGATCCTGACTGCCTGGCCGTAGAGAACGATGTCGATCGAACTCTTATCGGGATCGCCCTCGGGCGTTCTCCGCTCGAACGGGTGCGATTCGCGCAGCAGATGCTCGAGACACTACTGAGGTTCCGCCGTGTCGGACCAACAGGTCTCTGAAACCGCGACGCTCGTTCGACTTCTGGTCGACGCCAACATCGAGTTCATTGTTGTCGGCATGTCAGCAGCAGTCTTTCTCGGTGTTCCTGCAACGACGATCGATTTTGATATCGTTCATCGCAGAACGCCCGACAACATCGCACGGTTGCTCGCGTTGCTGGCGAGCATCGAAGCGCACTATCGGCACGACATGGCGAAGCGCAAGCTACCGCCAACCGCGGAGGCACTCGCAGGACGCGGTCATCAGAATCTGCAAACGAACCACGGTCCGCTCGACGTGCTGTGTCAGCTCGACGAACTGGGGTACGACGAGCTAATCCCCCGCTCGATTGTCGTCACAGACAGCTCCACGGTAGGTCGAGTTGCCAGGCAAGCGCTCGTCGACGCCTTCTCGGCTATGTGCCTGGCGAGGTGCCCACCGAGGGCGCCGATCCCGGGCTCGTCAACGCGAACGTCGAGCATCAGTTCGCCAGTGACCCGATCAACGCGCAACCTACGCGAGCGGGCTGCTCGGGCGGCGGAGCAAGCCGCGTTGTGGCTGCTCGCATGCTGCAAGCGTGAGCCCGCGTTCGCACAAATGGTCGAAGCGATCAACAACGGTGCCTCCGACAAGATCGGCATCGGGTTTCTCGAACGTACGTTTGCCTGCGACGTGCAACAGATGCTGGCGAAGGGCATGGTTCACGTCGACGAAGAGGACGCGTCGCGCAATCGCCGTGGCGTCCAGATCACGCGCGTCGTGCGCGACGTGTTGCGCCCGTCGACCATCGTCACGAGCTCGACGGATGCGAGTGTCGACGCCGCGCAACTCGCAATCTCTGCCGAAACGCTCGAGGCTGCGCGCAGCGCGATACGATCGCATGCCACCATCGTCGCCGCCGGGCTCGGCGGCCTGGGTCGTCGCACGTTGCTTAGGGCCGTCGCCACGGAGATCGGTTTGCCGGTTCGCAGCGTCGATGGGCGGGCGATTGTCGGCACGGACGGCGAGGTCAGGCAACAGATGCGTGAACTAGCACTGGAGTGCCGTCTCGCGCAGCGCCGATGATCCTCAACGCCGAACAGCGGGCGATCATCGTCGGGGCGGAGCTGTCGTGCGTCTCAACTCCGATCTTGGTCACGTGCGGCGTCGTGCGCCCCAAGTTCGACTGGGGGCGGCCCACGATCGTGGTCGAACTCGCGATGCCGACCACCGCGCAGCTAGCGAGCCTCTGGCACGTGAAGCTCGGCCACGGAACGCCTTCCGATGCCAAGCGACTGGCTGAACAGTACCCGCTCGTTCCGTCGTTGATCCACGAAGCTGCAGCAGCCGCGAATGCGAAGGCTGGGACTCGAGACCTAGTACCGGGTCACAGGTGCGCACGAGCACGTAGACGCTTGTGACCGGATCTTGTTCCAAGGTCGCAGGCGCACCAATCAGGTCGACCGTGCGAGTCGATGGCAGCCCTAGCCCCGAGGATGCGCAGTGCTCTACAAACACTCGGACGACGTCAGCAGCCTCGATTTGGTAGACGCTCGGGCGCAGGTCGGGAGCGCCATCATCAGCGAATTCCGATTCGAGAATATCGCGACCGCGGAGGAACTCGCAGGACGCGGTCAGCATAATCTGCAAACGAACCACGGTCCGCTCGACGTGTTGTGTCAGCTCGACGAGCTCGGGTACGACGAGCTACTCCCCCGTTCGATTGTCGTCACAGACAGCTCGATCTCCCTTCACGTCTTGGACCTGCCGACATTGATCGAGGTCAAGACCAAGGCTGGTCGCCCTTCCGTTACTGCTCGCCACGCACGACGAGCGCCTGCGTCGAGGCGATAGCTGACGTTTCCGCAGAATCCTCGACGAGGACTACAAGTTGCGGAACGATCGCGAACCTCACCCTCGCGAGATTGTTCGGTGCGTCAAAAATCGCACTCTGGAGGTCCCTGCCGGTCGTTCGATACTTCCCCCTAGGCTCCACCAGGAAACGAAGTCGCCGCGTAGAGATACGCGGCGGTTTTGTTCTCGGCGCTCACGTGAATCGTTTCCCCGAACGGGAATGCTCGCGCCTTGAATGCGGCGAACTGCATCGATCGCGCTAGAGCTGCGCTCTGGATGTCGCCACAATCAGCAGCGCTTCAACCATGACGGCAGCTTCACCTCTAGGTCGACTCGGGACCATCACGAGTACCCTCGCGCCACGCTCCGCTCGCCTCTCGGTCCACTGCGTCGCCGCGCTCGAGAACAGGCCACGCGCATCGATCGTCGCTCTCGCCGTCGATCCAGCGACGTCCGTGCTCGCGGTGGGACGCTACGACCATCCCCATACCGGCATCGCGCTGTTCGACCTCGCCACCATGTCTGAACGCTGGCAGCAGCGGTGGTCATACAGCTCGGACGATAACCTCGAAGCGCTGGCGTTCAGCGCCGATGGGCTGCGGCTGTGGACTGCGCTGTCCAACGGGCGCCTTGTCTGTCGCGATGTCATCGACGGACGCGTGCAACGCGAAACGCGGCCGCAAGGCGACACGGTCTCTGATGTGCGTTTGTGTCGCGATGCGCGGTGGGCGGTCGTGAGCGGAAGCTGGAATAACGATCCGGGTTATGGTGCGTGGGGCGGGGGCGACTTCAACGACTACTTCACGACACTCGTCGCGGCGGATGCCGAGACCGAGGCGCCTGATAAAGAGACGCTCGTCGCATCGATTCTCGCGAGCACGCCTGCCATCCATCACCTCTCGCGATTCCGAAAGTCGGCGACACTGGCGATCGCGTCCGACGGAATGCGCGACATCTTCAGTGTGGTCGAAGGGCATGCAGCCGCTCCTATCGTGCAGCTACGCGAGCGCTCGGGTTCGGTGCTCGAAACGCTGACGTTTCACCGCGCTCAGGACTTCGCCGTCTCGGGTGCCTTCGCGGAAGGTGACGCCTCGTTCTGGCTGGGTACGCACTCTGGCTTGCTGTTCCAGTTCGCGTGACGGCGGCCCACCATTTGTTCGCCGAGCAGGTCAAGGCCCGAGCCTCACCTTCCAGTCGCCCGGCTCGCGGCAGCGCAGCGATCTGTGTGCGAGACGCTGCAACCTCGTCGAGAACCGAGCGCCGAGCTCTTCGCTCACGCTCGTAGTTTGCCGCTGCGCGTCGCATCTCGTGACGAGCGCCATCGAGCAGGCGCACACGCCACGTCATTGTGCACGTCGACGAGCTCGCGCATGCAGTCCGCGAAGTCGAGCACGTACCGTCGAATCACGCGCGACGAAGTCGTACACCGGACGAACCGCGTCCCGACGCTCGAGCAGCGGGCGAGCGCGAGAGAGAGATCAGCTGCCGAGGCTCATCAAGCGGGTCTTGAGGCTCATCGGATCGGCGCCCGCTTTGATCATGCAATCGACGGCGTTGGTCAGCGACTGGCTCAGGCTGTCCTCGTTGGAGACGTTATCGTCTTTGTACTTGTTCGCCCACTCCATGAGCTCGTCGGCCATGTGATCGCCGCACTTCGCGTCGGTGCACGCGCACGCGCGCTTCTCGATCTCCTCGAGGTCCTTTTGTGCCTTGCTGCAACCAACGCACAGAACGAGTGCAAACGCGACGAAGAGGGAGCGCATGCGCGCGGAGTATCACGACGGCACGAGCGTCCGCAGAGAATTCGCGGCGAAGGCATGTGGAATAAACGTGCAGTACAGCTGAACACGAGGACATCGCGTAGCAACAGGCGGGTGGTGCGAGCAGCTACAATCGTGCGGTGCGATCTCTGGCTGCCCTTTCGCTGATCGTCGCCGCTGCAAGTGCGTGCGCGCCCGCTCCCATTCTGAACCCGGAGAAGGAGCGCGCGCGAAGCAAGGAGCCGATCCAACGCGCGGTCGAGCTCGACACTGCTCCGGGCGGCACGGTCACCGCGCGCGACGGCACGAGCGTGGACCTCGCGTCGCTGTGGGCGTCGCAGCCGGTCGTCGTGATCTTCTATCGAGGCCATTGGTGCCCGCACTGCCAGTACCAGTTTGGCGAGCTGCAGAAGCACAAGCAGGCGTTTGTCGATCGCGGCGTCAACGTGATCGGGATCAGCTCCGATGAGCCGGCGGATCTCGAGGCGCTGCGCACCAAGGTCGGGCTGACGTTCGAGCTGTACTCGGACGCGGGGCTCTCCGTGATCCAGAAGTGGGGCGTGGAGGACTACGGCAACAGCATCGCGAAGCCCGCCACGTTCTTGGTGACGCCAAACGGGTCGATCACGTTCCAACGCGTGGGCGAGAAGCCAAACGATCGACCGTCGGTTCAGCAGCTCCTCGAAGCGATCGACGCTGGCAAGCCCGCGAACTAGCGCGAGGAGATCTCCGAGGAGATCCCGGCACTGAACATACTGTCAGACCCGGATGAGAGGCTCGTTGCGTGGAAGAGACGAGCTTTCAACTCACGCGAGGCGACGCCATCGACTGGCTTCGCACGCTGCGGAACGAGTCGATCGATCTGGTGATCACGGATCCGCCGTACGAGTCGCTCGAGAAGCATCGTGCGATCGGCACCACCACCCGCCTCAAGCACAGCAAGGCGTCGAGCAACGATTGGTTCGAGATCTTCCCGAACTCTCGGTTCCCCGAGCTGTTCACGGAAGTGTATCGGGTGCTCAAGCCCAACTCGCACTTCTACTTGTTCTGCGATCCAGAGACCATGTTCGTCGCAAAACAGTGCGCCGACGAGCAGCCGGAGAAGATGCGCTTCAAGTTCTGGAAGCCGCTGATCTGGAACAAGCAGCGGATCGGCATGGGCTATCACTACCGTGCCAAGTACGAGTGCATCCTGTTCTTCGAGAAGGGCAAGCGGAAGCTCAACAACCTCGGCACCTCGGACATCATCGATTGTCCGCGCATCGTCGGTGGCTATCCCGCCGAGAAGCCGCCCGAGGTCGCGTCGGTGCTCGTCGAGCAAAGCTCGCAGCCCGGCGAGCTCGTGATCGATCCGTTCATGGGCTCGGGCTCCACGGGCGTCGCGGCGATCTCGAACGGTCGCAACTTCATGGGCAACGATCTGTGCACCGAGGCCGTAGACATCACGCGCGCACGGCTGCTCGAGCTCGGTGCCAAAGAGCCGCTACGTGCACCGCCGACCACCGAGATCGCGCAGCTCGGACTCATGATGTGACGTCCGGACGCGCGAGCGATGTGACGTCCGGACACGTGAGCGATGTGACGTCCGGACACGTGAGCGATGTGACTTCGAGGCAAGGAATGAACCGATGGGCATGACGGGCAACCAGTATCGAGATCTGATCGCTGGATACATCTATCGGAGCTATGCGCCGTTCGGGCTGGTCGTCTACACGGAGATCTCGCTCGGAAAAACCATCATCGGCAAGGACCGCAAGATCGACGTCTTCGTCGTGCGTTCGTCCGATCAGCGCGCCATCGCGCTCGAGTGCAAGTACCAGGACAGCCAGGGCACCACGGACGAGAAGATCCCATACGCGCTCGAAGATCTCGCTGCCCTCTGGTTGCCGGGCTGTCTCGTGTACGCCGGCGAGGGTTGGTCGCGCGGCATCCTGCACACGCTCGAGGCGTCACGCCTCGCGGCGCGCTGCCTGCCCGATCCCAACGCGATGTTGCACTCGCCCGAGACTCGCGAGCTCGATCACGTGCTCGCTGCCACCTTTGGATTGTGGGAGCTCGTGCTGCCCGCATCCCGCCGTTTTGTTCCCCCAGCGAGCATCTGATCGGGCCGACCTGATCGCCATCGAACGATAGAGCTCGACGACCTGTCGAGCTGAAGGAGATGTCGTCGCGGACTGCCGCGACGCGGGATCTGCCCGCGAAGAGATCGCATCGCGAGGTCGCGATGCACTGGCATTGGTTTTTACCCGTCGGGGTCGACGGGAAGGGAGTCGTGTATGAGCAGAGTCGAGAAAGAGGAGTGCCCTGGTTGCCGTGCTGCGACGGTGGCCAACCACAACGTGAGCGAGCGCATCTCGGATGCGTTCTATCGATGGGACCATGCGTTCCTGAGCCGCTCGGACCTCGGGTACCTGATGCGGTTCTTGGTGGATGCGATGATCCCGCCGAACTGCAAAGCCCACGACCCGCGGTTCCCCGTCTATCACTCGGCGGGCTGGAGGGTCGCGTGAGCGGCGTGAAGCACCATGGTGCTCCGATGCCGATCGCGTCGGGCGACCGCGCGCGTGCGGTCGAGAGCACCAGCGTGCTGCGCAGCATCCAGAGCGCCGCGGGGGTGGTGATCGTGCCGCGCGCGGTGGTGCGCTCCGATCAGATGAAACGGCTCGGACGCTTCCGCGCGCTGATCGTGCCGCGCGCGTTGGTCGGCTCGGGTCGGTTGATCGGATCGCGGATGATCATCGTCCCGCGCGCCACCGTCATTCCACGTGCGCTCGTTGCCCTGCCTGCACTCGCTGTGCGCGCGTTGGTCGTGCCGAGGGCGAAGACGCACGTCGAGATGAACAGCGGGTTCGATGCGAACAGCGGGTTCGATGCGAACGGCGGGTTTGATGCGAACGGCGGGTTCGATGCGAACGGCGGGTTCGATGCGAACGGCGAGTTCGATGCGAACGGCGGGTTCGATGTCACGGATCTCGCGGACGATCCCGCGTACCCGATGGGGAAGATGCGATGAGCGCTCTCCGAACGAGCTGTCCCGATATCTGTTCTGCCAACCCGACGAGGAGGATGCGATGAGCGGCTTTCTTCACCCACCGCGGCACGACGCTCGACATGCCCAAGCGAAGCGGGCGGGTACGTCGAACCTACCGTGCCCCGCGTGTGCTGCACTCGCCCCGCGTATGCGTGCGAACACGCGCGAGTGGATTCGCAACGTGGTGGTGTCGACGGTCGGTCGCCGCTTCTCCCGCGTGCCGATCGTGATCTTCGCGACCAACGTCGCTGGCTTCGTCGCGGGTGTCGCCGTCGAGAGCGCGGTGAAGCACATCTGCGCCGGTTCGAGTCACGCGCAGCGCGATGAGAATCGCCTCGCGAACTGGCGACGCGCGATCGTCACACGCTGAGGCGGGAACGGACACGCTCGCGCTGCTACGAGGCGACGAGCGCGTTCGATCGACGACAGCTCGCAGGCGAGCCCGACCTCTGCGAGGCGACGAGCGCTCGTTCGATCGACGACAGCTCGCAGGCGAGCCCGACCTCTACGAGGCGACGAGCGCTCGTTCGATCGACGACAGCTCGGGGGCGAGCCCGACCTCTACGAGGCGACGAGCGCTCGTTCGATCGACGACAGCTCGTAGGCCATCTCGACGAGCCGCTCGAGTTGCGCATCGAGCTTCGCGGACGACGATGACGACGCAAGCGACGATGACGACGCAAGCGACGACGACGACGCAAGCGACGACGACGACGCAAGCGTCGATGACGACGCAAGCGACGATGACGACGCAAGGGACGATGAAAGGGTGATTCGTCGGTCGACGAGTGCTTCGATCTCTCGACGAAGATCCGCTGAGGGCGTCGGGATCGGCAGGCGTTGCATGTACGCGAGCTTGGGCCGGACAGCACCGTTGAGCGCTGGCGGAAAGCGGCGCCGTGCGTACCATCCGTAGACGCGCGAGTTGAGGATTGCGAGGAGGTAGCGATCGCTCGAGGGCACGATCCACACGGTCGTGTCGGGCACGAAGTCGCCTGCAGGATCGAAGGCGCAGGCCGGCGCCGTTTGAATGTCTTGATAGAAGAACCGAGGCACGCGCGATCTCGCGAGCGGAACGACCGGGTCCTGAAGCTCGTGCCACGCGTACGAGCCGGGTTTGCGGCCTGCCCATGGACCTACGTGATCGGCGGGCTTGGGCTCGAGGCGCTCGCGGAATCGCGCGAGGTGATCGCGGATCGGCGCGGGCAGGGCGTCGAAGGGCGTGCCGCGATCGACGAGCAGTAGCCAACGCACAGCACTTCGAGCCACACCGCGAGCATCCTCGCCGCGAGCATTCGCGCCGCGAGCATCCACGCCACGTGCATTCGCGCCGCGTGCATCCACGCGAACGACGTAAGGGAGAATGTCTCGGCCCTTGATGAACGGCCGGATCCAGCTGTCGCACGATGAATCGACGGAGATCAGGGCGGCACGCGTATCGCTGTCGATGACGAACACTTCGTTGAGTCCGGTGACGACACCACGCGACCAGCGCGAGCCGACGATGTCGCCGAGCGTTGGGAACGAATGCGCCAGTCGATCGAGGAGGAATCGATCCGACGACGAGTCCAGATGCCACGGCTCCGAGGACCAGCGATCGCGAGGGATCGAGATCGCTCGCGATCCGACGCTCGATAGAGACGACGCATCGGTCGATGGAGACGACGCCTCCGTCGATGGAGACGAGGCATCCGTCGATGGAGACGTCGCATCCGCATCGGTCGATGGAGACGACGCATCCGTCGATGGAGACGACGTATCGGTCGATGGCGGCGCCGCAGCGGTCGATGGTGCGGCGGTGACGCGAAGAATGTCCTCGACGCGATCGTGGGCGGTTGCGCGAACCCCGATGATGTCGCGATCGCGCGATGCGCCGGCGGTGCCCCACACGATGCACGGGAACGCGTCGGCCTTTGCGAACAGCGAGTGCGTCGACAGATCGGCGACGCCGTCGACGGTGTACGTGGTTGCGAGGAACGAGCGCAGCGGTCGACCGTAGTCGACGGTCATCCACTTGCTGGGAACGATCACGCAGTAGCGCCCACGCGGGCGCAGGAGCCGGTGGGCGAGCTCGATGAAGTACACGTAGAGATCCGCGACGCCGTCGTAGACCTCGAAGTCTTCGAGCGCGCGCTTCGCCGCGAGGTTCTCTTGGCGAATGTAGGGCGGGTTCGCGAGCACCGCGTCAAACCCGCCGCGCTCGAAGATGTCGGGGAAGGCGGCGCGCCAGTCGAGCGTCAACGCGTCGGCCACGCGGAGTCGCGTGTCGCTGACGTTCGGCGCGCTCGGCGGGCTCGGCGGGCTCGGCGGGCTCGGCACGCTCGGCGGGCTCGGCACGCTCGGCGGGCTCGGCA
>JAEYYV010000221.1 GCA_023428295.1 Pseudomonadota bacterium
CGAGCGACAAGAAGCCGAGCGACAAGAAGCCGAGCGACAAGAAGCCGAACGACAAGAAGCCCGAGCCGACAACGACCAGCGAGCGCACCGACGACAAGAAGGCCGAGAAGAAGCCGGTCTCGACGGAGCGCCCGATCTCGAAGCCCAGCGACCTGATGTAGAAGATCTAGAAGTTGAGCCGGCTGCGCGTTTGCGGGACGATTCTTCTCTCGCGGGAGGAGTTTCGATGATGACGCGCAACGAGTTTCTTCGATCGATGTTGGGGATCGGCGCCGGCGTAGGCGCCGTGGCGTTTCTTGCCTCGTGTGGTGACGATGGAGGCTCTGCCGTCGATGCGGCGGGGAACACCTGCACCAACCCGGTCAACCAGATCGAAGGCAACCACGGTCACATGGTGACCATCCCGATCGCCGACGTGGAGGCGGGTGAGGCAAAGATGTACGCCTTCACCGGCGGCGGCCACGAGCACAACCTGTCGATCAGCGCGACGCAGTTCGGCCAGATCAAGAACGGTCAGACGCTCAACATCACGTCGACCACGGGCGGCGGCCACACGCACATGGTCACGATCATGTGCGTGAGCTAGAAGTCGAAGCCGCCGGACACCGACAGCGTTCGCTGTGCTTTCGCGGTGTCCTCGGCATCGCACGACGCGGTCATCGACTCGGGCATGCACGGCGTGGTCGTGCCCGGACGATCGTCGACGGAGCTACCTGCCATCGCGAACTGCGCTTCGAGCGTGATGTGGAAGACGTAGTACTTGAGCTTGGCGCCGACGAGGAAGCGATTGCGGAAGATCGTGTCCTGCTCGCGGAACACGAAGTTGAGCTCGCTATCCAGCTCGTTACCGGGCTGCAGCGAATCGATGTGCGGCGTGGGATCGATGACCTCTGAGCGAGGCACGATCATCAGCAGGTTCCAGCCGGCGTACGGCTCGAGCCGCCACGTCCCGCCGATGCCGATGTGCTTGGACATCGTGATGTCGAGCGACGCGATCGTCATGTCGAGATCGCGCTGCTGCATCATGCGCGAGACCGCGCCGCGCACGGAGAGCGAGGGAAGCGGCAGCTGGTGATAGCCCTCGTGGAGGCCGACCTTCGCGTAGAGCTGGCCTGTCCACACCGACGAATCGATCAGGTGCACTGCGCCGACGCCGACCTCGAACGAGGGGATCGGAAACCACATGCCCTTGCGTGCGAAGAAGCCGACGGTGGACATGTAGCCCGGCGCGGTCGTGCGCTCGAGGGCGCGCCAGTAGTCGGCGCCTGGATCGATCGTCGTGGTCGCGTAGTCGACGCTGAACTGGAAACCGCCGAAGCCGATCGTATCCGCGGGCGTGAGCAAGCGCGGCGCGAGGACCACGCCGAGCTGCGAGGCGAGGGCGCGGAACTCGAGGTTCTGACCGACGACGTTCGTCAGCACCCCGTTGCCGTTCATGATCTTCGTGGACAGGCGACTGATGATGATGTCGTTGCTATCGGCGTACGCCGACGCGGGCACCAGCAAGCCGAGGGCAACAAGCGCCGAGGCGCAATACTTCTGCGCTTTCGCGCAACGAATCATGGCGCCAGGTTACCAGAACCGGCGCCCTCGTCGGGACCGTTGCGCGCGAAGACAAACGGGTACGTGACCTTGACCTCGCCACCCTCGGACAGCGGCGGCATCTGCAGCGAGACGAACGCGTCCTGCAAGCAGAGGTCGAACGACGGATCGAGTGGAGCGCCGGTTTTGTCGGCGAGGCCGTTCGTGTCGATGATGGTGCCGATGTCGGGATCGCCGGTCAGCGTCATCTCCGCGATGACCTCGATCTCCTCCGGGACCTTGTCGCCCGCCTTGTCAAAGCACTCGGCGAGGTACGGGATGACCTCGCGCATCGCGTCCTTCATCGTGGTGCGAACGATCTTCGCGTCCTCGGCCTCCGCGAGCTCGGGGGCCGGCGTGGATCCCGTGCTGCCCGTCGCCGCTCCATCCAGTGGTGTGGCGCGCTTCGCCTTCGCCTGCGCGATCTGTTCGGCGAGGCGCTTTCGCTCCGCGGGCGACACCCGGCTCACCTTGTCGACCGGCGCTGGTGTCGCCGATGTCGAGGTCGATCCCGCCGACCCCGCTGGGCTCGCGGCGCCGAGTGGATCGGCCGTGGTGGTCTTCTTCGCGTCCTCGCGCCGGAGCAGGAACCACACCGCGACCGCCGCGATCGCGATGCCAACGAGCATCAAGATCTTGTTCACGTGAAAATGGTACACCGCCGCCATGGCCGACTACGCGACCATCCTCGTCGAGACGACAGGACCCATTTCGCGCATCACGCTGAACCGCCCCGACAAGCGCAACCCGATCGGACCCGGCACCTGCGGTGAGATCGTGCACGCGCTCGCCGCGATCAAGACCACCGCGGCCGCGCGTGTCGTCGTGCTCACGGGAGCTGGACCGGCATTCTCCGCGGGCGGCGATCTCGCGCAGATGAAGACACCCGAGGGCGGTGCGCCACCCGCGAGCCTCGTCGAGCTGTTCGACGTCATGCACGAGCTCGGCAAGCCGATCATCGCGATGGTCAACGGCCCCGCGCTCGCGGGCGGGCTCGGGCTCATGGTCGCGTGCGATCTCGTCATCGCTGCCGACACGGCGGTCTTTGGCACGACCGAGATCGCGGTCGGCCTGTGGCCGATGATGATCACCGCCGAGATCACGCGCAGCGTGGGGCGCAAGAAGACGCTCGAGATGATGCTGACCGGCATGAAGCTCTCGGCGGCCGAAGCGCTCGCGTGCGGCCTCGTCAACCGCGTCGTTCCCGCAGCGGAGCTGGACAGCACGACCATGAGGCTCGCCAACGAGCTCGCCGAGCGCAGCCCCGCCGCGATGGCGCTCGGGCTTCTCGCGTTCTATCGCTCGCAGGACATGGAGTTCGAGCCGCAGCTTCGCTACCTGCAAGCAGAGCTCGGTCGCGTGCTCGCACTCGAGGACGCGGCGGAGGGCATCGCTGCCTTTCTCGGCAAGCGCAAGCCGGTCTGGAAAGGCCGTTGACCGCGCGGGTCCACCCAGCCCCGCTCGCACCACGACTGGGTCGGCGCTGACCCGATCGCCGCCGCGCAAGCGAGCGATTTCTCGTCGCACAGCCGCGGCACGCGACTTGATATGTCCGCCGCCATGCTTCGTACATCGGCATTGGTTCTCGCGTTCGTTTCGATCCTCGGCTGCAGCAAGAAGGAAGGCGGCGGCGGCGACGACAAGCCGGCCGGCCCGACGAAGCTGCCCAAGCTGAACCTTCAAATCGACGTCCCTGGCAGCGTCGATCTCTCCGACGCGATCGGCGGTGAGGGCCACATGCTCATGGGCTCCGGCATCGGTGCGATGCACGTCGAGATCATGAAGGAGCCGCAGACCATCGAGCAGGCCAAAGAGGACGCCGACATGTTCTCCCCGAAGAACCTCAAGGAAGAGAAGCTCGCCGACGGCTGGGTCCTCACCTACGAGAACACGGGGAGCATGGGCAAGAACCTGTTCGTGGTCGTGCGCCGCGACATCGACGGCACGTCCTACAAGTGTGGCACCACCGGCTCCGACGACCGCACGCAGAAGGTGCTCGCGGCGTGCAAGACTCTCCGCAAGTAAGAGGACTCCATGACCCAGACGATCAAACTCTCGCTCGCTCTCGCGCTCGCTCTCACCGCTGCCTGCGGCAAGAAGGGCGATGACAAAGGCGGCGGTGCAGCGGCGAAGACCGCTGACAAGCCCGCCGCTGCCCCCGTGTGGAAGAAGATCGCGAGCATCGGCATCGAGGTCGAGGTCCCGCCCGATGCCGACGTGCAAGACAACACGGCGAGCGCGGGTTTCCCGACGTCGACGATCTACTCGGCCGACGCTCCGACGACGTTCATCTTCGGCGCCGCGAACCTCGATGAGAGCATCGCGGTCTCCAAAGACTTCGACGGCACCAAAGCGCGCATCCAGAAGGAGCACAACGGCTTCAAGGCGTTCACCAAAGAGGACAAGGCCGCCGATGGCGTGGGCTTCGAGCTCCGCTACTCCGGCGCGGACATGTTCGAGAAGGACAAGACGCTCTACGGCATCACGTACCGCACGAAGGTCGGCGACATGGTCCTCGACTGCACCACGAACGCGTCGACCGACGTCGAGATCGAGCAGACCGCGAAGATCTGCAAGTCGATCCGCGCGGCCAAGTAAACGCGAGACCGAAAATGCGAACGGGCACCCGGAATGGGTGCCCGCGGCGCAACTTCAAACTCGTAAGCTAAGAGCGAATCGTGACCTAGAGGATCTGGACGTCGACGAGGAGCGTCTGGAGCGACTTGATCGTCGACTGCGCTGCCGCCTTCGTCGTGTACTGCTGCGAGACGCCGATGACCTGACCGTTGTCGGCCTTCACCGTGAAGTACCAGCCGTTGGCCGAGTTCTTCTGGAGGTGGTACGCCGACGCGTCCGTGCTGACCGTCTGCACCGCCACGGCGCCGTTCACGGCCGCCGCTTGCGACGAGTAGTGCTCCGACGAGAGAACGATCTGGCCGTTCTTCGCGTGGACGTTGAAGCGCCACTTGCCCGTCGCGCCCTGAAGGACCTCGACGCGCGCGCCGGTGGTGTTGGACTCCTTGCGATCGAGGTACGACGTGATGGCCTTGACCGACGAGGTGATGGCGCGCGTCGCGTTCGACTTCGTCGAGTAGACCTGCGAGAAGGCGATCGACTCGTGGTTCTTCGCCATCAGGTGGAGGTTCCAGCCCGTCGCCGTCTGACGAACTTGGTACTGCGCCGGGTCGACGCCGTTGTTGAGGACCGAGAGCGCTCCGTTGATCGCGCCGGTGCGCGACGTGTACGCCTCGGACGTGAGGAGGATGGCGCCGTTGCCGCTCTTCAGGTGGAAGCGGAAGCCGTCGCCGGACTTCCAGAAGGCCAGCTTGCCCGCGAGCGTGGCTTCGTCATCCGTCTCCGAGTAGTCGTCATCGGAGCCAACCTCGGCGCAGCCGACGGCGGCTACCGCCGAGAACGAGAGAACGAGAGCGGTGATAAGCGAGTTGATGGTGCGCATGATGGACGCCGGCAAATACAAGCAGCGGGCCAAGCGAGACGTGTTGCAACTGCGCGATCACACAGCCGTGGCTAGTCGGGCTTCCATTACGCAGGAGCAAATTCAGTTGCGAGAATGCAACTCGGTTTGCGATAAAACAACTTATCCACAGGGGATCTGCTTGAAATCAAACGTGTAGGTGCTTGCGCACCAGCCGATCCCGGTCGAACCAGCGAGCGAATGTCGGCGGCTGCGGAATAAACGCGCGGAGCGGAGCGAGCGTTCAGTCGTAGCGCAGGCCTTCGACGGGCCGGAGCGCAGACGCAGAGGAGGCGGGGACGACGGTGGCGAGCACGCTGATCACCATGGTGATGCCGGCGACGAGGAGGACCTCGAGGCCACGCACTTCGATCGGCAGGCGATCGATCAGGTAGACCTTGGGATCGAGGTGGTAGCCGTACGAGCTGACCACGAAGCAGGTCGCGAGACCGATGGTGACACCGGTCAACGTGCCGACGCCGCCGATCGCGAGACCGACGACCTGGAAGATGCGTGCGACGCTCGAGGAGGTTCCGCCCATCGACTTCAGGATCGCGATCTCGCGAGTCTTGTCGGTCACCATCATGGTCAACGCGCTCACCATGTTCACCGCGGCGACGACGATGATGAGCGTCAGGATGATGACGAGCGCGAGCTTCTGGAGGTTCAGCGCGGTGAACAGGTTGTGGTTCAGCTCGTACCAGTCCTGAACCTGGTAGGGCGGTCCACCGAGCGCATGCTCGAGGTTGGCTGCGATCTTCTCGGCGCGGTCGACATCTCTGACCTTCAGCTCGACGCCCATGACTTGATCGCCGCGCCCGACGAGCTCCTGCGTGTCCTCGAGCGCCGTGTACATGAGGCGGCGGTCGTACTCGTCGAAGCCGCTGTAGAAGATGCCCGCGACGACGAACTTGCGCGTGCGCGGTGCGCTCGACTTGGCGCGCCACGTGTCGAAGTCGATGTTGGAGAGCGGCACGACGACGGTGACGATGTCGCCGAGCTTGGCCTTGAGCTTGTGCTGTAGCTCCTTGCCCATGATGATCGGCGGCGGCTGTCCGGCGGCCGGGCGCTCGAGGAGCCGCTTCACTTTGAAGGTGCCGTCGGGCTCTTTCACCGTACCGGCGATCATGTGCTTGTCGAGATCGAGCACGCCGCCGATCAGCGCGGGGTCGATGCCTTTGATCGCCACGCCCGACAGCTCGCCCTTGCCGCGCGTCACGAGCATCTCGGCGAAGATGAACGGCTGCACCGCGATGACGTCGGGATCGATCTTGCGCGCGGTGTCCATGACGTCGCGGTACTCGGCGAACGTCGCTTGCGACTTCAGCACGATCACGTGCGCGTTCACGCCGAGCACCTTGTCGCGGAACTGCTTCTGGAAGCCCGTCGTGACGGCAAGCACGATCGTGAGCGCGGCGACGCCGAGCGCCACGCCGAGCACCGAGACGCTCGTGAACACGCTGAACGCCGAGAGGAGGAGAAAGACGGCCGTCGAGATCAGGCCGAGCACGAACATGAGCACGCCGATCGTGCTGCCGCTCGAGAGGAGAAGGACGCCGAGGCCCGCGAGCGTGATCGCCGCGGATCCGCCCGCGAGCGCGAGCATCATCGGATCCTTCTTGCCACCGTACAGATAGCGCCAACCGATGCCGCCTTCGTAACCGCGGAACGCGAGCAGCACGCCGCTGACCGCAGCGACGGTGGCGGCGGTCGCGAGCAGCGGAATGGCCCCCTGTCCGATGCGCAGGATCTGCACGACGCCGAACAGGGCCGCGCACCCAGACAGCACGAGCACGATCTTGAGCAGGACGGGAATGCGCACGAGCGGTGGACTTTGCCTTGGTCCCGACTGGGGTGCCAGTCGTCGGACGAGTGAAGACGGGGCTTGTCGACGGAACCGCGATCGCCACCACTCGATTCCCCCGACGCGTCGTGGCCGACGGAAACTAACAAACAGTCTTGACTGACTGTTTTGTGAGCGGTACCCCTTCAGGGACCTCGGGACAGGGAACCCGAAAGCCAGCATGCCCGAAGCCCTCCGTGCTCCTCGTACGCAGCAGCAGCGCCGCGATGAAACGCGCCGCGCGTTGCTCGATGCAGCCGTCGAGAGCTTGATCGAGGTGGGCTTCGCGCGCACGACGACGCTCGAGGTGCAGCGCCGCGCCGATGTCTCGCGCGGAGCCTTGCTGCATCACTTTCCGTCGAAGGCGGAGCTGCTCGTCGCTGCGGTGGATCACCTCGCCGAGATGCGTGCGCGCGAGCTGAAGCAGTTCGCCCAGCAGCTCCCCGAGGAGAAGAACGCGAAGGCGCGCACCGAGGCGGTCCTCGGCCTTCTGTGGCAGTGCTTCAGCGGGACGATGTTCCAGGTCTCGATGGAGCTGCGCACCGCGGCGCGCACGGATCCGGAGCTACGGCCGGTGCTCGCCAGCGCCGAGCGCGCGCTTCGCGATCGCATCTTCGCGCAGGCGCGCACGCTGTTCGGCAAGGACGTCGCCGAGCATCCCGGCATCGAGCGCGCGCTCGATCTGACATTGCAATTGATGATCGGCTCCGCGATGTCGGCGGTCCTCCACAAGGAGGAGCGCCGGCTCGATGATCTGATCGATGACTGGAAAGCGTTGTTCCCGACGGTGCTGCACCATGCAGCAGCGAGCACGAAGAAATCCCCGACGAGAGGAATGAAGCGATGAGTGACCTACGATTCGACGGAAAAGTCGCACTGGTAACTGGCGCAGGTGGTGGCCTCGGAAGGTCGCACGCGCTCTTGCTCGCGGCGCGAGGCGCGAAGGTGATCGTCAACGACCTCGGCGGCAGCTTCACGGGCGACGGCAAGTCGTCGTCGGCGGCTGACAAGGTCGTCGCGGAGATCAAGGAGAAGGGCGGCGAAGCCGTCGCGAACTACGACTCCGTCACCGATGGCGACAAGATCATCAAGAGCGCGGTCGACGCGTTCGGCCGCATCGACATCATCATCAACAACGCCGGCATCCTCCGCGATGTCTCGTTCAAGAAGATGACCCAGCAGGATTGGGACCTCGTCTATCAGGTCCACGTCCTCGGTGCGATGAAGGTCACCCACGCCGCGTGGACCCTGATGAACGATCAGGGCTACGGGCGCATCATCAACACGGCGAGCGCCGCCGGCATCTACGGCAACTTCGGCCAAGCGAACTACGCGATGGCCAAGCTCGGCATCCACGGTTTCACGCAGACGCTCGCAGCCGAGGGGCGCAAGCGCAACGTCATCGTCAACACGATCGCTCCGATCGCCGGCTCGCGCATGACGGAGACGGTTCTGCCCAAGGAGCTACTCGACGCGCTGAGGCCCGAGTACGTGTCGGCGCTCGTCGCGAAGCTCGCGCACGAGTCGTGCGAGGACACCGGCGGTCTCTACGAGGTCGGCGGCGGCTTCTTCGCCAAGCTGCGCTGGGAGCGCTCGACGGGCAAGACGTTCCGCCTCGGTCGCGACATCACGCCCGAGAACGTGAACGACGCGTGGAAGGACATCACGCAGTTCGAGAAGACGACGCATCCGGGCTCGGTCGCCGAGTCGATGCAGCCGATCATGCAGAACGTCGAGGCGGGTCCGTCCAAGGGCGGTAACCAGTTCATCGATGTCGACGCGGCGCTCGGCTACACGTACCCCGAGATGACGTCGACCTACGACGAGCGCGACGTGGCCCTCTACGCGCTCGGTGTGGGCGCCGCGAAGGATCCGGCGAACGAGCAGGATCTCGCGCTCGTGTACGAGATGAGCGGCAAGGGCATGAAGGTGCTGCCGAGCTTCGGCGCAGTGCCCGCGATCAACATGGTGCTGACGATGGGCAAGAACGGCGTGACCGCGCCGGGCCTCACGTTCGGCCTCGATCGCGTGTTGCACGGCGAGCAGTACACGGAGCTGAAGCGTCCGCTGCCGACGAAGGGCAAGCTGACGACCAAGGCGACCGTCAAGAACATCTACGACAAGGGCAAGGGCGCTGTCGTCGTCACCGAGTTCGTCACGTACGACGAGGGCGGTGACGAGATCGTGCGCAACGAGACCTCGACGTTCGTGCGCGGCGCGGGCGGTTGGGGTGGCGAGCGCGGCCCGAGCGCGGACGTGAACGTTCCGCCGGATCGCGCGGCCGACAAGGTGCTCGAGGACAAGACCACCGAGAACCAAGCGCTGCTCTATCGCCTCTCTGGCGACTGGAACCCGCTGCACGCGGATCCGGGCATGGCCAAGGCGTTTGGCTTTGCGAAGCCGATCCTCCACGGCATGTGCACGTTCGGCATCGCGACGCGCCACGTGGTGAACGCGTTCGCGCCCGAAGGTGATCCGCGCTTCGTGAAGAGCATCAAGGTGCGCTTCGCGTCGACGGTGTTGCCGGGCGAGACCATCGTCACCGAGATGTGGAAGGAGAGCGACACGAAGGTCGTCTTCCGCAGCAAGGTGAAGGAGCGCAACGAGGTCTGCATCTCCAACGCGGCCGTCGAGTTGTGGACGGAGCTGCCGAAGCCGAAGCCCAAGGCGGCGCCCGCGTCGGCCGGTGCCGCGCCCGCGGCGGTTCCGACCAGCGGCGACATCTTCCGCGCCATCGGCACGTTCGTGCAGGGCAACCCCGCGACCGCGGAGAAGGTGAAGACGGCGTTCGTGTTCAAGCTGTCCTCGCCCGACAGCGCGTGGACGATCGATCTGACCACGCCGCCCGGCAAGGTCAGCGAAGGTGCGGGCACGGCGACGTGCACGCTCGAGATGTCGGACGCGGACTTCATGGCCATGGCGACCGGCCAAGCCGATGCGATGAAGCTGTTCTCGACGGGCAAGCTGAAGATCAGCGGCGACGTGATGGCGTCGCAGAAGCTCGGCTTCTTGAAGAAGCTGACGCCCGAGATGGTGCTCGCCGAGACGCGCAAGCGCACCGGCGGTGGAGCCGGTGCGGCGCCTGCGGGCGTTCCGGCCGACTACGTGCCGACCACCGAGGACGTGTTCGCGGTGATCGAAGAGTTCTTGAAGCAGAACCCCGACGTCGCCGGCAAGGTGAACACCACCTACCTCTGGAAGATCGGTCCGCACACGTGGACGCTCGACCTCAAGGGTGCGGGTGCGGTGAAGCCCGGCGGTGACAGCGGAGAGTGCACGCTCGAGCTGTCCGAGGAAGACTTCCTCGCGATGACGCAGGGCAAGGCCGATCCGATGAAGCTGTTCACCACCGGCAAGCTCAAGATCAGCGGCAACGTGATGGCGTCGCAGAAGCTGAGCTTCCTGTCGAAGATGGATCCGTCCAAGGCCGTCGAGGTGATCGCGAAGCGCAAGGGCGCCGGTGGTGGCGCGGCGGCGGCTGCTCCGGCGGCGGCTCCGAAGGCCGCGCAAGCGGCGCAGGCTCCCGTGATCTTCACGCAGCTCGCGAAGCGCCTCGCCGACAACCCGGGTCTCCAGAATGAAGTGCGCGCGACGGTGAAGTTCGTCGTCGACGGTCTCGAGCAAACGTTCGCGATCGGCGGCAACGATCCCAAGCGCGTCGACGCCACGCTGACGATCAGCGACGCGGATCTCGTCTCGCTCGTCACCGGCAAGGCGACGGCGAAGAGCCTCTATCAACACGGTCAGCTGAAGGTCGACGGAGATGTCTCCGTCGCGCACCGCCTCGGCTTCCTCAACAAGCTCGTCTGAACGCGAAGGAGAGAATGCACATGCCACGCAAAGTAAATGTCATCGGCGTCGGGATGGTTCCCTTCGCCAAGCCCGGCAAGAGCGAGGAGTATCACGTGATGGCGAAGAAGGCGGCCGAGGCCGCGCTCGCCGACGCGAACGTTCCGTTCACCAAGATGGAGCAGGCGTACGCCGGCTACGTGTACGGCGACTCCACCTGCGGACAACGCGCGATCTATCAGCTCGGCACCACGGGCATCCCCGTGTTCAACGTGAACAACAACTGCTCGACGGGCAGCTCGGCACTCATGCTCGGCGCGCAGGCGATCGCGGGTGGCCTCGCCGAGGCCGTGCTCGTCGTCGGCTTCGAGCAGATGGAAGCGGGCGCGCTCTCCGCCAAGTGGACCGATCGCGCGAACCCGCTCGACAAGTTCGTCGAGGTGATGAACGCGGAGCAGGGCTTCACGTCCGCGCCCGGCGCGGCGCAGTTCTTCGGCGGCGCGGGTCGCGAGTACCGCTGGAAGCACGGCACCAAGAAAGAGACGTTCGCGAAGATCAGCGCGAAGGCGCGCCAGCACGCGTCGAAGAACCCGTACGCGCTGTTCAAAGAGGTGCTCTCCGTCGAGGAGATCCTCGCGTCGCCCGAGGTGTTCGATCCGCTGACTCGCTACCAGTGCTGCCCGCCGACCTGTGGCGCAGCCGCGGCGGTGCTGTGCTCCGACGAGTTCGCGAAGAAGCACGACATCAGCAAGCCCGTGTACATCGCGGCGCAAGCGATGACGACGGACTACGCCTCGACGTTCGAGGAGCACTCGATGATCAAGGCCGTCGGTTACGACATGGCCAAGGAGTGCGCGAAGAAGGTTTACGAGCAGGCGGGCCTGGGCCCGAGTGACGTCCAGGTCGTCGAGCTCCACGACTGCTTCACCGCGAACGAGCTGCTCACGTACGAAGCGCTCGGTCTGTGCAAAGAGGGCGAAGCGGAGAAGTTCATCTGGGACGGCGACAACACGTACGGCGGCAAGTTCGTCACGAACCCGTCGGGCGGCCTGCTGTCCAAGGGCCACCCGCTCGGCGCGACGGGCCTCGCGCAGTGCACGGAGCTCGTGTGGCACCTGCGCGGCACCGCCGAGCAGCGGCAGGTCCCGAACGCCAAGGTCGCGCTCCAGCACAACCTCGGCCTCGGTGGCGCCTGCGTCGTGACGATGTATCGCCGCGACTAAGACCGGCGCTCAGGTCGGAGGCTGGCGCGCACAGATGCCGATGCCAGCCAGACAGCGCGGGAGCTCGGTCGGGCAATCCTGCGGCGTCGTGCAGGTGCGAGAGCACCGCATGACGTCCTCGCCGTCGACACACAGCGCGCTCGCGCAGTCGTTCTCGCCGCTGCACGTTGCCCCCGGTGCGCCGGTGCCACGAGGGCCGGGCTCGCAGTAGACGTTGTCCTCGTCGGCTGCATGACAGCGCGTGCCGTCGGGACATTCGTCGTTCGAGAAGCACGGACACTCGTTCGGAGTGGCGCACGCGGTGGCCGCGTCGACTTGCGTGTCGACCGGTGCCGCGTCGGCAACGGAAGCATCGGGGCGCGGTGCACCGTCGTCACCGCAGGCTGCGAGAAGGATAAGGGCTACAGCGAATCGCATCCCGTTAGCGTAGATCAGGCGCGGGCGCGATTGCAGTTTCGAGCCATCGCAGGCTCAGCGCAGGCCGAAGCTGCCGCGCAGGACGAAGTGCTGCCCGCTCGACTGCAGCGCCGGGTTCACGATGCCGAGCTCCTCGCCGACGGGCAGGCCGAACGTGCCGAGCGACGCGGGGATCTGGAACGCAGGGATCGGGATCGCCGGAATCGCGTTGTTCAGCGACTGCGTGATGATCGTCTGCGCGGCGCTCGAGAGCGCGCTCTCGAGCGTCTGCAGCTGCGTCGCGTCGAACGTGAACAGATCGCTCGAGATACGAACCTCGTCGAGGACGAAGCCACCGAACACGAGGTCATTGTTGACGAGCGTCACCGTCGTGTGCGCGCGCGCACCGAACGTGACCGCCGTGCTGGCCGGAAGACCCGGAGCCTGGATCACGGCGTCGACGGCGCCGAGCGAGAGCTCCGCGACGTTGGTGCCCGTGAGCGTGACGACTGGTGGCAGGCGCCCCGTGAGCGCGACCGAGGCGGACGACGGCAAGCCGATCGACGTGCCCGGCAGCGTGACGCGCAAGTAGTCCGCCTTCCACAGCGCGTGCATCGCTTGGTTCAACAGCGCGACGTGGACCGCGACGGCCGTGTTGGTGTTCGACGTGGGATCGAGGAGGACCGCGCCGGTCTGGATCGGCACGCCGAGCGTAGGGAACGCGTTCGCGATCGTGGCCGACATCCGCGTGCCGATGCCGAACAGCATGCGCGTGGGCGTGGTGGAGATCGACGAGAAGGCGACGCCGAAGCTGAGCGGGACGTTTCCACCGCCGGCGAGGCGCGGCACGTTGAACGACGCGCCGAGCGTGGAGATGTCGAGACCGCCGAGCACGCCGTCGAGGACAGCGTCGAAGTTCTGCTGCACGTAGTTGCGCAGCGTGTTCGCGACGAGGTCGCGGACGGCGCCGTTGGCCAGCGAGACGACGATGTTGATGATGAAGCCGTCGATCCCGCTGAAGTTCGTGTCGATCGCTCCGACGCTCACGCTCGTCGAGCTCGGGCGCACGGTGACGCGCGGTGCGCCGCCGGTGATCACGGGATCGAGGATCATCCCGATCTGCACGGACGCGATGTTGACGTTGCCCGACGTGTCGAAGTTGATCCCGGCGGCCGCGCCGTTGACGCGCAGGCGCACGTTGATGTTCTGGAGCCGCGCGGTGATCGAGAGCCCGTTCTGCACGAGAGACATGCTGACGGTCTTCGCTCCATCCAGGCTCGAGGATTGATAGTTGATCGCGGAGCGCAGCACGCAGGCGCACGCACCGAACACGCACACCTGCTGATCGCAGCTCGACGGCTTGAGCGGGTTCGCGGCGATCATCGCGTTGTGAAGCGCCTCGCGCAGGCCCTGGGAGCTCAAGACGGTGTGGAGGATGTCGCCGAACGAGCCGAGCGCGTTGGAGCGATTGCCATCGTCGACGGCCGTGGGAGCCAGGCGCAGCGAGACAACGTCACTGGTGGTCGAGGTGGTGGAGCCCCACTGGTTCGCGACGAGGAACGAGCAGTACTTCGTGGTGGGGACGTTGAACGTGTCGAACGCTTCGACCTTCACGAAGTTGATGCCGAAGCGCGTGGGAATGGACAGCGAGAACGCACCATTCGCGCCGAGCGTGGCGAGGTTGCCGTTGACGCGCACGCTCATCACGCCGCTGACGTCGTTCGCGGTGCCACTGAACGTACGGTTCGTTCCGGGTGCGTGGTTGACCATCGTGCCGTCGGCGGGCGAGCCGCACACGATCGCGGGACCGAGGCTGTTGACCGTGAGGACGACCGAGGCGGTGACGGGCAGGTCGTCGTGCGTGGGCTCGGTGACCGCCGCGTCGACGCGATACGTGCCTTCGCCCTTGTATTGGAACTGCTCGGGCGGCATCGGCACCGTCGGGCCAACACCCGTGAGCGGCGTGCTGGCCTTGTCGACCATGGCGAACGGGATCTCGTTGCCGAAGCGATCCGTGACGATGTGCGTGATCGTGATGATGTCGTTGATGGCGTAGACGGGCAGGTCGGGCGACTTGGCGATCGCGATGTTCGCGGGTCGATCCGGATCGACCGTGAACGGATAGTTGTTCGTGGTGGTGCCAGGCAGCACGCAACGACCGACGTAGTTTCCGGCGCGCGTCATCTCGGCGGTGAGGCCGCTGATCGTGTTGCCACCATCGGTGGGTGACAGCTCGAGCGTGGGTTGCGCGTCGGTGATGATGTTGGCCTGGCTGTCGTAGACCGTGCAGGTCGCGGTCACCGTGTCGCCGGCCGTGACGGGGGCGGGCTGGATCTCGGTGACGATGTTCGCGGGTTCACCGACGAGGATCTCGACGGACGCGGGAGTTTCATCGACGAGGCCGCGCTCGGGCAGCTTGCACGCGATCTGCACCGTGCCGACCTTGCGCGCGAGGAGGCCGCTACCCGTACGCGTGACGGACATCTCGTCCATCACGACGAGCTCGCCCTGCACCATCGTGGTGATCGGCTCGTCGACCGTGCCCTCCGTCAGCGTGCACGTGACCGCGATCGGATCGCCGGCGACTACCTGCAGCGGCGCGATCGTCTCGACCACGGGCGTGATCGCGAGGGGACCTGCATCGGGTTCGATGACGATGTCCTGATCGCCGCACGCAGCGACGAGAACGAGCAAAAGAAGGCCATGCCTCGCCGAAGAGGGTCTCATCACGCCGCATTGTACCGAGGGACCGGTCCGACCGTTCCTCAGAAAGAAATGCCGGTTACCTCACATGTATGACGTGGTTAGCCCTGCGAGCGGACGGTGCGTCCCAAAGACAACCCCCGGCGTTTGAGGAGGCGGTACAGCGTGACCGTGTTTACCCCGGCGGCCTTCGCCGCGACCTTCACGTTGCCATCGTGCCTCGCGAGGAGATCCGTGAGGTACTGCCGCTCGAGGGGCTCGAGCCACTTCTCGCGCGCCTCGTCGAGGGTGAGCTGCGCCGGCTTCTGTCCGCGCGCGGGCTTTCCGCCCGCCGAGGTCCCCGCGAGGAGAGGGCGGGGCAGGTCCTCGACGCGAAGCTCGTCCTCGGTCGAGAGGATCACCGCGTGCTCGATCGTGTTCTTCAGCTCGCGCACGTTGCCCGGGAAGTCGTACGCCTGCATGCGCGCGAGGACCTGACCGCCGAGCCTCGGTGCGGGCTTTCCGTGCGCCGACGCGGACTGCTCGAGGAACACGTTCGCGAGCGTCTCGAGGTTGTCCTTGTACGAGCGTAGCGGCGGCAGATCGAGCGTCATCACGCTCAAGCGATAGAACAGGTCGTCGCGAAACTGCCCGACCTTGGCCATGCCCTCGAGGTCGCGGTTGGTCGCGCAGATGAGACGCACGTCGACGCGCTCGGGTGGCTCGTTGGATCCGAGCGGCTGCACCTCGCCTTGCTCGACGGCGCGCAGCACCTTTGCCTGCAACATCACGGGAAGCTCGCCGACCTCGTCGAGGAACAGCGTGCCGCCATCGGCCTTCTGGAACTCGCCGACCTTGTGGATCACCGCGCCGGTGAACGCGCCCTTCACGTGGCCGAACAGGATCGACTCGAGCAGCGTCTCGGGGATCGCGGCGCAGTTGACCACGACGTACGGCTTCTCCGTGCGCCGCGAGTTCCAGTGGATCGCTCGCGCGACGAGATCCTTGCCGGTACCGCTCTCTCCACGGATCAGGATCGGTGCGTTCGTCGGCGCCGCGAGCTCGAGCTTGCGCTCCACCTCGTGCCACGCCGGCGACAGTCCCTTGATCATCAGCGGCCGTCCGTGCGCAGCGCGCGAGATGCGATCGACCTGCGCTCGACGGAGCAGCGGCGCCGCGACGTCCGCGATCGCGGTGAGCGAGCGCAGCGTCGATTGATCGAGCGCGCGCGGATCGCGCATCGATACCGTGAGCACGCCGATCGGTCGCTTCTGGTAGCGAATCGGTGCCGCGGCGATCGAGCCGACGTCGATCAAGTAGCGGGTGTAGAGCGGATCCTTGGAGGTGTCCGGTGATAGGTACGGTTGCTCCGTCTCGAAGACGTGGAGCGCGATGCCGGCCTTCTGTCCCGTCTCGCTCTTGATGACGCGCGGGATGGTGACCGTGACGCCGCCAACGACGTGCTGTACGAGCGAGAGCCCGCCTGCTTCCTTGCTCCACACGAACAGTGCGCCGTGTTCGGCCTCCGTCTGCTCGAGTGCGATCGCGACGAGCTCCGCTTCGATCGACCCGGCGGGCGCCGCGTGGAGACGATCCTCGATGTCGCGCACGGAGGACACTATACGTCAGTAGCGACGCATCCCGAGGCGCTGGGCGAGCTGTGCAGCGGCGGGAACTTTCGGATCCGTCTGCAGTGCGATGTGCAGGTGCCAGCGCGCGGAGTCCGCGTCACCGGCCGCGGCGCAGAGCAGCGCGAGCGCCACGAGCGCGCGAGGCCACGGACGGCAGCCGACCAGCAAGTCCTCCACGGTCTTGCGCTCCGCGTTCGCAGCTTCGACGCGATCGCGACCGGACGCGACCTGCACGCGATACCGCGCCCACGCGAGGTTCGCTTCCATGTCCGGGTTGCCCGGGAAGTGTCGGCAGGCCGCAGCGAGCTCGCTCATCGCCTTGTGCACGTCACCCTCGCCGAGCGACTTCTGCCCGCGCGCGAACATCTGCTGCGCGGTCTTGATCGCGTTGGGATCGATGGCCCACACGGTCTTCAGGTCCTTCATGCGCTGGCGGAGCCAGTCGTGATAGCGGCCGCGTTGCGCGTGATCGACGAGCACCGAGCGCGCTTTCTCGACGAGCTCCCACATCGGCTGTACGAGGGACTTCAGCTCGGACAGATCGTGTTGCAATAGAATTGCAGGTGCATATCGACTGCCGACGATGCGGTACGCCTCCTCGATGTCCGGATACTCGGCGAGCGGCGTGATCTCGAGGACGTCGTAGAACGTGCTCTGCGAGAGCTTGCTGGAGCGAGCGCGCAGGTGCGTGCGCAGATCGTCGAGCAAGCGGCGCTTCGGCGTCGTCACGTCGCGCACCTCGGGCGTCAGCTCGACGGCGCCGATCGAGGTCATCGCCCACAGAAAGCGCGCCGTGCTCTGTGGATCGAGAGGGCCCGCGCCGACGAGCGTCTGCACGGTACGTGTCCCGTCGAGGTGCTGGCTCGCTTCGAGCTCGGGCACCGTGAGCAAGCGCTCTTCCCGAAGTTGATCGAGGCGCTGTGTCGGCGTGGCGTAGTGCGTGGCGTGCCAGCGAAGCGCGCTGCGCGGAATCTCGATGTCGACTTTGCGTGCGGCGACGAGCGTGGGTTGCCACGCAGCGGGCGACTCTGGCAGGGGCGGCAATCCCGAGGCGGCGCGCAGTACGTTCCAGCGCATGCCCGAGGCGAGACGCAGCTTCGCGGTCTCCTTGATCGCGTTGCCGATCGTCGTCAGCTTCGCGGTCGGCGCGATCAGCGTGACGCGCGCGATCGGCGCGTTCTCGCGGGCGACCGGCGAGGTTCCGAGGGCGATCACACCGGGCACCGACGGAGCGCCGCGCCACTGTTCGGCGACGGCGGCGAGGCGCGCACCCAAGTGGTCCGCGTCGATCAGCACCACTTGCTGCAGGCCGCCGCCGCGCGGACCGTCCACCTGCGCCGCGTCCCAACGCGCGGAGAATCCCGCTTGGTTCAGCTGCTCTTCGAGCTGAACGCCGGGGCCGACGTCTGCCAGTGCAATCAGCACCGCGATCACGTCTCAGGGTAACCCGGTGCCGTCAGGACGCCAAAATAGTCACGCGTCCTCCGACGAGAACGACGCCAGGTAAACGCGGGCACCCGCCGCGACGGCGCGGTCGGCGAGGGCGCGCAGCTCGCGCTGGACCTCGAGGGCGGCGGCGAGGTCGCGCGGCTCGGGCCGCAATGCGAGGACGCCGCAGTAGGGAAACGCGAACGGCGAGTGGGGAAGGTCCGTGGTTCCACGCACGAGGGCCAACGATGCTCCGCGCGCGAGGTGGCCCCACAGCGGACCGCGTTGCACGTCGCTGACGAGCTCGCGCACGAGATCCGCGCCGTCGGGAAACGGGACCACCAGCTCGGCGCACGGCGCGTAGTAGGTCCACTGGCTCGACACGTCGATCCGCGCGTTCGCGAGCAGATCGAACGTCTCGACATCGGTCATGCGGCTCGGCGCGAGTGCGTCGAGCGGCGTGCGCATCGTGTCGCCTGCATCAGCGGCGATCGCCCACGCACGAGGCGCGCTGGCCCACTCGATCCGCGCGCGCAGGTAGTCGAACTGTTGGCGCGCCGCGATCGTCGACGCATCCGCGAGGAATGCGTCGAGCGTGTCCCAGTAGAGCACGCGACCAGCCCGCGTCGACCCAGGTCAGCGTGCGCAGCTTGAGAGCTCCGACGATGCCGACGATCGCGAAGCACATGACTGCGGTCACGCCGAGAACGAGTGCCTGCGCACTCAAGAAGCTCATGGCCGCGGGATGCGGCGTTGCCTCGACGGTGTCGGGCTGTGGATTCGCGTTGGTCATGCTGCCCGTGCTGCCGCGACGATCGACTCGCGGATGGTTTTACTGCGCTCCATGTTTCCTTCCATCATCGTGGCGGTGAAGTCGAGCTTCTGCGGATGCTGCGGATCGGCGAGCTCGAGGCGCGCCGTCGTGTAGGCGACGATGCCGTTCGCGCCGGTATTGATCATGCGATCGGTCACCGACACACCGCGAAGCTTGTCGAGTGCATACGCGCGCGATCGCGTGATCGCCGGCGGGTCGCCCGTAAATCGCGCGACGATCAAGCGCTGTGACGTGAGGCCAACCACGCACAGGCGTCCGCGACGCCGCGCGAGCCACACCCCCGCGATCATCGCGAGCACCGCGGCACCCGTGATGGCGCCGACCAGCGCGGGCGCGACACCGTTGCCGTGCAAGATGACCGCGATGGCAATGACCGCGCTGGGGAGGCCAAACACCAGCGCGAGCGTCAACGCGACCGGAACGGCGTGCCGTCCAATGGCAACCTCGACGAGCGACTCTCCAGCGTGAAGGCTGGGCTCGATCAAGCTTCGAGCGGCCGTGGGGTTCATCGCCAAAACCGTACACGGCCCATCACGAGGACGCCAACACCGTGACGATGTCCGCGCACATCTCGTCGACGGCCACGCGTGCTGCGCGAACGCCACCCGCGAGGCTGAGGAAGCCGTGCACCAGTGACGGATACCGCCGGTGGATGACGCGCGTTCCCGCGGCGCGCAGGCGATCGGCGTGTGCATCGCCCTCGAGGCACAGCGGATCGAACCCGGCGGTGAGCACGATGGCGGGCGCGGCGCGATCGACCTCCGGCCAGTACGCGGCGGAGGCGGCGCGTCGATCGTCGCTGTCGTTCATGTAGTTCACGCGGAAGTACGCCGCCATGGAGCGCGTGTAGAGGTAGCCCTCGCCGTGTGTCTCGAAGCCACGCGACGTCATCGTGAAGTCGGTGATGGGATAGATCAGCACCTGCGCGGCGGGCGTGCGTATCGCATCTCGCGCGTGGCGATCGACGCACGCGGCGAGGAAGCCACCGAAGCTGTCGCCAGCGACGACGAGCTTTCCCGTCGCAGGTGCACGAGCGGCGATCGCATCCCATGCAGCGCGGGCGTCGTCGATCGCGGCCGGGTGCTTGTGCTCGGGACCGAGGCGATAGTCGATCGACGCCACGGTGCAACGCGTCTGCGCCGCGATCAATCGCGTGATGCGCTCCGACGAGCGTGCGCTGCCGATCACGCCGCCTCCGCCGTGGAAGTAGACGATCCAATGATCGCTCGCGTCGTACGGAACGAAGATGCGCGCGGGGACGGGCAGCCGCGCCTCGATCACGTGCGCCATCGCGACGCGATCCACTTCGAGCGGTGAGAGTCCGCTCTCCGCGAAGCGCCGCGCCTGCACCGGCTCCATCGACTCGAGCGGTGGAAGCCTCATGCGCCGCTGTAGCTCGAGCACGGCAGCGACCTGGCGATCGAGTCCGGCATCCGCGCCGCCTTGGCGTGGCTTCGCGAGCAACGACACGAGCGGTTCCTGCAATGCGGCGAGCGCGGCCGTGCGCAGCAAGTCATCACGTAACGACACGCGCGGACGATATCAGTCCCGCACACCGAACCGACGACGCCGGAGCACGATCAACGCAGCGCCAATCCCGACGAGGATCATCACGGGCGGCTCGCGTCCCGGCGCGACCTCGCAGCCCGCGTCGCGATCCGGCCAGCACACGCGCGTCTCGTCGGGCCCCGTGCAGTAGAAGCCTGCGGGGCACTCGTCGCCAGGGTCGCACGGTGCCACGCACAGCTGCTCGCCGTTACTGCTCGCGCATGCGCGGGTGATGCACGCTTCGTTCGCGAGGCACTCGGCGCCGAGGCCACCTTCGACATCTGCGCCGGGCAGACAATAGCCGCCGATGCAGTGCGTTCCCGCCGCGCATGCCACGTTCGCGCTGCACGTCGCGGTGACGGTCACGCTGATCGTCGTCGACACGCTGCGGTTGCCACCGTCGATGCCGACCGCCGTCACTTCGTGCGTGCCCGCATCGATGCTCGCGGGCGCATTGAACGCGAAGGGCCCCGGCGACAGCGTGCCGATCTCCGCACCGTCGATGCGGAGCGTCGCGCGCGTGGCACCCAGCACGGAGTCGATCATCACGTGCACCGGAAAGCCGGGCTTCACCCACGCGCCGTCGCGCGGCGAGGAGATCGTGACGTTCGATGGCGGCAACGGCGTCGAGCCGAACAGCTGCTCGAGGTACTGGTAGCTGTTCTGCGTGGTACCGCCGCACGAGCACACTTGCGGTCGATCGAGCCTCTCGCCGCACTGCGCGTCCTCGTTTTGGAATCGCTTGAGGCTACCGAGTGCGAGGTACGTCATCGGATCGAGCGCGTTCAGCTCGTGATCGAGTCCCCACACGTGCGCCGCCTCTTGGGCGATCGCACCACACAGATACTCGAGGTCGTCCGACTGCTGCGCGAACACGAACGTGATCACGTTGTCATCGCTGCCGCCGCAGCCGATGAACGGCGCCACGCCACCCGCACCTTCGAGCTGTGGATTGAGCTGCGCGAACGTGCCCGCGACCATCACCTCGAAGTGATTCGCCGCGCCGGGATCGTCGGTGACGACCTCGATGTCGAACGGCCGAAACGTCGCGCGGACGCAGGCCACCACCTCGCTCCACAGCGCGTCGCTGTGCGGCCACGGCGACATCGTCGTCTGCGCGAACGCGATGCTCGAGTGGTTCGTGCGCGAGTCATCGAAGCCGGGGGACAGCGCGCAGCCGTTCGGCCGGCAGTCGTTGATGTACAGCGTGTTCGAGATGGCCGGCGGTCCGGCGAGTACGCTCGTCGAGCGGTGCTTCACGCGACCGCGAAACACGTCGGCGTGCGCCGGCACAGCGAGCAATCCGAGAACGGCCAACGCCACGAAGCGCACGCCCTACGGTACGGCACTTGCCCGCCGAAACGAGGGTTCACTCCGGCAAGGTGTGACATTGACCACCGCCTCGATCCGCGCGATCAACCGCCCATGTTGAAGATCGATCTGACCGGCAAGCACGCACTCGTCGCGGGCGTCGCCGACGATGGCGGCTTTGGCTTCGCGATCGCGAAGGCATTCGTCGAAGCGGGCGCGAAGGTCTCTGTCGCGACATGGCCGCCTGCTCTCGGCATCTTCAAGACGATGCTCGAGCGCGGAAAGTTCGACGAGTCATTGAAGCTCTCCTCGGGCGACAAGATGTCGTTCGAGAAGATCTATCCGCTCGATGCCGAGTACGATCGCCTCGAAGACGTCCCCGACGACGTGAAGACGAGCAAGCGCTATCGCGACCTCGGCGACTTCACGATCGGTGGGCTCGCCAACGCGATCGCAGCTGACGGCGGCGTGGACATCGTCGTCCACTCGCTCGCGAACGGCTCCGAGGTGAAGAAGCCGCTGCTCGAGACCTCGCGCAAGGGCTACCTCTCTGCCGTGTCCGCATCCGCGTACTCGAACGTGTCGCTCGTCTCCGCGCTCGGCCCGCACATGCGCAAGGGCGGCTCGTTCCTGTCCCTCTCGTACATGGCGGCAGAGCGCGTCGTCCCCGGCTACGGCGGCGGCATGTCGTCGGCGAAGGCGGCGCTCGAGTCCGACGCGCGCGTGCTCGCGTTCGAAGCGGGTCGCAAGTGGGGACATCGCGTCAACGTGATCAGCGCGGGGCCGTACGCGTCGCGTGCGGCGAGCGCGATCGGCTTCATCCAGCAGATGCTCGACTACGCGCGCCGCAACTCGCCGCTCCCCGAGGACATCACCGCGGAAGAGGTCGGCGCGACGGCGGCGTTCTTGTCGAGCCCGCTCGCGAGCGGGATCACGGGCACCGTTGTCTACGTCGACAAGGGCTTCCAGGCGATGGGCCTCGCTGTCGATCGCGAAGGCGCGCTCGCCCCGCAGTAGTGGCAGAAGTTATGGAGTGAACGTGCACGAGCGGCGCGGTACCACCGTCCACATGCGCGCATGTGCGGTACTCGTCGCGGTTGCGGTACTGGGTGCCCCCGCGTTCGCGGGGCCGAAGTCGTCACTGCCGCCGCAGGTGGCCAAGGTCGCGCGCGATGCGTTCGCGGCCGGTCGGGTCGCCGACGAGAAGGGCGATCTGCAGGGTGCGCTGGACGAGTACAAGCGCGCGTACGAGATCGCGCCGCACCCCTTCGTGCTGTTCAACATGGCCGACATCTATCGGCGCATGAAGAACTACAAGGACGCGATCGCGACGTTCGAGAAGTACCTCGCGTCCGAGGATGTTCCGGATCGCACGTCGGTGGAGAAGATCCTTGCCGAGCTGCGCGCGATTCCGGGCACGCTCGTGATCGAGATGAAGGAGCCGGATGGCATCGTCTTCGTCGACGGGAAGCGCCTCGGCCGCGTCGGCACGTACGACGTCACGCCCGGCACGCACGTCGTCGACGTGATCACGCCGATCACGCACGGCTACGAGATCTGCACCGCGACCGCGGGTCGCGAGAATACGTGCCGCGTGCACGCCAAGCCGCGCGAGGATGGGAACGTGGTGCTCAGCGGACGCTGGCCGATGGGTGGCCGTAGCTGGAGCACGACGCACGCGAGTGGCGAGAAGGTGCGGTTCGAGTTCCGCGGGCGCGCGATCGCGAAGGCCGGGCACTATTCGGATCTGAAGGTGATGGAGAGCCAATGCGCGCCGATGCCGCTCGACGTACCGGACGGCGACGTCGTGATCTTTGGCTACGTGGACTACCCCGATCGCGCGAAGACCAAGAAGACCTGCTACGACACGACGCTCACGGTGCAGCGCGTGAAGTTCTAGCGAGGGCGAGCTGACCATCGCGCGTGCGCGCGCGCTTCGACTGAGTCCCCTTCGCCCGAGTGGTGGATTTGACCAATTTCGACGCGAAGTGGGGTCGGACCCCAACACCATCGGAAATTGGTCAAAACCACCATTCTCGAGCCGATCTCTTTGGTGTCCGGCTAGTCGAGTTGCCGCTCGCGACAACATCGCGGGATCGTGTCCAGCCGGCGGACAGAATTCGGGCGCGGAGCTTGCTGCTGTCCGGCCCATGGACGCGCGCTGGCTGCTCTCGTTGCTCCTCACGGCGACCGTGGCGTGCGCCGTGGACGGTGACGAGGGCACCGATGACGAGGAATGGCTCGACGGCAAGGCCGACGGGATCAGCGGCGTGAACGTCGCGTCCACGGACCTCGACGTCGACCTCGCCGCGATGACGGCGACCGCGACGATCGAGCTCGAGCGATACGGCAACGTGGCGCTCGAGGTCGGCGGACTCGAGATCACGCACGTGTCCGACGGGCGCGGCAATCGCAACTACCGGGTCACGAACGGCAAGCTGCGCGTGACCAACGTCCGCAGCCCGCTCGTCGTCTCGTACTCCTTCACGGCACACGATCAAGCCAACGGTCTTCTGCCCGGCGGCTCTACGGTGATCTGGCCGTATCACTGCGGCAACGTCTTTCCCTGTCACTCGCAACCCGCCGACGGCACGACGTTCACGCTGAACCTCGACAACGTGCCCGCGGGAAAGACCGCCGTGTATCCGACGGCGATCGAGACCGAGGCGCCGCCCTACATGATCGCGTGGGCCGTGGGCAGCTACACGAGCGCCACGCTCGGCACCACGTCCGCCGGCACCAAGGTCAGCGTGCACTGGCTCCCGAACGGCGAGACCGCCGCGCGCGCCGGCACCAAGAACCTCGTGAAGGTCGTCGACTGGTTCGAGAAGACGCTCGGCCCCTACGCGTTCGGCGACGAGATCGGCTCGGTCTCCGTCGTGTGGGGCGAGGGCCTCTACGGAGGCATGGAGCACCATCCGTTCTTCCACGTCGCGAAGGACGCGATGAGCGACGAGGTCACGCAAGCGCACGAGGCCGCGCACGGCTGGTTCGGCGACGCCGTTCGGCTCGAGTGTTGGGAGGACTTCGTGCTGTCCGAAGGCACGGTCTCGTATCTCTCGGCGCGCGCACTCTCCCACGTCGCGCCGGCACTCGAAGCGCGGATCTGGGCGGACTATCAAGACGAGCTCGACGCTGCGATCGCCGAGGGCGGCGCGCCCGCGTGGCCGCGCGGCTGCAACCGGATCGATATCGTCGAGGACAAGCTGTTCACGAACCTGCCGTACATGCAGGGCGCGTTCTTCTACAAGGACGTCGCGGACAAGGTCGGCGCGGACGTGCTCGACGGTGTGATCGGTCGCTTCTACAAGAAGTACAAGACCAAGCCGGCGGGCATGCAGGACATGGTCAACGCGATCAAGGCGGAGACCGGCTTCGATCCGAAGGCGATCGTCGACGCGCGCCTGCGCAAGCAGTTCTAACGCTTCTTGCGCACGAGCCGCGACGCGGCGATGACCTCGGGCGTCTTCTTGGGCGAGAGCGCCGCGGGATCGAGATCCGTGGTGCCGCAGTAGAAGCACGCGCCGTTCAGGATGACGTCGTGATCGCACTGTCCGCACGTCGTGCACACGCCGTTCTCGCGTGTCTCGTGCGCGCACTCGCTCATGCGTCGAGCCTAGCTCAATCGCGCGAGAAGGCGCGGGCCGAGGCCCGAGTAGCGCAGCGCCGCGAGCTTGCAGCCGTGCGTGAGCACCGCGCGCGAGCCGACGATGGCAACGCCACGGCGCGCGCGCGTGATGCCCGTGTAGAGCAGCTCGCGCGTGACGAGCGGTAGCGGATCGTGCGGCAGGATCAACGCCACGCCGTCGAGCTCGCTGCCCTGGCTCTTGTGCACCGTGAGCGCCCACGACAGCTCGAGGCGATCGCGCAGCGCTTCGATCGCGAACGGGCGCAGCTCGCCACCGATGCGGAACACCGCGCGATAGTGATGGCGGGAGAGGCCCTCGTCGGCGCGGATGATCATGCCCTGGTCGCCGTTGAACAGGCCGCGCTGATAGTCGTTGGCGGTGATCATCACGGGCTCGCCAGGCACGAACTCGGGGCGGCCCGCGACGGACATGCGATCGAGCGCGAGCTCGTGCAGGTGCGCGTTGACCGCGACGGCACCGGTGGGGAGAGCGCGCGTGACGGTGAGCAGACGGCCGCGCGAGAGCAGCTGCCACAGCGCTTCGAGGTCCGCGGAGTGCGCGGGATCGACGCGCCCGTCGACGAAGCGAAACACGCGCTCGGCGGCGAGGAGCGCGGCGTGGCCACCGAAGTGGTGCCACGTGGACTCCGTGACCTGCAGCGTGACGTCGTGCGGCTTTTTGGCTTTGGCCGTGTCGACCCACTCGGCGCCGACAAAGGTGAGCGTGCCCGGCGTGCGCGAGGTGAGGAGCTTCAGGTCGGGCTCGCCGGCGTGTACGGCTTGCGCGAGGTTGTAGACGGCGCGCCCCGCCGGATCGGAGGTGTCCATGCGGAAGCTCTTCTCGAGGCGACAGACGCGCGAGGACAACGCGGCGAGCGCGGCGGGATCGATGGTGAGCGGCTTGGCCACCGCGGGCTCTCCCGAGTCGGGCTTGGCGAGGTCGGCGAGGATCTGGCCGGCGTCGATCGCGGGGAGCTGGTGCGCGTCGCCGATGAGGATCAACGGGGCGCTCGCGGGAAGCGCGTCGAGGAGCGCGTCCATGAGCTCGAGATCGATCATCGAGGCTTCGTCGACGATGACCGCGCCGACAGGCAGCGGATTGCCCGCGTGATGCGCGAAGCGATGCGCGGTGTCGAAGCCGCGGCGCGCACGCTCGCGGCGATAGCCGAGCAAGCGATGGAGCGTTTGCGCGGAGAGCGAGGACGCCGCGAGCTCGCGATCGGCGTCCGAGGCGGTGGCGCCCGAGACGGCCGCGAGCTGCTCGCCGATGACCTGCGTGAGCCGGTTCGCCGCTTTGCCCGTCTGCGCCGCGAGCGCGATGTGCTCGATGCCCATGCGCGCGAGGCCGCGGACGATCGCAGCGGCGACCACGGTCTTGCCGGTGCCGGGGCCGCCCGTGACCACGGCGAGCGAGCTCGAGAGCGCGGTGGTGACGGCGCGCAGCTGCTCGTCGGTGAGCGGCCGGCCGCCGGGACGCGCGGCGAGATCGGCGATCGCGTGCGATGCATCGCGCGACGGCTCGGCGATGCGCTTCGCGAGGCGATCGGCGACGCGGACCTCGAGCCAGCGCGCGCGCTCCGTGTAGAGGCAGTCGTACTCGACGACCAACGGCACGCGTTGATCGTCGCGCCCGATGACCGAGTTGAAGCGCGGCGTCGCGGTGAGGTTCGTGATGGTCTTCAGGACGCGCGTGGTGTCGAGCTCGAGCTTGGCGATGCGGAGGATGTCGGTGACGAGCGTGCGTAGCGGCCCCTTGGCTTGCGTGCCGAGCGGCAGGCGCGTGGAGCCTTGCCGCTGCGCGATCATCAGCGCGAGCACGAGGATGGCGAGCGCCTCCGGGTGATCACCTGCGCCGAGCCACATCGAGTCCGCCGAGACGAGCTCCTCGGCGAGATACAGGCCTTCATCGCCGAGGTCACACGAGCGCGCGCCGATGCCGAGCTTGCGGAACAGCTCGCCGCCTTGGATGGGCGCGAAGCGAACGCGCAACGTGCCGCGTGGATGGAGCGGCGCGGTCACGGGCGGATCTCCTTGGACATCGTGGCGGGCGCGGTGGGCAAGCCAGCGAGCCACGCGGTCCACATGGCGAGCGTGTCGCCCTGCATGCGCAGCGGCACGGTGAGATCGTGGCGCACGAACTGATAGAGCAGGCCGGCGAGCTTGCGCTGACCGCGCAGCTTGTCGGCGGCGATCGCGTAGAGGCGCGCTTGCACCGCGTAATGATTGCGCACGTGCATCTCGGCGGCGCGCGGGAGATCGTCGCCGGACAGCACGTCGGTCTTGTAGTCGAGCACCCACAGCTCGTCGCCGTACACGACGAGCGCGTCGATGAAGCCTTTGACGAGCCCGCGCCGCCCGGCCCCCGGAATCGGATAGTTGAACTCGACCTCGCGCGCGATCGCGTCCGCGTTGACCAGGGATGGCAGCGTCCCGCCATCGGACAGCACGAGCGGATGCGTGAGCGTGCGATAGACGAGCTCGGACGCGTGGCGCAGGTAGCGCTCGTCGATGCCGCGATCGCGCGCGGCGTCCACGAACGCCGGTTTGATCTCGGGATGCGAGCGCCACGCCTCCACATCGCGCGCGTCGCGAGCGAGCTCGAGATCCGCGGTCTCGAGCACGTCGTGCACCAGGAGACCCGCGCTCGCGCCAGGCGGGAGCTCGTCGGGGCCGACCTCGCCGATCGCGTCGGAGACATCGAACTCCGCGGGATCGATCGCGAGCAGATCACCGGGCCGCGCGGCGATCGCAGCCGCGTCGGGCATGTTCGCGAGGCGCGTGTACGACAGCATCGTGAGGCCGCTGCGCTCGGGCGGAAGTGGTGGCAGCTCGTGCGTCACCGGGGGTGGCGGCGTATCGAACGCGGAGAGCGCATCGAGCGGCGCTGCCTCCTCGACGACGCTGTCGACCCATAGCGGCGTGTCCTCGAACAGGTTGCGCTTCAGCGACCCTTGGTTCTGCGCGGTCACCGACGCGCCGAGGCACGTCTGCACGGGGCCGTACGACGCGCCCTTCATGAGCCCCGGATAGAGCGGCAGGTAGAGCCGCACTTGCGCGCGCGTGAGCGCCACGTACGAGAGGCGCTGATCTTCGGCGAGCTGTTCGTTCTCGAGCTGCGCCTTGGTCACCGGATCGGGCTGCCCGACGATCAGCGCGCGCCCCGCCGGATCGCGCAGCGTGTGCACCTGCGCCGACTTGGGCGCGCCCGTGAGCCCGCCGTAGACGAACACGTACGGCGCTTCGAGGCCCTTCGCTTTGTGGATGGTGAGGATGCGGATGGCGTCGGCCTCCGTCTCGGCGCGCTGCACGTCGCGCTCGTCGGGCTGCATGCTGTCGTCGTTCATCCAGCGACGCAGCTGCACGACCAGCTCGTGAAGGTCGCACCGCGCGCGCGCGACCTCGGCGAGCAACAGCTCGATCAAGTGCCACGTGTTGGTCAGCGCGCGTTCGCCGCCGCCGAGCACGAGCGCGCGCTCCGCGAACCGCGAGTCCTCGACGAGCCGGCGGAACAACGCCTCGTACGCGCGCCGCGACGCGAGCTGCGCCCAATCGAAGAGCCGCGCGACGAGCGGATGATGATCGGGCGCGTCCGTCACCTGCGGCAGCTCGGCCCACGGCACGTCGAAGAACCGCGTGCGCAGCGCTCGCATGCGCGCACTACGATCGCGCGGCGCGGCGATCGCCGCGAGCACCGCCGCCAGCTCGTACGCTTCGCGTGTCTCGAACAGCTTCTCGGGCTCGACGAGCGCACACGCGAGGCCGCGCGCTCGCAGCGCCGCGGCGATCTCCGTGGAGTCACGGTTGCTGCGCGTCAGCACCATCACGTGACCGAGCGCGAACGTTGCCGGGCTGTCCTGCCCGCGCTTCTTCCAGCGCATCGGGGTCGCGCGTAGCTTCTCGATCGCGTCGCCGATCGCCACGAGCAGCGTCGCCTTGTTCTCCTCGGCCTTGGGCTTGCCCGACGACTGCAAGTGCAGCACCTCGACCGGCGCGCGCCGATCTTCGCAGACCACGTCGCCGCTCGCCTTCACCGGCTCCTCGTACGTGATGTCGCCATCGAGCAAGCGCAGCCCGAAGTTGCCGACGAGGATGTGATTGACCGCCTCCACGAGCTGCGCGGTCGAGCGCCGGTTCACGTCGAGCGACACGCGCGTCGCGCCGTTGCGCAGCATCTCGTCGCGCGCGGCCATGTACGTCGCGACGTCCGCGCCGCGGAAGCCATAGATCGCCTGCTTGGGATCGCCGACGATCGTGAGGCCCTTCGCCTCCTGGTGCATCCACACCGTGCGGAAGATCTCCCACTGCACCGGATCGGTGTCCTGGAACTCGTCGATCATCACCCACGGCGTCCGCGCGCGGAGCCGCGTCGCGAGCTCGGGCCCGCGCGGTCCGCGCAGCGCGCGCGCGACGAGCTCGAGCATGTCGTCGTAATCGAAGAGGCCGCGCTCGGACTTGTCGACCTCGACGCGCGCCACGATGTGCGGCAACAGCTCCGTCGCGAGTGCCTCGTTCAGCGACACCGTCGTCAGCACGCCGCGCAGCGCGGTGATCACCGGCGTCGGCGGGTTGCGCCCGAGCAGCTCGACGAGCTTCTCGTGCAGCTTCTCGATCGGCTCGCGCATGCGATCGATCAACGCGAGGAGCTCGGGCGTTGGCGTGTCGCGCGTCCACTGCGCGAGCTCCGCGCCGATCTTGTCGAGCCACGGCGTGCACCAGCGCGCGTAGTTGCCCTTCATGGGCGCGAGCACCGCCTGCCGCTGCTCGGGCGTTCCGAGCTGCGCGTTCATCTCGATCGCGACCGCCCGCGCACGCTCGGGATCGAGCTGCCGGCGCACCGGCGCGTCCGCGCGGGCACACTGCAGCAGCAACTTGCGCAGATGATCCACGGTGCGATCCGTCGACAGATAGGCGTGCAACAGATCGCGATCCGGTTGCACCCGCGCGAACCGCTCGCGCAGCAGCGCATCGAACGCCGCATCGAACGCGACCTCGTCCGCGATCTGCGTCTGCTCGAACAGCCGGCGCGCCGCGAACGCATCCTCCACCAGCACGCGGTGGCAGAAGCTGTGGATCGTGAAGATCGGCGCGTAATCGAACGCGGTCACGGCCGCGCGCAGCTTGCGCCGTGCATCGTCGTCGAGCACCCACGCGCTCTCGCCCGGCTGCGCCGTGCTCTCGGTGGCACGCGACAGCCGATCGAGCAGATCGCGGATGCGCATGCGCAGCTCGGCCACCGCTTTGTCGGTGAACGTGACGAGCAGGATCTGGCCGAGCTCTGCGCCCGAGAGGATCAAGTCCACCACGCGATGCTCGAGGAAGTACGTCTTGCCCGTGCCTGCCGATGCTTCGACCACGACGAGCCGGTCACTCGCAGGCGGCAGCGAGCTCGGCCGCACGACACGAATCGGCGCGCCTGGCACGCCGCCCGGCGCCGCTGCCCCCGACGCCGCGTTCGCCGCTGCGCCCGACGCCGCTGCGCCC
>JAEYYV010000376.1 GCA_023428295.1 Pseudomonadota bacterium
CGCCGGGACCACCCGGACCGCGGCGATCGCGACGATCACCGCGCGGACCACCACGGCCCTTGCCGCGTCCCTCCCCGCCACCCGCATCACGCGGGGCAGCGGTGAGCTGCCAACCGATGCCCGCGCGTGGCATCTCGCCGCGACCGGGACGATCGTCGTCCTTCTTCTCTTCCTTCTGCGCGCCGTGCACGAGGCTGCCGAGGCCACGCGGCTTGTCGCGATCACCGCGACCGCCGAAGCCACCACCACCACCACCGCCAGGACCACCACGTCCGCGATCACCGCCGCGACCACCGCGATCACCGCCGCGGCGATCATCGTTGCGATCATCGCGACGCTTCTGCTGACCGGCGACGCGATCGAGCACGTAGTGGAACTCGCCACGCGACACCGCACCGTGCGGACCGGTCTCGCCTTGATACACGCGCACCAAGCGGATCGCGTCGATGTTCTGTCCGACGATGTCGAGCGCTTCGAGGAGGCGCGCCGCGCGATCCGGCTGCACGCCGAGCACGCTCGCGACATGATCGATCGCAGGATCCGCGGGCTTCGCTGCTTCCGCGGGCGCGTCACCAGCGGGCGCGTCACCAGCGGGCGCATCACCAGCGGGCGCGTCACCACCGGACGCATCTACGGGTGCCTCGCCCTCGGCGGCACCTTCGGTCGGCGCATCCGCGGGAGGAGTCTCCTCGGCCGACGCAGCTTGCGCTGCCGGCGCCCCACGGTACGAGGCACGCGCTTCGGCGGCCTTGCGCAAGGTCAGGGTGGAGAACTCGGTGAGCGTTTTCATGGCTGGCTACCTACCACAGACGTAGCCACCCGAAAACAGAAACGGACCCAGGAAATCCTGGATCCGTTCGCGTCCGATCGACGTCTGGTCGTCGGACAGTTCGTGATCAGCCGCCGATCGAGCCGGACGCCGAGGCCGAAACCTCGACGGACACCGACACGTTCGCCTGGATGCCACCGATCATGCTCGCCGCCGCGGCGATCTGACCGGAGATGCAGGCCGCCTGATCCTTGAACGACATCGCGAGCGTGCGCGCCGAGCCCTTGAGCTCGTTCGCCGACGTCACCCACGCTTCGACCGCGTACTTGAGCGGCTCGAGGCGCGCCTTGACGCTGAAGATCTTCGGCAGGCCTGCCATGAGGCCCTTCACGGTCGCCTCGGCCTTGGACTTGTCGACGACGAGCTTGCCGTCGAGCTGGATGTCGACCTTGGCCTCGGTGCACGTCATCTTCGCCGACGCGTCGACCGACGCCTTGGCCTTGCACTGCGCCGACGCCTTCACGTCCGCGTGGCCTTCGCAGTCACCCTTGCAGGTGCCCTTGCACTGACCTTCGCACTGGCCCTTGCTGCCACCGGTGCCGGCCTTGCCCGCGCACTCGCCCTCGCACGTGCCGCGGCAGGTGCCCGAGCAGGACGCGCCGATGTCGGCGCTCGCCTTGCCTTCGCACTGCGCCGCGACCTCGGCCGTCGCCTTCACGTCGATCTTGCAGACCGCCGGGGTGACCTTGACCTTGAGCGCCGCCTGGCCCTTCACGGCGACCTTCATGTTCTCGTTCACGCGCTGGTAGACCTGCGCGCAGATGTCCTTGGTCTCGCCGCGGTAGTCGGCGTCCGTCATGCCGATCTCGTTGCCGATGAGGATGCAGCTCTGCTTGACGATCTCGAGCGTCTCTTTGGTCTGCGTCTCGAGCGCCTGCGTCGCCTCGAGGAAGAACTTCAGCTTGCGGCCCGCGTCGGAGACGGCGTAGTTGCCGCACGAGTTCGGATCGACCATGCCGGACTCACCGCCACCACCACCCGGAACGCCGGGAACACCGCCGGGGACGTTCCCGCCGCCCGGAAGTTTGCCCTTGGGACATCCCGCGAGCGTCGCGAGCGCGATGGCGCTCACCAGAAACAGACGCGAAGTAGAAATCGTGCGCATTGGATAAAAGCTCCCCTTTGAGTGGAAGGGGTATCAAAGAACTGATCCTCATTGGCGCGTGCGAGACCGAAAAACTCGCCTCGATGGTGAGGTGTAAGTTTGTCGCGGATCGTGCGTTCACCGCTCTATTCGGTGCGCGAGGCAGAGTGCCTCGTTCACTGCGTTGCGAGTCGCGCACGCGGCGAGAGCCACGGATGCACGCGCGCCGGTCGCACCATCGTGTCCGGATAGACGAGGCACTCGCGAAGTGGATCGATCTCCGTCGAGGTCACCTCGAACGCAGGCGTCACCGCGAACGTCTGATCGATCCCGTTCGCGAACGTGTTCACCTCGACGAGCTCGCGCTCGCCGGGATTGGCGCCCACGAGCGCCACGCTGAACGCGCACCGCCGCTCGCTGCCCGCGGTGATCTGCACCTGCAGCGATCCGGGCGTGTACCTCGCACGCGCGCGCGGCCATACGGGCGCGCCGGTTCCGCGGAGCCACGCGGCGGCGTACGCGTCGAGATCGAGCCCGGTCGACGTCTCGAGCGCCGCGATCACATCGTCGACGGAGATCGCACGCGGTTCGCCGAGCAGGGTCGTCAGCGCCGCGATCACCTGGTCGCGCGAGGACAGACGCTCGATCTGGCGGAACAAGATCATCGGGCCGGGGCCGTACGCGTCGCCGTAGTAGTCGAACAGCGCGGGCTTCTCGCCGGGAACCGGGAAGAACGCCGCGCCGGCCGCGCCTGCCTTCCAGCCCGCGACGGTGCGATCCGCAGACGGCGCATCGACCATCGCCTCGTACGTGAACGTCAGGTACTCGGCCATCGACTCCTTCCACACGAAGTCGTAGGTGTCCGCGAGCGTGGTCTCGTCGCCGGCCCACTGATGCACGATCTCGTGATCGAGCGTGTGGCGTCCGGCCTTGTTCGGCGCGCGTCCGAGCGAATCGTCGAGGACGATGCTGCCCGGGTGCTCGAAGCCCGCCCAATACGTCGGCGCCGCGTACACGCGAAGCTCGCTGCCGTACGGATACGCGCCGAACGTCTGCTCCATGTAGCGCATGAAGCCATCGTGATGCGCCGTCTCGATCGCCTCGGCGACGAGCGTCTGCGGGCGCGCGTACACCGTGGCGCGGACCGAGCCCCACATGCCCTTGTCCGTCGCGACCCACGCGGCCTTGGGGTAGGCGGCGACGCCGAACGTCGAGTACGTCGGGCCACCATCGTGATCGAAGGTGCACGTGGTCTGCGTCGGTGACGGCGTGGTGATGACGCCAGGACACGCGACCTGGAGCGTGTCGGGATGGGTGACGGTGAACGTGTACGTCGCGAAGAGGTTCGGGCGATCGTCGCACGGCGCGAACTGATCGCAGCCGCCGACCCAGCTCACGAGGTAGTAGAACGGGTTGCCATTGCTATCGACGGTCTTCGAGTAGCCGACCTGGCTCGTCGAGAGGGTCTGCAGCGGGATCACGAGATCCACCTCGAGCTCGATCGTGTCGGCGACACCGCCGGTGATGCACGCGCGCAACGTTCCCGCCGCGGTGTCGTGCTCGATCGTGGCGGGCTTGCCGCCGATCATCGCGTTCGCGGGCGCTTCGCCGCGGAACGGCAGCGTCCAGCAATCGCCGGGCGTGTCGATCGTCGCGGTGACCTTGGCGTGCGCGGCGCGCGACTCGACGTCGAACGAATAGTCGTAGTGGTGGACCGACGCTTCGATCGGTCCGGTGTACGTGGTGGCGGCGTCGTCACCGCACGCTGCGACGAGGATCACGATCGGCCAAGCGCGGAGCATGCCTGCTCGTACCAGAGTCAGCTCTGTTTGTCGCCGACGACCTGCAGCTGCGGGCTCGATACGCCCGGCTCGCGATCCGTCGGTGGTGCCACCGGTCGCGCGACCGTGACGCGCACGTCCATGCCGAGCTCGTCCCTGAACAGATCCGCTTTGCGCAGGAGCTGCGCGTCATCGCGCGACGGCCCATCGCGCACCACGAGATCGAGGACGACGGCGTCGCCCATGCGGTTACAAACGACCTGCTCGACGCGCGAGCGGTGCTCCCAATCGAGGCCGTCGGCGATGCGGAGGAGGGCGCTCAGCTTTCGCACCTGCGCGCGCTGGTCCTTGGGCAGCGAGGACTCCGCGATGATCTGCTTGGCGCGCGCGCCGTCCTTGCGATGCGTGCGCGCGAGCAGCGCCACCACCTCGCGCGACGCGTCGTCGAGGCCGGGTAGGCGAGCCCAGCGGATCATGTACTCGCTGTGCTTGTGATGGCCGCGCACGTTCACGCCCTCGCCGATATCGTGCAGCAGCGCCGCGA
>JAEYYV010000404.1 GCA_023428295.1 Pseudomonadota bacterium
GCGACGCCGTGGCGCACGAAGCTGTCGAACTCGGCGAGCGTGTACGCGCTCGAGCCGTCGCCCCAGATGAGCCACACCTCGCGTCCGGGGCGCACGAGCGACGCGCCGAGGGCATAGCCACCCCCGACGCCGAGCGTGCCGAACACGCCAGGATCGAGCCACGACAGCGGCGCGCGCGGACGCACGATGTAGCTCGCGGTCGCGACGAAATCGCCGCCATCGACGACGAGCACCGCGTCGTCGGCCATCGCTTCTTCCATGCGCAAGAAGAAGTGCAGCGGATCGACGAGCTCGCCTTGCGGCTGGGCCTTCTTCTGGATCTCCGCGTCACGTGCGGTCTCTTTTTGGCGCAGCTGCTCGATCCATCCTCGCCACGACTCCGGCGCGCCGGCCGAGCCCACGCGATCGGCGAGCGCGACGAGGAACTCTCCCGCGTGCATCTCGACGGCGACGTCCGGACGGCGGTTCTTCTTCAGCTCGTAGCTCGAGAGGTTCGCCGCGACGAGCGTTGCCTTCTTGTTGATGCCGCGGCCGTAGCCGAGTCGGAAGTCGAACGGGAAGCCGCACACGATCACCACGTCGGCTTCTTTGAGCGCCGCGCCGCGGTTGTGGCGCAGCTGCAGCTCGTGCGTGCGGCCGAGGAGCCCGCGCGCGGTGCCGGCGAGGAACACCGGCGCACCGAGCATGCCGATCGCGCGCGCCAGGCGGCCCGGATCCTTCACGTTCACCATCGTCTGGCTGCCGACGACGATCACCGGCTGCTTCGCGCTCTTGAATGCGGCCGCCGCTTTGTCGATCGCGCTCTCACCGCCGCCGCCGATGTGCGGCATCTTCGGCAAGTGCACCTCGGGCAACGTGGGTGCGCGGAACTGGCGATAGAGGTGGCCCTTCACGTAGAGCTCGAGCGCTTTGGCGCCGATGCCCTTGGCCTTCCCCATCCCCGTTTCCTTCTCGTACCACATGCGCACGACCTCCTCGGGATAGAGAAGATCCACCGGCACCTCGACGAACACGGGACCGGGAACGCCTTCCATCGCGATCTGACACGCGCGCTCTACCGTCGGGGCCAGTGCGGGGACCGTCTTCACCATCGTCGCCCACTTCGTCATCGACTTCATGATCGAGAGCTGATCGATGTCCTGCAGCGCGCCGCGTCCCTTGAGCAGCGTCGCCGTGGAGCCGCCGAACACGATCAGCGGCGATTGCGCCATCTGCGCGTTCTTGATCGGCGTCGCCATGTTCGTCACGCCCGGCCCCGCGGTGACCGCGGCGACGCCGATCGTGCCGGTCATGCGCGCGACCGCGTCCGCGGCGAACACCGCGTTCGCTTCGTCGCGAACATCCACGACGCGGATCCCTTTGTTCTGTGCGCCCGTCAGGATCGGGGAGATGTGTCCGCCGCACAGGGTGAACAAGTGCGTGGCACCGTGCCGCGCGAGAACGTCTGCAATCAGGTCGCCACCGTGAGCCATGGGCGGCAGTCTCGCGCGGCGTGATAGCCTGGGAAAGGGGCACCGGTGTCGAACCTCGTTCTGTATTCGATTCCCGCGTTCATCGTGCTCATCCTCATCGAGCTCGCGTGGTCTCGTCGTGCGCGCGACACGCCTCGGTATCAGCACATTCGCGGCTACGAAACGCGCGACACGTTCGCGTCGCTGTCGATGGGAATCATCAACGTCGCGGTCGCGGCCGGCGCGAAGCTTCTATCGATCCCGTTCTTCGCGGTCCTGTACGAGCATCGCTTCGTCGATGTCGTCGCCGCGACGGGTGCGTGGTCGTGGCTCGTGCTCTTCGTCGCCGAGGACTTCTGTTACTACTGGTTCCACCGCTGCCATCATCAAGTGCGCGCGCTGTGGGCGGTGCACGTCAATCACCACTCGAGTCAGCACTACAATCTCTCGACGGCGCTGCGCCAAGCGGTGCTGACGCCGATCACCGGGCCGATCTTCTGGGCTCCGCTCGCGCTCGTTGGATTCCCGCCCGTCATGATCCTCACCGCGCAGGCATGGAGCCTGCTCTACCAGTTCTGGCTGCACACCGAATCGATCCGCTCGCTCGGTCCGCTCGAAGCGATCTTCAACACGCCGTCGCATCACCGCGTCCATCACGGCGCGAACGTCGAGTACCTCGACAAGAACCACGCGGGCATCCTCATCATCTGGGACAAGCTCTTCGGCACCTTCGAACCGGAGCGAAAGCGCGTCGAGTTCGGGCTGACGAAGAACATCGAGTCCTTCCATCCGCTGCACATCAGCTTTCACGAGATCGGCGCGATCGCGCGAGACGTCTCGCGTGCACCGACCCTGCGCGCCAAGCTCGGCTACGTGTTTCGTCCTCCCGGGTGGAGTCACGATGGATCGTCGCTGACCGCCGGCGCACTCCAGAAGAAGCTCGGCCTTCGCTGATGGCACTCGGTCGAGCGTCGTCACGTCACGACGTGATGTAGGCGAGGTAAGTCGTGCGGAGAGCGCACGGTCTTTCGCCGATCCTCGTCGGAAAACGATCGATTCGGTGGGCTCCTCGTATTGATGTCACCTCACGCGCCAGCGAATAATGGTGGGTGGGAGCGAGACGAACCCTGGGGGGTTTGGACCCTCCCTGCGGACTCCAATACACGGCGTATGTCCCCTTACCTTTTCCAGCGGCCAGAGAAGTTGCCAGTCCTGAGGACTCGGTCCTCGCGACCAGCTTTCAACGACTTAGGCGCTGACATCGCGCTGACCGCCGCAATTGTTCGCGGTTCCAAGGAGTTGCACACTGGTGTCCGCGGACCCGAGCAGGTGGGGGG
>JAEYYV010000114.1 GCA_023428295.1 Pseudomonadota bacterium
CCGCAGGCTCCACGGGCGCGTTCACGACTGACGCTCCAGCGACGCGAGGGCGACGGTGACGAGTGCGTCGTGTGCAGGACCAGCGGGAAGCTCGTCGAGCGCGATCAGGGCACGCTGCACGTGCTCCTCGGCGAGTGTCCGGGTTGCGGACAGTGCGCCCGATTCGCGCACCGCGTTCGCGATCCGGCCTAGCTCGTCCGCCGGAACCTCGACGTCCTCACCGGGCGCGAGGAGCGCTTCGAGGCGAGGGCGAAGGGCAGGGTCACGCTCGATCGCGACGACGAGCGGGAAGGTCACTTTTCCCTCGCGCAGATCCGCGAGCGGGTCCTTGCCGGTGTTGTCCTTGTAGTCGAGCTCGTCGTCGACCGCTTGGAACGCGACGCCGAGGTGAAAGCCGTAGCGCTCGAGCGCGGCTTCGGCGGCCGTCGAGAGACCCGCAGCGCGCGCACCAGCGATCATCGCCCAGCGGAACAGCGCGGCGGTCTTGCCCTCGATGATCGCGAAGTAGTCTTCGCGCGCGCCGCTGATCACACCGCGGCGCTCGAGCTGCACGCTCTCGGCCGCGATCATCTCGTCGATCACGGTGAGCATGCGATCGAGCACACCCTCCACACCGCTCTGACGAATGCGGCGAAGCGCTGCGATGAGGAGCCAATCGCCCGCGAAGATCGAGGCGGCGTTGCCGTAGACCACGCTCGCCGTCGGCTGACCGCGGCGACGCTCCGCGAGATCGACGACATCGTCGTGCAACAGCGTGGCGGAGTGCACGAGCTCGACAGCCACGGCCAACGATCGCGCGGCCTCGGTGAACCCCTCACCGAAGCGGCTCGCGAGCGCCACGCACAGCGGGCGCAGATGCTTTCCGCGCAGATCTAATAGATGATGCGCGGCGCGGTGAACGACGCGCGCGCCGCGTGGGATCGCGTCGAGCTCGCGCGAGAACTCCGCGAGGTCAGCGCGTACCCAGCGATCGAGATCCGCGAGTCGTTCCGCGAGCGAGCTCGCGCCACGCGCCGTGGAGACATGCGCGAGACGATCGAGAACAGCACGCCCGTCAAAGGGCTTGTCAGAGGGCGAACGATCGATGGAGGGGTGGGCGGCGAGCGTGCTCATGTGGGGTCCCTTTCGGATGTTCCCAGTTCGTTCAAAGATTCTTGAAGGAATTTGCACCGAATGGTCCTCGGTGGCAAGTGCTGGTTCCGCCACAAGAAAATCCGGAGGCTCTCACTGTTGGCACACAAGAAGAGCGTGCCTATCTCCGCGAAACAGGACAGGTAAGCCAGCGCTCTATAAAATTGCCAAGTGGCAAGTGCGCGTAGGGGCCGCGATCTGCGGCTCGTCAGCCGATGTCGGGTGGAGTTCGACCGCCCGTCCGGACGCGTGACGGCCGAGACCGAGGATCTGTCCGCGCGCGGTCTGTTCATTCGCACCGAAGCGCTGCTGCCGATCGGCGAGACCACGGATCTCTCGATCGAGCTTCCGGATGGCGCGGTGCTCGCGCTGCGCGGACGCGTCGCGCACATGCTCACGCCGATCGCCGCGAAGGCGCTCGGTCGTCACTCCGGCATGGGCATCGAGCTGCTCGGTGTGGAGACGCCGGATCGAATGAAGCTTCGCGCGTTCATCGATTCCCTCAAGACGGAGATCACGAGTCCGGGATTGTCGACGACGACGCAGCTGATCGTCGTCGAGCCGTCGCAGGGCCTGCGCAATCGCATGGGGCGCGCGCTCGAAGCTGCAGGCTTCAAGGTCAGCTCGGTCGCGAACGCCACGGAGGCGCTCGAGATGTGCGCGGTCTGGCGACCCGACGCGATCATCGCCGCCGCGGAGATGGATCAAATGACGGGCATCGATCTCGCGTACGCGATGTCGGAGCACGCGACGTTGTCCGACGTTCCGCTCGTGCTGAACGGCGACGACGGAGACCTCTCGCGACTCGAAGCGTTTCGCGCCGGCGTGCGTGACTACATCCCGCGGCCATTCCTCGACGAGGAGCTCGTGATCCGTATGCATCGCGTCGCGGTTCCGATCGCTGCGGCGGGCGCGAACGGGTTGCGCGGCAGCCTCGTCGACATCGGTCTCGGCACGCTGCTCTCGCTGTTCGAGTTCGAGCGCAAGAGCGGCATCCTCCTCGTGCTGCGTAACCAGATGGGCGCTGGTTCGGAGATCGCGCGCGTGTTCGTGGCCGACGGAAAGATCCTCAAGGTCGAGGCGAGCCAGGGCAACGGCCAGCCGAAGGAGCGCTTGATGCGCCTCCTCGATTGGCGCGATGGCCAGTTCGAGTTCACGCCCGCCGCGATCGGTGGACACGACGAGCTCCAGGTGACGATCACCGCGCTGCTCCTCGAGCACGCGCGCCGCGCGGACGAATCGAAGCCGTTACCCGAGTAATCCCGACGCGAGCACGTGTCGCACGTGTCACACGTGTCGCACGTGCCGCGCTCGAAGTTTCGCAACGTGAACGCGGCTGTCGGGTCCACCATGCGACTGCCTCATGGCTCCTGGGTCGCGCATGCATCGCTTGCTTCTCGTCGTGGCGATCGTCGCCGGGACCGCGCGCGCCGACGTCGCGCCAGCGCGTGCGCACGCATCGCGTCTCACCGGATCGATCACCATCGACGGCAAGCTCACCGACGCAGCGTGGAGCTCGGCGCAACAGCACTCGGGCTTCACGCAGCGCTTTCCCAAAGACGGCGCGAGAGCGGAGCTCGAGACGCGCTTCGCGGTGCTCTACGACGACAAGGCGATCTATGTCGGCGTGTGGGCCGATGATCCCGAGCCGCACAAGATTCGTCGCTTGCTCACGCGCCGCGATGTCGACTCGCCGTCGGACGTCATCGCCGTCGGCATCGACAGCTATCACGATCGCCGCACCGCCTTCGTGTTCCAGCTGAACGCGGCCGGCGTGCAACGCGATCAGATCCTGTTCGACGACTCCAAAGAAGACACGACGTGGGACGCGGTGTGGACCGGGGACGCGGCGATCACTGCGGCTGGGTGGACCGCCGAGTTCCGCATCCCGCTCAACCAACTTCGCTTCTCCGCGGGCGACGCGCAGGAGTGGGGATTCCAAGTGGTCCGCGCCGTGTCCCGCACGCAGGAGCAAGCAGCGTGGGCGCCGTGGCCGCGCTCGTCGGAGCAGATCGTCAGCAAGTTCGGCGTCGTCGACGGGATCTCGCGTCTCTCCCCGGGACGTCGCTTGGAGCTGCTTCCGTACGCGTCGGGCGGCTTCGACGTGATGCCCGTCGAAGCAGGCGATCCGCTGAACGATCCGCGAAACATGCGCGGCAACATCGGCCTCGACGTGAGGTACGGCCTGACGAGCGCGTTCACGCTCTCGGCGACGGTCAACCCCGACTTCGGCCAGGTGGAAGCGGATCCATCGCAGATCAACCTCAGCGCGAACGAGCTGTTCTTCGCCGAGAAGCGGCCGTTCTTCCTCGAGGGCGTGGATCTGTTCAAGCTGCCGATCGGCAACAGCGACAACGGACAAGAAGGCACGTTCTACAGCCGTCGCATCGGCGCGGCGCCTCCGTTGCCCGACGGTGACTACGACTACATTCGCGCGCCGACAGCGACCACCATCTACGGTGCGATGAAGCTGTCGGGCAAGACCGAGCGCGGTTGGTCACTCGGCGTGTTCGACGCGATCACGGGCTCGGAGGAGGCAACGCTCGCAGGTACAAACGGCATGTCGAACGTGATCGTCGCGCCGTTGACGAACTACGCGGTCGCTCGCCTCAAGCGCGATCTCAACGCGGGAAGGACGGCGATCGGCCTGTCCGCGACGAGCGTGCATCGATCGCTCGCGGACACACCGCTCGCCGACAAGCTCCACGATCAGGCGTACACGATGGGCACGCAGGTCTCGCATCGCTTCACGCCCGCGTGGCAGCTGGAGCTCTCCGCCGTCGGCAGCCTCGTGCATGGAACCGAGGAAGCGATCGCGAAGACGCAGCTCTCGGCGCGCCACCTCTATCAGCGTCCCGACGCGACGAACGCGATGTTCGATCCGGATCGCACCGCGCTCGTAGGCGCTGGCGCGACGTGGAAGCTCGGTCGCTACGGCGACACCAAGCACTGGCGCACGCTGTTCGGCGGCGACATCCGCACGATCGGGCTCGAGCTCAACGACATGGGCTTCCAGAACTTCTCCGACCGCGCGATTCCGTTCTATTGGGTCCAGTACCGCGACGACGATCCGGGCGAGCACGTCCTCAACTGGCAGTGGAGCAACGACGTGTTCTTGGTGACCACGCTCGAGCCGCAGGCCACCGACTACGGGTGGGAGAGCAACGGCAACGTGCAGTTCTCGAACTACTGGAACCTCAACGTCAGCGGGAACCTCGCGAACGGTGTCGTCGAGCCCGCGGCCTTGCGCGGCGGTCCATCGCTGCAGACCGACTGGAACATGAACGGATCGATCAGCATCAACACCGACAATCGCAAGCCGGTGCAGCTGTTCGCCGGCACGTACGGCAACCGCACGTGGGAGACGCGCTCGATCGGCGGTGGCTTCGATTTCGGCGCCACGATCCGCGCGCGCTCGAATATCGACATCTATGTCGGCCCGAGCTTCTCGCGAAACCACAACGGCATGCAGTACATCACGCAGGTCGACGACTCGCAGAACCAGCGTCACTACGTGTTCGGACGCATCAAGCAGAACGTGGCGAGCCTGACGATGCGCGTCGATTGGACGTTCTCGCCGCGCCTCGCACTCCAGGCCTACGCGCAGCCATTCATCGCGACCGGCCGCTACAGCGAGCTCAAGGACGTGGACAACCCGCGCGCTCGGCGATTCTCCGATCGCTTCACGCCGATCAGCGGTGCGACCTACGACCTCACCGACGACGTTTACACGGTCACCGCGCCCGGCAACGCGACCTACCGCTTCGACCGCCCTGACTTCAATTTTCGCCAGCTCCGGTCCACGCTTGTCGTGCGTTGGGAGTACCGCCCGGGCTCGACGGTGTTCGCGATCTGGAGCCACGGACGCACCTCCAGCGCGGTGGACGGGCGGTTTCGCGTGGGAGAGGACGCCTCGAGTCTGTTCGACACCCGCGGAGAGAACATCGTCATGGTGAAGGCGAACTACTGGATCGGTCTATAATGGCGCGATGGCTCTTGCGGCGCCGACTCAGGCGCACGCCTTCGGGAAGTACACACTCGTCGCGAAGCTCGCGACGGGCGGCATGGCCGAGATCTTTCTCGCGCGGCTGACGGGGGCTGCTGGCTTCGAGAAGCTCGTTTGCATCAAGCGCATCCTTCCGCACCTCGCGAAGGATCCGCAGCTCGTCAACATGTTCCTCGGCGAGGCGAAGATCGCCGCACAGATCTCGCACGGCAACGTGTGCTCCGTGTACGAGCTCGGCGAGATCGACGGTCGCTACTTCATCGCGATGGAGTACCTCGAAGGTGTTCCATTCGCCGCGTTCCGGCGTCTCGACATGTATCGCGGCACGATCGATGCGCGCCTCGTCGCAGCGCTCGGTGCGCTCGCGTGTCAGGGCCTGCATCACGCGCATCAATTGAAGAAGGCAGACGGCACGCCGCTCGAGGTGGTGCATCGCGATGTCAGCGCGAACAACTTGTTCGTCACGGTCGACGGCAACGTGAAGGTGCTCGACTTTGGAATCGCGAAGGTGCAGGACGCGTCGGTGCGCACGACGACCGGCTCGGTCAAAGGCACGTACGCGTACATGGCGCCAGAGCAGTTGCGCGGCGAGAAGGTCGATCGCCGTGCCGATCTGTTCGCGCTCGGTGCCGTGCTGTGGGAGCTGTTCGCGCGGCGTCACTGCTTCAAGCGCGAGACCGACTTCTTGACGTTCCAAGCGATCACCACGGATCCGATTCCGGACGTCGCCGAGTTTCGTCCCGACGTTCCTCCCGCGCTGTCCGAGGCCATCGCGAAGGCGCTGTCGCGAAACCGCGAGGAGCGATTCCCGACGGCGCGCGCGATGGCCGAAGCACTGACCAAAGCCGTCACATCGCTCGGCGGCCCGATGTCGACGGCGGAGATCAGCGACGAAGTGACGGCGTCCTTCTCGTCGCGCCTGGGGCAGCAGCAGGAGCTCGTGCGAATCGCGCGCGAGGGCGGAGCGCTTCCGCTCGAGGAGGACCTCGGTCCTGCCGTCGGTCACGGCACGCTGATGGGGACCACGCCGGTCTCCGTGGTGTCCACGCGTGGAGCGGGCGACGCGACCACACCGTCGGCGCCGCCGATCGTGGGCACGAGCAGCATCGTGATCTCCGAGCTTCCACCTGCGCCAGCGCCCGTGCTGCCGGTAGCGCCAGCGTCGAAGCGTGGCGTGTTCATCGGCGTCGCTGCGCTCGTCGTGGTGGTCGCGGTCGTCGTCGCGGTTGTCGTCGCGGTTCTCGTGCGCAGAAGCGAACCCGATGCTCGCCGTGCCGCCGCGCCGATCGACGCGGCCGTGGTCGCGACCATGTCACCGGATGCAGCGGTCGCGGTCGCGGGGCCTGTCGATGCAGCGGTCGAAGCGACGGCGATCGTCGACGCAGCGGTGGAAGCGCCGCCGATCGTCGATTCAGCGGTGGTCGAGGTGACGCCGGATGCTGGCGTGAGGACGGTTCTGAAGCCGGATCCGAAACCGAAGAAGCCTCCGCCGGAGCGTCCGAGTGGCCCGCCGGGGACCATCACGATCGACTCGGTGCCTGTTTACGCGGTCATCACCATCGACGGTAAGAAAGTCGGCGAGACGCCGCTCGTGAAGTTGTCGCTCGCACCCGGGAAGCACACGGTGCGCGCGACGAGCGCATCGGGATCGACGAAGACGTACACCGTCACCATCGAATCGGGAAAGCAGGCGCCGGTCCTTCGCATCCAGTGGTAACGTGGTGCGGATGTCTCGACGAGCCGCATACCTCGCGGTCGTGATCGCGTGCGTCGCGGTCTCCGCGACCACCGTGTACGCCGATGCGGATCTCGCGCGCATCAACGCGGCGCTCGACAACAGCGACTATCCAGCGGCGCAGGATCTCGTCACCAAGGCGCTCGCGTCGGGCGGCAACGCGCCGGAGACCACCGCCGAGCTGTATCGACTGCAAGGCGTGATCGAAGGCTCGCTCGGCAACGCACCGCGCGCGACCGAGGCGTTCACGCGCGCACTCGCGCTGAGCCCCAAGGTCGCGCTCGCGGCGGGCATGTCGCCAAAAGTGACAAAGCCGTTCGAAGCAGCGAAGGCGTTCTATCAGACCAACCAACCGCTCAAGGTCAAGGTCGACACACGCGCGACGCCGCCGGCGGTGACGCTCGTCGTGCAGAGCGATCCGATGAAGATGATCGCTCGCGCGCGCGTCGCTGTCGTCGTCGATGGCCAGCCCGAGCAGATGGTCGACGGCATCGGCACGATCGCTCTCCCCGCGGGTGCGCGTCTCGACGTGCGCGTCACGGTGCTCGATGCAAACGACAATCGCCTCGTCGAGATCGGCTCCACCGATGTGCCGATCGTGATCGTGAGCTCGTCGCCGACCGTCCGACCCGCGGACGACAAGAAGCCGGTGCCGGAGAAGCCCGTCGCTCGAGGACCTGTGCGCGAGCGACCGCTCTACTGGAAGTGGTGGCTGTGGGGCGGCGGCGCTGTCGCGTTCGCCGGCGTGGGCACGGGCTTTGGCATCGGCGCGCTGCAGTCCAAGAGCGAGCTCGAGGCCATGAATGCGCGCAGCACCGCGTACACGTTCGATCAAGCGCGCGCGATGGAGGACAAGATCCGCACGCGACTCCTCGTGACAAACATCTCTTACGGCGTCGCGATCGCGTGCGGCGTGACGGCGGCGATCTTGTTTCTGACGGAGCCCAGCGCGAAGGAGAGGTCGACCATCTCGATCTCGCCCGCGCCGACGCGAGGTGGTGGGGCGATCGTTCTCGGAGGGGAATTCTGATGCGTTACTTGCTGCTGTGCCTCGTGACTGCGTGCTCGCTCAGCGTCGATTATACGGGCACGTTCTATCAATGCGGTGAAGGCGGCACGTGCCCCGATGGCTACACGTGCCTCCAGAACGTGTGCATCCCCGAGGAGCCTCCACCACCCGCGTGCTCGACGGGAATCGCCGCGGGCGGTCGCCACTCGTGCAGCATCCGCGACGACGGCACGCTGTGGTGCTGGGGCCGCAACAAGTACGGACAGCTCGGCAACGGGACGCGGACCTCGAGCGCGACGCCCGTGAAGGTCGAAGGGCTCGCGAACGTGACCGCCGTGTCGACAGGTTGGGAGCACACGTGCGCGATCATCGAGGGCGGCACCGCGTACTGTTGGGGAAAGAACAAGACGGGGCAGCTCGGCGATGGAACGGACGGTGATTCGCCGACTCCAGCGATGGTCGCGCTGCCCGACGTCACCGCGATCGGCACGGGCGTCGAGTACTCCTGCGCGATCTCGAACGGCACGGTCTTTTGTTGGGGACACAACACGGAAGGTCAGCTCGGCGACGGCTCGGTCACCCAACGCAACTCGCCGGTCTCGACCGGGCTCGCAGCCGCGAAGCTCGCCATCTTCGGGGATACGTCGTGTGCGATCACCCAGAACAACGAGGCACACTGCTGGGGCGAGAACGGCGAAGGACAGATGGGACTCGGTCACACGATGTCGCCGAGAGTGCCGACGTCGATCGGCACGAACATCGCGGAGGTCGCCGTCGGAGAGAATCACCTGTGCATCCGCCGCACGAGCGATCGCATCGAGTGCGCCGGCACCGACGACAATGGCCGCCTGGGGTGGGGATACCAAGGTGATAGCCAGGAGTTCGTTCCCGTCGGAATCTCCACGCGACTCACGAACCTCGTCGCCGGATACGCACACACGTGCGGCATCGACGATGCGAAGAAGGTGTGGTGTTGGGGCGCGGCAGAAGATGGCCGCCTCGCCAATGGTGGCCGGTACGACCTCGGCTTCCCGGTGCGCTCGAAGCTCGAGAACATCGAGGAGATCGTCGCGGGGGCCGATCACACGTGTGGCCGCACCTCGACCGGCGAGGTGTACTGCGCGGGTTTCAACGCGCATGGACAGCTCGGTAATGGCTTCGCGACCTCGCACGCTGCGCCGTACACGATCGCGAACCTCACGGGCGTCACGCAGATCGTGGCCGGGTGGAGCTTCTCGTGCGCGCTGAAGAGCGACAAGACGGTCGCGTGTTGGGGGGATGGAACCGAGGGCTCGCTCGCGAACGGGTACGTCTCGTCGCCGGTGCCGGTCACCGCGATCGGACTCGCGAACATCACGAAGCTCCGCGCCGGCGCGGGTCACGTGTGCGCGCTCGACGAAGCAGGCGCCGTGTACTGCTGGGGCTACAACAACTGGGGCCAGGTCGGTAACAGCGCGACGGTGAACGCGCCGACTCCTGCGCGCGTTCCACTGCCCGGTGCGGCGACGGACATCGCGACCGCTGACATCTCCACATGCGCGATCGTCGGCGGCAACGTGTGGTGTTGGGGGTATGGCTCCTCGGGCCTCCTGGGGCAGGGCCCCGGCTACTCGTCCGGCACGCACTCCGACACGCCGTTGCAGGTGATGATGATCAGCGGCGCGACCTCGATCGTCGGTGGCGACTCGCACGTCTGCGCGCTCGTCGGAAGCGACGTGCAGTGTTGGGGGGCGGGCTCGTATGGCGGCCTCGGGATCTCGAGCGCGAGCACGGGCCTCCCGGTGACGGCAAACATCTCGAACGTCACGGCGTTGTTCGGGCGTGGCTTTGCCACGTACGCCATCTCCGACGGCACGCTGTACGGCTGGGGTTCGAACTGCAGCGCCCGGCTCACACGAGGAACCTGCGGAGCCAACTCGACTCCCCTCGAGCTTCCCATGCTCGCCGGCGTGACGACCGTGCGCCCGGGATGGGAGACGGGTTGTGGCCTTCGCAACGGAAACGTCGTGTGTTGGGGCTCCGGATACGTCGGCCAGACCGGCGACGATTCCTACGAGTACAACGTGGTGCCGACGCAGGTGCCCGGCCTCGCCAACATGAAGGATGTCGAAGCCGGCGGCTTCCATGCGTGTGCGGTGCACGACGATGGTCGCGTGTCGTGCTGGGGCTACAGCGGCGACGGGCAGGTCGGCGACGGACACACGGCGCCGATCGATCCCGTCGGCACGCAGCTCGTTTGCAGCGATGAGTGACCGTCGTGACCCGATCTGACTAGTTGCTCGGCTTCGGCGGTGGCGGCGGCTGCAGCTTCTCCCACGGCGCGCTGAAGCCGAGGTACTCGCCCCACTCGAAGCCGCTGCTCGCCATCAGCTTCATTTGCTCGGGCGTGAGGATCTTGCCGATCTGACCGTTGGCCTCGCCGAGCATCCCGCCGAGACCACCCGCGTAGTCGAGCCAGCCAGCGACGTTGCGCTCGTACGGCGAGAGCTGCCCGTCGGTGATCGCTTTGTTCGTGTAGTCGAGAACGTCCGCGTACACCTTCTCGAATGCCTCGTCGAGCTTCTTGGACTGCTCCGGCGTCACGCCGGCTTTCTCCTCGGCGACGCGACGATTCTCGGTGGCGCGCATGCGCGGAATCGCGAGGCCCGCGCTGATCAGCGGGCCGATGCGCGCGCGGTACTCGTCCTCGGTCTCTCCGTCGAGCCGCCCGAACTTGGCCGCGAACTCCTCGGTGCGCCGCTGCCGGCGCTCCATGCGCGACTCCTTGGGCTCCTCGGGGAGCTGCGGTTGCGCGGTGGGAACGCTCGGTAGCTTTGTGGCGCGCTTCTCCGGTTCGGTCCACGGATCGGCCGATGCTGCGGGTTCGGTCGAGGCGACCTTCTCGGCGGGCGCGACGGATGCGGCGCTCGGACGCTCGGCGAGCTCGGCCTTCAGCGACCGGTTGTCGAGGTAGAGGTACACGGACGCGGCCAGTCCGACCGCCGTGGTCACCGCGAGGATCCGGGTGGCGCGCGCCATCCCGGCGAAGCTAGCACGCGTAGTACGATGTGACGCGCGACTACCGGAGCGCGTTGTATGAGCAAGCTGGACGTCTATCTCCGCTCGATCGAACGCTTCGGCGCGACGGGAGCCGTGTTGACCTCGGGACAAGCGGTGACGATGCGCTTCCCGACGGGTGATCGGAACGCGACGCAAGTGACGCCCCACGATCAGGTCGTGATCATGGTGCGCGAGATCGCGCCGCCCGCTGCGCTCGACGCGATCGACAAGCAGCGCCCCGCGAAGTTCGACATCGAGTCGCAAGGCACGCGCTACTCGATCAGCGTGCAGCCGCGGCCCGGCGCGTGGCAGGTCGAGATCGCGCTGGGCCAAGCGCCCGCGCCGTCGCCACCACCGACGACGGTGCCGCCGCGCCAGCCGAGTCGCGCGCCGACGCCGCCGATCGACGCGGGCGACATGATGATCGAGCGCGGTCAGTACGACATGCCCGCGGACGCGGCAACCGCGCCGCCGACGACGAGCGGCAGCGGCTTTCTCGACGCGCTCACGCAACACGCACGCGCTGTCCGCGCGACGGACATCTATCTCAGCGCGGGCTCGTCGCCACTCGTCCGCACGGGGGCCGAGGTCGCGCCGGCACACGAGCGCGGCGTCGTCGATGCGGAGCAGCTCTCGCGCGAGGTCGGCATCGTCGCGCCACCGGCCGCACGAAACGCGTGGCTCGACGGTGCACCCGCGACGTTCGCGTACGGCGACGGCGCAGGGCGCGTGCGCGTGACGTTGTCTCGCGATCGCCGCGGCCCGGCCGCGTCGTTGCGC
>JAEYYV010000119.1 GCA_023428295.1 Pseudomonadota bacterium
GGGTCCCACACTTCACGCGACTCGGTAGCTTGGTTGCCGCCAGCGCCGCCTTGACCACCATCACCGCCTGGACCGCCTTGTCCTCCGACCGCGCCGAACGTGAGTGGTACGTCGGGTGGCGCGAGGAAGAAGACGTTGTTCGCGATCACCGCGATCAGCTTTGGATGAAACTTGGTCCGCACGATCGTCACGAACGCGCTGACACGCCCGCCGCGCCCAGCGAATCCCCCTTCGGTGCCGTGACCGGCGGGTCCTCCGTTTTGCCCCCAGTCGCCGTTGGCGCCGCCCGAACCGGTCAGGCCGGCGCGACCCGGCGTGCCGTTGTCCCAGAAGCCCGTGAAGCACGTGTACTCGGGCGGGAACTCGACGTCGAACGTGAACTTCGGCAGCGGCGCGTAGACGATCTTCGCGCGAAAGCCCGTCTCGACGGATGCGAGCACATCCGCGCTCGGGTGGAGGTGCGCGTTGGCGTCGCCCTTGACGAGTGGTCCTGACACTTGGAACGACGTGGGCTGGAGCGAGTCGACGTCGGAGCCGATGTTGCGCTTGACCGGCTCGGAGCCAGGCCATTGCACCATCGCGTCCGCGTACAGCTTGCCCTGCATGCCGGGACACAGCCCCTTCTGCTTGTAGAGGCTGACCTTCATGTCGAGGATCGTTGCTTCGGCGATGTTGCGTAGTTTCGGCGCCGGCGGTTCCACGGGCGGCTCCGAGTAGCGAAAGCACGCGGTCATCGTGGCGAGCATGACGAGTGTGGTCTTCATCGACGACCTCCGCGCGGGCGAGGAATCGCCGGTCTCGGTCGGAACGGCGGCGGCCGCAGCTCGCCCGGTGGACGCACGTCATTCGTCGGCGCAGGTGCGGCCTTCTCGAGCTTCGCGTTGTAGTCCTCGGCGGCGCGCCGGATGTACGCCGGTCGGTTCAGCGTCGGCGGGATCTTCCACGGCACGTACGGAGGATCCTTGCGCGCAAAGATCTGCGCGTACACTGCCGCGCCGGCGCCGCCGTACATCAGGGCGGTGCCGAGGAAGAGCACCGCGAGATAGGCGCCACCTTTATTGCCGGTCTCGAGCATCTCGGGCGCGGTCGCCGTGGCGGCAGTGCGGGACTCGGACGTCATGTTCGGCGCGAGTCCGTACGACGTGATCAGGCCGACGATCATCGTGGCGATGCCACCACCGGTGATCAGATAGCCGCGCCGGCGATTGCGTTTGCCTTCGCGCTCGAGCTGCGCGTTGTACTCCTTCATCTGCTGACGGCGGCGCTCGTACGTCTCGTCGCCGCTCGCCTCGAGCGCTTGCTCCGCGCTGATCCTCTGCGTGCCTTCCGTGATGTCCCAGTCCGTGCGGCTGTCTTTCACGAAGATCGTCTGTCCCGTGCCGCGATAGGGCTCGCCGTATCCGAGCGTCGGTGGCGAAGGGACGGGCTTGAAGCAGCCCGCGAACGTCGCCGCCAGCGCGACACGTGCTGAGTGTAGAGCGATGTTCTTCACGATCACCTCGGAGCACCTCCGGGGCATCAGCCCCAATCCTCGAACGCCTCTACGCAGGCCCTTGCCTGTCGTTTTGCCAACCCATCACATTTCCTGCCCCCAGAGAGATGCGACCGGTCAGCGTCGTCTACGCGCATATTATGCGCGTAACGGGCATTCGTGCGCGAAGTTGCGCGAGCATGTGGCGGCACGCCGCGTGCTGGGTGACTGATCATGCTCTCAGGCCTCACCTCCGCGGTCGCACGCGAGCGGCTCGCGCAGTTCGGGCCGAACGTGCTCCGTGCCCGAGACCGTCGATCGCTGGCGCGGATGGTGTGGAACCTCGCGAGCGAGCCGATGCTGCTCCTGCTCGCCGCCGCGACGGGGATCTACGTCGCCTTCGGAGATGTCGGCGAGGCGATCGCGCTGGGATGCTCTGTCCTCGTGATCATCACGATCACGCTGTACCAAGAACGGCGGACCGAGCGAGCCCTCGATGCGTTGCGCGAGCTCGCGAGTCCGCACGCGAAGGTGCTGCGTGATGGCGAGTGGTGCGAGCTCGATGCTCGCTCTCTCGTGCCGGGCGATCTCTGTCAGGTCGGCGAGGGCATGCGCGTCCCCGCGGACGGACTCGTTCGGTCCGGAACCCCACTCTCCGTCGACGAAGCGGTGCTCACGGGGGAGTCGGTCCCCGTGGTTCGCGGTCCCGATCCAGAGGCGGGCGCGATCGGACGACTGGGTGACGCCGGTGCCAGCGTGTTCGCGGGAACCCTCGTCGTCTCGGGCACCGCCGTCGTGGAGGTGGTCCACACGGGTATGCAGACCGAGGTGGGCCGCATCGGCGCAGCCCTCGGCCAGATCGAGATCGCGCGCGCGCCATTGCAGCGCGAGGTCGCGCGGATCGTGCGGCGCGTCGCCGTCGGCGCCTTCGCGCTATGCGCTGCTCTCGTCCTGATCTACCTGGCGGTGGGGCACGGGTGGGTCGGCGCCGTGCTCGCGGGCATCACGCTCGCGATGGCGCTCCTGCCCGAGGAGCTTCCGCTCGTGCTCACGGTGTTCATGACGTTCGGCGCGTGGAGGATGTCTCGTCATCGCGTCCTCGCCCGACGAGGTGATGCGATCGAGACGCTCGGCGCGGTCACCGTTCTCTGCGTCGACAAGACGGGAACGCTCACGCAGAACAAGATGGCGATCCAACGCATCGTGACGAGCATCGCGCACGATGTCGACGCTCGCGCCGATGAGCTTCCCGAGGCAGTGCACGAGGCCGTCGAGCTCGGTGCGCTCGCCGCGCCGCTTCACTCGACGGATCCGATGGACCTCGCGTTTGCATCGCTGTTGACGCGAACGCTGTCGCGTACGGAGCACGTCCACCCTCGATGGGAGTGGGTCCGCGAGTATCCGCTGTCGCCCGGACTCCTCGCGGTGACGCACGTCTGGCGCGATGATGCGCGCCGGCTCGTCATCGCGACCAAGGGCGCCCCCGAGGCGATCATCGATCTCTGCCATCTCTCCCCCGACGACGCTCGAACCTGGCGGTCACGCGCCGACGCGATGGCCGAGAGCGGACTACGCGTGCTCGGGATCGCGCGAGCGACGTATGACGGCGCATCGCTGCCCGAGAACCCGCACGACTACGTGTTCGAGATCGTCGGGATGGTGGGCCTCGCCGATCCATTGCGCGACGACACCGTCGACATGGTGGCGAAGTGCAAGCGAGCGGGCGTGCGCATCGTGATGATCACGGGCGACCACCCGATGACCGCGCAGGCGATCGCGCGCGGTGCCGGGCTCGATGTCGGCCAGGTCGTCACCGGCGCGGAGCTAGAGCGGTCGAGCGATCCAGAGTTGTCCGACGTGCTCGGTCGCGTACAGGTCATCGCGCGCGCAGCGCCCGCCCACAAGCTGCGCATCATTCAAGGACTGCGAGCGCGCGGCGAGGTCGTTGGAATGACCGGCGACGGCGTGAACGATGCGCCGGCGCTCAAAGCGGCTGACGTGGGAATCGCGATGGGACGCGGAACGGATGTCGCCCGCGAGGCCGCGGGCCTCGTGATTCTCGACGACGCGCTCGGTGCGATCGTCACCGCGATCGAGATCGGCCGAACGATCTACGACAATCTGAAGAAGGTCTCGACGTATCTGCTCGCGGTGCACGTGCCCATCGCAGGTCTCGCGCTCGTGCCTCCACTCTTGGGATGGCCGGTTCTGTTGGGCCCCGTCCATGTCGTGTTCCTCGAGCTGATGATCGATCCCACCTGCTCGATCATCTTCGAGCTCGAACCCTCCGCGCCCGACGTGATGAGTCGGTCTCCACGAGGGCGTGGCGAGCATCTCTTCGACCGCCGCCGGCTCACGTACGGGTTGGTCCTCGGTCTTCTCGGGATCACGGTCCCGCTGGCGGTCGCTGCTGGTGCGCAGTTCATGGGCGCTGCCGAGACAACCATGCGGATGCTCTCCTTCACGGCGCTCGTCGCCGTCGCTCTGGGGCTCGTCATCGCCACGCGACTTCCGGCGCGCGAGCGAAACCCGGGCATCCGATGGATGCTACCGATCGTCGGCGCACTCTGGCTCGTGACGGTGACGGTCCCACCGATCCGAGCGCTGTTCGGATTCGTGTGAGTGGAACGGCTCGTGCTTTACCATGCTGCATGGTCGAGCTCGAGATGATCGGAGGAGCCGGAACGGTGACCGGGTCCAAGTACGTGCTGCGAACATCGCGGTCCACGGTGCTCTTGGAGTGCGGTCTGTTCCAAGGGCGCCGGAAGGACAGCTTCGCGCGGAACCGTACGCTCGGGCTCGATGCAGGCGAGATCGACGCCGTCGTTCTTTCGCACGCGCACCTCGATCACTCCGGCGCGCTGCCCGTTCTGTACAAGCACGGATATCGCGGACCGATCGTCGCGACACCCGCGACGCGCGATCTGTGCGTGCCGATGCTCGAGGATGCAGCGCGTATCCAAGAGGCGGATGCACGGCACATCGCGCGCTTGATCGAGCAGGGCGAGGATCTCGAGCCCGTCGCCGCGCTCTACGATCGCGACGATGTCGTCGGGACGCTCGGGCTGTTCGTCGGCGTGCCATACCACCGTCAACACCGAGTCGCGCCGGGCGTGAAGCTGACGTTTCTCGATGCAGGACACGTGCTGGGAAGCGCGCTCGTCGTTCTCGATATCGACGACGATGGGGCACGGCTGCGGGTCGTGTTCACGGGTGATCTCGGTCGTAAGGGACTGCCGCTCTTGCGCGAGCCGGAGATGCCGAGCGGCGCGCACGTCCTCGTCAGCGAGAGCACGTACGGCGATCGCTTGCACGCGCCACTCACGTCGACGATCGAGCACTTCGCTGCGGCGATCACGCGAACGGTCGCTCGCGGCGGCAAGGTGATCATTCCCGCGTTCGCACTCGAGCGATCACAGGAGGTCGTCTACACGCTGAAGCGCCTCCGCGCGGAGCGGCGGATCCCCGACGTGCCGGTCTATGTCGACTCGCCGCTCGCGATGCGCGTGACCGACGTGTTTCGTCTCCATCCCGATGCGATGCGCAGAGAGACGCTGGATCAGTTCGAGGCCGATGACTCGCCGTTCGACTTTCCCGGTCTGCACTACATCTCGGACGTAGAAGCATCCAAGGAGCTCGACGCATCGTTGTCACCGTCGATCATCATCGCGGGCAGCGGCATGTGCGAGGGCGGCCGCGTGCTGCATCACCTGCGCGCGTTTGTCGAAGATCCGAAGGCCTCGGTCATCATCGTGGGGTACCAAGCGGAGCACACGTTGGGTCGCCGGCTCGTCGAGCGGCGCTCGCAGGTGAAGATCTTCGGCGTGCCGCGACCTCGCAACGCCGATGTCGTGGAGCTCGACGGCCTCAGCGCTCACGCCGATCAGGGCGAGCTCGTCGAGTTCGCTCGCGGCGTGCGCGAGCGCGGATCTCTGCGTCAGGTGATCCTCGTCCACGGAGAACCGCCCGCGACGCGTGCCCTCGCGGCGGCGCTGCGAGGCGAAGAGTTTCCGACGGTGTTGACGCCCGATCGCGGCGAGCGCATTCGCTTGTGAGCTACCCGTTCACGAAGTCGGCGAGCTTGCGGATCGAGGTCCGGAGGATTGTCCCGATCGCGTTCCTCGACGCGACCGGCAGGTGCACCTGCGCCCACGGGTACATCGTCTGGTCCTCGTACTTCGCGTGATCCTCGAGCTTGGCGAGCAGGTCGCGAATCGCCTCGATGCGAATCGAGTGCAGCTCGCAGTCGAGCGCTGTTTGCTCGAGCTGCTTGCGAATGGCCGCATGCCCGCGACGAATCTCGGCTGCCTCCTCCGGGAACGCCACGGCGTACGCCGGAAGGACGATGTCCTCCTCCGCCTGCACGTGCTCGAGGATCTGCTTCTCGAACGCGCGGAACTCCGCGACCAAGGAGAAGCAGTCATCCTCGTGCGCTCTCGCCATCAGGTCTTCAGCCGCGCGGCGAAGGCTTCGGTGATGCTCGGCGAAGAGAAGTTGCGGGCCATTCTGGTCGATGGCCTCGAGGCCCGTGGGGTTGTAGGAAGTTGCTCTCATAGGACCTCCGTCCGGTTACCCGGAGGTAGAGCAACTCTCGATCCACCTCGAACCCTCGACGGGGCGTGCGAAAACGCGCTGACGTTGCGCCGAGGCAGATGGGGGCGCAATTGATGCGCTAGCGGCAGCAGGCGGGAATCTCGCTGCGGATCAAGGCGATCACGCGCTCGAGCTTGCGCAGGAAGTTCTCGTCGCTCTCGATGACAAAGCGCCGCGGATGATCGGCCCACACGGCCAGGATGCGCTCGTCCAGCGCACGGGCTTCATCCGCCGTCTCTGGACGAAGCGTGGTCTGGACGTATCCATCGGCGCGTGACGGCGACCGCATGTGGATCACCGTCGCGTATCGGCAGAGCTCCTTCTCCTTGGTGGTGTCGAGATCGTCGAAGTAGTCACTCTCCGCACCGGGCCAGTACGCGAGGCTGTCGAGCGTTCCGCGATCACACACGACGAGCGCGGGGTTGTCGTTCTCGATCGCGACGCGCTGCAGCTCGATCTGTAGTCGAGCGATCGCTCGTTGAACCGCGCGGCGTCCACTCGTGGTCTGACTTCGCGGAAACCCGCCGCGCCACAGGATGCTGGCTGCCTCTGGCACGACGTTTACGTGGCGGCAGGTCTCCCGACGAAGCACTTCGAGCGCCGCGGTCTTGCCGGCGCCGGGGCCGCCAGTGACGACGATCTGCCGCAGGTGGTGCGGAACGTCGCACGTGCAAGCCGACATCACAGCACCGCGCGGACCACGAGGACGTTTCGGTCGGCGTGATTGACGACCTTGGCGGCGTTCGTTCCCAGCAGGCGATCCAGACCGCCATACCCATGCGCTCCGAGGACGACGAGGTCCGCGTCGCACTCGCGTGCGGAGCGGCAGATTCCATCCCATGGTGTCGCGAAGCTGGTCATGATGCGCTCGACCATGTCCGGCGGCAGCTCGCTCGTGAGGCGAGCCAAGCTCTCGTGGGCGTTGCGCAACAGAACATCCTCGAGGCGCACGTCGGTCATGTCGAACAGCTCGCGCGGCATGTCCGGCGGGACGCCGATCGCGCGATAAGCGACGAGCTTGGCTCCCGTGAGCGCCGCGAGCCGCGCAGCTGCCGAGAGAACCGTGGGCGCGCGTGGCGAGGAGTCGAGCGCGACGAGGATCCGCTTCATGAGACGCCTCCGCGCAGGGTCAGAACGGGACAGGGGGCGCGCCGGAGGACTTCCTCGGCAACGCTTCCGAGGACGAGGCGCGAGAGCCCGCGCCGGCCATGCGTTCCGATGACGATGAGGTCGGCCTTCTTGGTTTGGGCGACCTCGAGGATCGCGTCGCGTGGATCCATGCGAACGATGAGCGGCGTCTCGAAGGCAACGTTTGGACGCGCGGCCACGAGCTTGTCGAGCGCCTGCACGGCACCCGCTTGCAGCGTGTCGATCATCGACGGCGTGAGCGCGAGGCTTACTTCGGGCGACAGCGGCCCGACGCAGTGGAGCAGTTGGATCTTCGCGTCGAGCTTGCGCGCGAGCTCGTACGCGTAGTCGAGCGCGCGCAGCGAACAGTCGCTGAAGTCGACCGGGACCAGGATGTTCTTTGCCAGCATGCACGCAGGTTCTTCACGAACCACGCCACGATCGCGCGTCGATCGCGCTTCGATCGCGCTTCGATCGCGCGTCGATCGCGAATGCGTGGCGAGCGATGACGCGACCGATGACAAGCGATGACGCGACCGATGGCAAGCGAGGGCGCGGCCATGGCGTGAACAATGCACCGTGACTACACGTGCAGCTGTTTGCTCCGAGCGAGGCCGAACGCGCAAACCCTGCGGCTCCCGTCGCGGCACCGGCAGACGTTGCACGAAAGGGGGGCACATGCTCGCGCACCAGGGAGAGCTGCGGCACACGGTGGTCTATGGGCGGACGGGACAGGCGCTGGTCGAACGCGTTCAAGTTCCCAGTCCGCCCGATCGACCGCTGGCGCCACTACGAGGCGACGCGGAGGTTCGAGTCCAGCACGTCATGAGCAACGATCTGATCTGCGCGTACGAGGATATCGAGATCCCCGCGCTGACCGCGTTGATCGTGCGACATCGGATCGGCTGCATTCCGATCGTCGATCGCATGGGACGCGCGATCGGTATGGTCACGAAGACCGACCTGGTCGAGCACCTCGACGTGACGCATCGCAAGGAGACGTCGCGCGCGTCGACCGCGCGGGACATCATGATGCCGCTCGCGATGGTGCTCTCGGAGAACGCACATCCTCTCGAAGCTGCGACGCTCATGGTCCTCGAGGACATTCACCACGTCATGGTCGTGTCGGAGGGGGGATTCCTCGTCGGTGTTGTCTCGACGAAGGACCTCGTACGCTGGATGGTCGATCGCTAGTGCATTCGCGCACCGCTGACGGTGTGCCATCGGAGGAGAGTCGTGCGTGCCCACTCTCACGTCTCGACGGTGTCGCGATCCGCGAGAAGCGGCTCGGGAGCCGCCGCGAGATCGGGGACCTCTGCGGTGCGCAACTCGCATCCGCGCAAAGCGTGCGCACGCCGCCCCCCGATGCGCGAGAGATGCGCGAGAGATGCGCGAGAGGTGCGCGATGTCTCGGCGAGTGTCCGTCGAGACGACATGGGCACGCGCGTTGCTGCTCCCTCCCGCATGACGAAGACGATGAAAGCAGCTGTCGTCCGCGAGCTCGGGGGTCCTCTGTCGATCGAAGAGATCGCGATCCCCGAGCCGGGGCCGGGTGAGGTGTTGGTCAAGATTCGCGCGAGCGGCGTGTGCCACACGGATCTGCACGCGGCGAAAGGGGACTGGCCGGTCAAACCGGCGCCTCCGTTCGTGCCGGGTCACGAGGGCGCGGGCATCGTCGCGGCCGTGGGTGCGGGCGTGAAGAACGTGAAGGAGGGCGACGCCGTCGGAATCGCGTGGCTGCACGACGCGTGCGGCTCGTGCGAGCACTGCATCACGGGGTGGGAGACGCTGTGCGCGTCGCAGCGCTGCAGCGGATACAGCGTCAACGGCAGCTTCGCCGAGTACGCCCTCGGTTCCGCCGCGTACGTCGCGCGCCTTCCGGACCGCGTCGACTTCGCGCTGATCGCGCCGATTCTGTGCGCCGGTGTGACCACGTACAAGGGCATCAAGGAGACGGAAGCGCGTCCGGGCGAGTGGATCGCGATCTCGGGTATCGGCGGTCTCGGTCACGTCGCGGTGCAGTACGCGCGCGCGATGGGACTGAAGGTGGCCGCGCTCGATATCGGCGACGAGAAGCTCGCGCTCGCGCGGCGTCTCGGTGCCGAGCTCGCGGTCGATGCATCGCAGCCCGACGCGGTCGAGAAGGTCCTCGCGGCAACAAGTGGCGGCGCGCATGGCGTGCTCGTGACGGCAGTCTCTCGGTCCGCGTTCACGCAAGCGATCCAGCTCGTGCGGCGCAAGGGAACGGTGAGCCTCGTGGGACTGCCACCCGGCGACTTCGCGACGCCGATCTTCGATGTCGTCCTGAAGCGGCTCACGATTCGCGGATCCATCGTCGGCACGCGCAAGGACCTCGCGGAGGCCGTCGAGTTCGCTGCCGACGGCAAGGTGAAGGCGCACATCCACAAGGCGCGCCTCCAGGACATCAACACGGTCTTCGCGAACCTCGAGGCCGGTCGTGTCGACGGGCGAATCGTTCTCGACATGGAGTAGCGAATGACGGTGCGTGAACGCCTCCTCCGCGATGCACCGTTTCACGACGCGGGACACGGCTACGACGTGTTCGGTCTGCACCCTCCGTTGCTCGCGAGTGCGGTGGCCGCGGCGAGCTTCCTTTACACGCGCTACTTCCGCGTGAAGTCCTCCGGTGCGTTTCGCATTCCCGACGGCCCGGTGATCCTCGTCGCGAATCATGCAGGCGTTCTCCCCGTCGACGGGGCGGTGCTGTGTCTAGACGTGCTCGTCCAGACCCGTCCGCCTAGGATCCCGCGTCCGATCGCCGATCACTTCGTGCCGCGTCTTCCGCTCATCAGCACGCTGTTCTCGCGCCTGGGTGTCGTGAACGGAACCCGCAATAACGTGCGCGAGCTGCTCTCTCGCGGAGAGCTGCTCGTCATCTTCCCCGAGGGCGTGAGCGGCCCGGCCAAAGAGTTTCGTGATCGTTATCGGATCCAGAACTGGACCGTGGGCTTCGCGGAGCTCGCGATCCGACACCACGCGACGATCGTGCCGGTCTCGATCCTCGGTTCGGAAGAGAGCTGGCCGCTCCTGACGAAGCTCGGCGTTCACGTGTTCGGCGCGCCGTACCTGCCGATTCCGCTGTCGCCCGTGCCGCTCCCCGTGCACTACGAGATCCGCTACGGCACTCCGATGGTGTTCGAGCGATCGCGACGCGACGCCGACGATCCGCGCGTGGTCGCGGCCGTCGCCGACGAGGTGCGCGCAGCGCTCGAGCAAGGGATCGCGGATGCACGGGTCGCGCGAAGGGGGCTCTTCCGATGAGGGTCATGGTCACGGGCGCCAACGCTCCCCTCGGTCGCGCGATCATCGAGGCGCTCCTCGATCGCGACGATGTCGAGCTCGTGCTCGCGATCGGCTGCCGCGACCGAGCGCCGCCGCCGCCCGATGCGCGTGTGCTGTATCGCGTCGTCGACCTCACACGCGCTCGCGAGGTTCACGATCTCGTCTGGGGAGAGGCCAAGACGCTCGGCGTCGGCCACGTGTTCTGCGGGATTCACCATCGCAACGCACACCACCGAGGACGCCGCGTGCGCCGGCAGAACGTCGAGTCCACGCGCGAGCTCGTGCGAGCGTGCGCCGAGCACCCGACGATCCACCGGTTCGTCTACCGTAGCTTCGCCGAGGTGTATCGGATCGAGCAGGGGACTTCGAGCGTCATCGACGAGTCCGAGGCGCTCGACTTCGAGCCGACGAGCACCCAGTGGGTTCGTGATCGGGTGGAGGCCGACCTCGACGTGTGTTCGCACGTCGGTGGCTGCCTCTCGATCGCGGTCCTGCGCTTCGCGGAGATCTTCTCGCCCGATGTCGGCAGTCAGCTGTGGGACTACGTGCAGTCTCGCGTCTGTCTGCGTCCACTCGGCTTCGATCCGATGATCAACGTGTTGTCGCTCGACGACGCTGCCGCGGCTGCCGTCCTCGCGTTACGCTCCAGCGCCACGGGCGTGTTCAACGTTCCGGGCGCGGACACGTTGCCCCTCTCGCGCGCGATCGTGGAGAGCCGCCGCCTCGACATCCCGATTCCCGGCCCCCTCATGGCGCCGCTCTACAGCCTGCGTGCGAGCGTCACGGGGCTCGAGTTCCGCTACGACATCAACCTGCGGCGCTTTCACTTCGGCGGCGTCCTCGACGGGAAACGCGCACGCGACGAGCTCGGCTACGAGCCACGCAGGCCGGTCACCTGGCGCTGAGAGCGAAGAGCGCCGACCAGCATCCGGAGGCTGACCGCTCGATCAGCGGCATACCGATCGGGACGACGGGCTCGACGAGCAGGCCGCATCGCTCCGACGCGAGGTTCCCCGAGCGCGTCATGGCAACGCTGCGCTCTTCCGAGCTAGAGGATCTTCCGAGTCGTGATGGAACGCGACCTGCTTCGACACGCTTCATGGCGAAGAAGAAGAAGGAGCCGGTAGAGCCCAGGCCGGGCGAGGGCGCACATCCGCAGAATCGCGAGTACCAGGACAAACGCGACGGGCGCGGCGACGGCACGTGGGGCGACGAGGGAATCGACTCGGTGACCAACGACGGACCGGGCACCGGCTCTCGACATGGGCCGGCCGAGCCACCTGCGTAGGGTGCGCGCTCAGGCGCGACGGCACAGCACGAAGTAGTGATCGAGCGGGCGCTCGCGCTTGAACGCGGCGCCGACCGAGACGTGCGTCGATACGCGGCGCATGAAGTCGCGCGTGGCCTCGTAGACAAAGCGCTGGAGGCGCCAGTGATTGTCGACCACGCGAGGCCAGCCGGGCGCGACGTCGCCGTCCGGGACCTGGAAGTAGTCGACGACGACCGCACCACGCGCGGACCACGCGGGCCGATCGGCGGTCGGAATCGCCACGAAGTAGCCCGGCCCGAGCCACCGCCGCGTCGGACCCTCGTTGTAGCCAAACAGTCGATCGCCGCCGCTTGCGGGTCGGCAGAAGCGCTTCTGAAACCGGCGCAGCGGACCGGGGACGGGCAGCGTGTTGATCCCGTCGTGAATCACCTCGACCCGCGGGCGGGCGTCGCCGACGAAGTGGTCGAAATCGATCGGCCGCGCGTGCGCCGCTTTGTCGTGAAGGGCGCGCTGACGCGAGCGGTCGAGCGCGCAGACCTCGCGCCAGCGCGTCTCGCTATCGAGGCTGTCCAGGTGACGCGCGATCTCGTCGATCCCCGCGTGCGGATCGTCGAGGAGCGTCTCCAGCGTTGTCGGCATGACCGCATCCTCCCATGCCGATCGCACACGTAGGCGCCGCGAGGTGTGCAGTTCGGCCCGACGCAACTGGCGCTGCGTGCCGATTCACCCGTCATGGCGGCTCGTGGACCGAGGTCGTGGAGAGGAAGGACCGAAGCGCGAGCCGCGTAGCGCGTCAGAACGCGTCGATGTCGCTCGCGCGCGTGCTCTGTGGCGCGGGGCGGATGAGCTCGAGGAGCTCTCGACCGATCTCGGAGGCGTGCTCCACGTCGGCACGATCGTCCGCCGTCAGCGATGCCCATTGCAGGACGAGCCGATCGATCTCGTCGGAGAGTCCACACAAGCGCTCGGCTTTGATGAACGCTTGTTCGATCACCTCGCAGACCACCTCGGGCAGCACGGCCGCGAACTTGATCGCGCGCTCGAGGTCGGCTGCGATCTTCACCTTCAGATCGCTGTCGTGCTTGATCAGCACGCCACGCTGCGACACGAACGAGAGCGAGTCGAGGTACTTCTCGAAGCCCTCGCAGTCGAGCCGGTTCCTCACGGCGCTTCCCATCGCGAGCGTTTCTTGAATCTGCCAGATGTCACGGCGCGTATCGGAGCGCAGGTAGAAGAAGACATCGCTCTCGACGAAGCGATTCAGCGCGTCGACGATGCGGCGATAGTTGATCTCCGCGACCTCGAGCGATGGCGGGTGCTGCACGAAGCGATTGAGACCGCGAACACCGCGCCGCAGATCGGCGAGCGCGCGCCGGACCGCGAGCGCCTTGCCGAGGCTATCGCGATGGCCGGGCACCATACGCTCGGGCTCGGCGTAGCCGAGGAAGCACTCGTACACGGTGGTCATCACCGCGAACACGCCGTCCATGAGCCCCGTCGTCGCGTCGTTGAGATCGCGCACGGCTTGCTCGATGTTGTCGCTGCGAAGTGCTCGTCCAAAGCGCTGCTCGAACTGCGCGAGCTCTGACTCGAGGCCGTACTGTAGTGTCGCGAGCTCGCGCGCGAGGGCGTTCCAGCGATCGTCGTCGGGACGTTGGCGATGCGGGACCATGTCGCGCGTGGACGTCGGTGCGTCGGGGATCGAGCCGGCGGGCGCGACCATCGCGAAGTACTCGAGCAACCGCCGCAGATGACTCAGGACGGCATCGGCGACGATCGGGAGCTGGTCTTCGCCGCCGTCACGCAGGTACAGCGCGGTGTCGATCTCGCCGAGGGCGTAGACCGCTTCGACGCCCAGCTGGAGAAGCTTGTGCACTTTGCGCCGAACGCGACGATCCGTGATCGTCGAGAGCAGGTCGGCGAGCGCTGCGTTCTCGGAGGAGACGTCGTCCAAACGTCACGAGAGTACATCGCCCGTCGTGGTCGGATGACGCGTCGCTGCGGGGTGCAAAGTTACTGGCTCACTGAACCGTGATGGAGCCGAGGAACGAGTGGGCGCCGCACAAGAAGTTGTACATCCCGGCGACGTTGAACCGGAAGCACTTGGTCTCGCCGCGGCTGATCATCAGCGCTGGGTCCGTCGTGGTCAGCGTATTGGGGATCACGAAGTGTTCCGCGGTGATCACGAACTTCGCGACCTCGCCGACCCGGATCGTCGAGTCCTTCGGGATGAACATGGTCGCGCTGTCCATGATCGTCGCCGCGACCGTGGATGGACACGAGTCGAGCGCCACCACGGGGATGGGCGGTGCGTCCGGCTCGGCATCGATCGGGGGCGGCTGTTCGCCACCGCCGCCTGCATCACACGCCATCAACACGAAGAGGAGAGGAGCGATTCGCACGCGTCGACGGTATCGTGTGCTCGGTCCGCTCGGAAGCGACGAGATGTCGCGCACCACGCCCGCCGAGCGGACGCTCCAGATCGAGGCCGATCGTCGAGCGGGCTCTCGCGATCCCACCGCACGTACCGCACGACGATCGGGCGCGATGAATCGTCGGTGAAGGATCAGGCCACCTGGCTCGCGGTTCACGGCTCGTCGACAAGGGTGCCGGTCAAGCCAGCGGTGAACACCCTCGACGGTGGCAAGCCGAACATGCGGTGAAACATGCGCGAGAAATGCGCGGAGTCGTAGAAGCCCGACGCGTGAGCGAGCTCGGTCAAGTTGCGACCGAGGACGGCGAGCGCCGTCGCTGCTTGCATGCGGTACCACGCGCGGTAGGCGCCCATCGGCACGCCGACCTGATCGCGAAAGCGATGCTCGATGTGAGACGTGGACATCGCCAACCGCGTCGCGAGAGCGACCGCACCGAGCCCGTGCTTCTCGGGCGTGCTCAGAAACTTCGCGGCGCTCGCGATGCGTGACTCGAGCTGCGGCCGACGCACGTCGAGGTGCAGCGCGCATCGAAACAGCTCCGCCAACCGCATCGGCTCCCGCAAGGCGCTCTCGATCATGGGACGCAACGATCCCGCGTCGACCGAGCGCTCGAGTCGCGCCCCGGGCTCGAGGAACAAGACCGCCACCCGACCGCCGTGAAAATCGAGAGCGTGCCATTGCCAGCCCCGAACGAAGGCAGCCCGGTGACGTTCGGCACCGTCGTCGAGCACGAGGTCGAACGCGTCGTCTAGCCCGACGAGCACGACGTTCGCGGCGAACCGATGACGGGGCAGGTTGGGAAGTGGCCCGATGTACAGGGTCCGACCGCCGCCCATCACGAGATGGCTGTGCACTGCAGAATCGTACAAGCGCGAGGCGGGCTCGGGGGCGTAGTTTCATCACATGCGCGATGAGCACCTATCGCAGATGATCCTCGCTCGAGCATCTGGCGCGCCACGTGGAATCGCGTTTCGCGTCCCGCGCCACGACGCATACGTCGACGTCACGTGGGCGGAGGTCGTACCGCGCCTCGAAGCGATCGCGGCCGGACTCGTGAGTGCCGCTGTGCTCGACGATCGCGCGTGCATCTCGATCGTCGGAAACACGTCCATGGAGTCGTGGCTCGTCGATTTTGCCGCGCGCGGCGCGGGCCTCCTGACCGTGCCCGGCTATGCCAGCCTCCTACCCGAGGAGGTCGGCTACATGCACGTCGACACGAAGACGCAGCTCGTCGTCGTCGAGAACAGCGCGCAGCTGGACAAGGTGCGCACGATGCGCGCGGGCTTCGAGTTCCTCGGCAAGCGCTACGCGCCGGAGAAGCTCTCGATTCGGACGAAGATTGTCGTGATCGATCCGACGGGCATCTCCGACGCGGATGACTGGGAGAGCCTGGCGAGCCTCGAAGCGAGAGGGCGCGCGCGGCGTGCATCGCTCGAGCCCGAGCTAGCGCGACGAGTCTCCTCGATCCGCCGCGAGGACGTGGCGACGTACACGTATACGTCCGGCACGACGGGCGCTCCCAAGGCGGTGATCCAGACGCACGACAACATGCTGTCGATGCTCGAGGCCGTCGTCGAGGCAGGCCTCGCCGACGAGCAGGTGCGCGCGCACGGCCTCATGTTGTTCCTTCCCGCGGCGCACTCGTTCGGGCGCATGGTGGAGCTCGCGGGCCCGTTTTTCGGCGCGCCGCTCGTCATGTCGTCGGTCCCCACGCTCGCCGCGGATCTGGTGGCCGCCCGACCGGGCTTCTTCCCGGCGGCGCCGCGCGTGTTCGAGAAGATGATGGCGAAGATCCAGAGCGCCGTCGCGAACGAGCGCGGCGTGCGTCGCCGACTCGTCCAGTGGGCGCTGCGCACCGGCGCACGGACGGTGGACTATCGCGTGTCGGGCAAACCACTCCCCGTGATGCTCGCCGCGCAGTACCGGATCGCCGATCGACTCGTCCTGCGAACACTGCGCGCGAAGCTCGGCCTCGATCGCGCCTCGGTTCTCTTGTCCGGAGCTGCGGCGCTGCGCCCCGACGTGCAGCTGTTCTTTCTCTCGCTCGGACTCACCGTACTCGAAGCGTACGGACTGACCGAAACCTGTCCCGGACTCACGATCAACCGTAAGGGCGACATCCGCGTGGGGAGCGTCGGCAAGCCGTTCCCGCGCTGCGAGCTGAAGGTGGCGTCCGACGGCGAGCTGCTCGCGCGAGGACCCAACATCACGCGCGGCTACTTGAACCAACCCGAGGCGACGGCCGCGGCGTTTGTCGACGGGTGGTTTCATACGGGCGATCTCGCGTCCATCGACGACGATGGCTTCGTACGGATCACCGGGCGAAAGAAGGAGCTGCTCAAGACGAGCGGCGGCAAGTACATCGCTCCACTCAAGATCGAGGCCGAGCTCAAGCAGCACCCGATCATTCAAGAAGCGATGGTCATCGGCGACGGACGCAACTTCTGCACGGCGATGTTCGCGCTCGACCCGGAGATGCTCGCCGCGTTCGCCAAGCGTGAGGGCATACCCGCGGATCCGTCGCATCCGCGGATCCTCGCCGTCCTGCAGGCCGTGGTCGACGCAGCGAACGCAAAGCTCGCCTCGTTCGAGACGATCAAAGCGTTCCGGGTCGCGCCAGCGGCGTTCTCCGTCGACGGCGGCGAGCTGACAGCCTCGCTCAAGGTCAAGCGACAAGCCGTCGCACAGAAGTACGCGGCGCTCATCGCATCCATGTACGCCTAGTGAATTCTCGTGGTGCTTCGAGCGATGACAGCATCGCCCCGGGGGCGTACCGTACGCGTTGATGAGCGATAACCGTCGCGAATTGGAGTCCACGATCCACCTCGAGCTTTCTCGAGGCAGCACCTATGGTGACTACCTGAAGTTGGACGAGCTCCTCTCCGCGCAGCGTCCGGTCACCGACGCGCACGACGAGGTTCTGTTCATCATCCAGCATCAGACGAGCGAGCTGTGGATCAAGCTCCTCTTGCACGAGCTGGATCGCGCCGTCGAGCTCGTGCGCGCAGATCGTCTGAACGAGACGTTCAAGATCTTCGCGCGCGTCGCTCACGTGCAGCGGATGCTGTTCGAGCAATGGGCGGTCCTCGAGACGATGACGCCGAGCGAGTACCTCCAGTTCCGCGACGCGCTCGGAAAGGCGAGCGGCTTCCAGAGCTATCAGTACCGCGCGCTCGAGTTTGTCCTCGGCAACAAGGATGCGGGCATGCTCAAGGCTCACGCCAAGAACCCGCAGGTGCACGCAGAGCTCACGACCCGGCTGCAAGCTCCTTCGCTCTACGACGAGTTCCTTCGCTGGCTCGCGCGCAACGGCCACGCGGTTCCCGAGGATCGCTTGAACCGTGACTTCACGCAGCCGTACCAGCGGAGCGCGGGTGTCCTCGAGGTGTTCCGCAAGATCTACGACGCGAGCAACGAGCACTACGCGGCCTATGACATGTGCGAGAAGCTCGTCGACATCGAGGAGCGCTTCCAGCTGTGGCGGTTCCGCCACGTGACCACCGTGAAGCGAATCATTGGCTTCGCGCAAGGCACGGGCGGGAGCTCCGGCGTCGCGTTCTTGAAGAAGGCGCTCGATCTGACGTTCTTCCCCGAGCTGTGGGACGTGCGCACGCATCTCGCCGCACCGCGCTCCACCTGAATCAGTGGACCGTGTGGAGCGCTCGCTCCTTCTCGAGATGCAGGAGCAGCACGCTGCGCAGCTTGCCGATCACCTCGAGACATCGGCGGTCGTCGGTCCGGTCGAGCGCGCTCGCGATGAGGCCGATCAAGCGACGCATGCTGTCATGCTCTCGATGGACCTTGGCGAGCGGGGCGTGGGACGCCATCGCGAACGCGCGCTCCTCGCACCGAATGCATCGCTCGAGCTTGAGCGCGAACTCGGCGAGTCGCAGGCACGCGAGCATGTGCTCTCCACTGCGCAACGACTCGGCGAGACGCGCGAGGTCCTCGTCCAACTGGTCTTGCTCTTCGTACATGCGTGAAGCGCCTGCAAAGAGCGTGCGGGTGATATCGCCGCGACAACTGACCACGCGCGCTCGACGACAACGGGATGCTATCGAATGGATAACGCATGCTCGAACCGTTGCTCGCTGCAGCATCGGATCTGACGGCAGATCTCGATGCGCCGGAGCGCTATCGCAGGATCTTGGCGAGCGCGCGACGTCTACTCCCGTGTGATTCCGCCGCGCTTCTTCGCGTGGAGGAGGGCGTGCTCGTCCCGCTCGCGCTCGACGGTCTTCGCGCCGAGGCGCTCGCGCGACGCTACTCCCCCGACGAGCATCCGCGCTTCGCCGCCATCCTTCGCGCCCGCGCGCCGGTGCGCTTGGATGATTCGGAGCTGCCCGATCCGTTCGACGGGCTGTTCGCCAACGCGGGCGACGCGATGTCACGAGTCCACGCGTGCCTGGGGTGTCCACTCGTCGTGAACGGCGAGGTCGTCGGAGTGCTCGCCCTCGACGCCGTCAAGCCGGGCGCGTTCTCGAGCGTCGACATGGCGAGCGTCGCGATGCTCTCGGCGATGGCGGGTGCCGTGATCCACACGACCGCGCTCACGTCGGCGCTCGCCCGCGTCAGCGAGCAGCGCGCGACGAGGCAGCTGATCCGTGAAGCGCTCGACCGCATGGGCGGCGATCTCCTCGGAACGAGCGAGGCCATGGTGCAGGTTCGCGAGGAGATCGCGCTCTTGTCGCGCTCCGAGCTGAACGTGCTCGTCACCGGGGAGACGGGAGTCGGGAAGGAGCTCGTCGCGCACGCCATTCACGCGAAGTCGTCGCGCGCTGCCAGACCGATGGTCCACGTCAACTGCGCGGCGCTGCCGGAGTCCCTCGCGGAGAGCGAGCTGTTCGGGCACGTGCGCGGTGCGTTCACGGGTGCCGTCGATCATCGCGCCGGCAAGTTCGAGGTCGCGGATGGCGGCACGCTATTTCTCGACGAGATCGGCGAGCTCCCGCTGACGATCCAGCCGAAGCTGCTGCGCGTGCTGCAGTCCGGCGAGGTGCAGCGCATCGGCTCGGATCGCCTGCTGCGCGTCGACGTGCGCGTGATCGCGGCGACCAATCGCGACCTCGCCGAGGAGGTGCGCGCCGGACGGTTTCGCGCGGATCTATCGCATCGCCTCGACGTGTTTCCGCTGCACGTTCCGCCGCTGCGCGATCATCCCGACGACGTTCCGGTCCTCAGCGGCCACTTCCTCGAGCTCGCCAGCGAGCGTCTCGGCGTCGGACCCATTCGCCTCACCATCGCCGCCCGCAAGAAGCTTCGAGACCACGCATGGCCGGGCAACGTGCGCGAGCTCGAGCACACACTGACTCGGGCGGCGCTCCGCGCATCCCGCGGTCAGCGTGCGTCGACCGTGCTCGTCGACGCGCACCACCTCGGTCTCGAGCGCGTCACCAGCGTCGCGACGCAGTCGCCGCGCTTGCGAGACGCCGTCGACGAGCTCATGCGCGAGATGATCCGGACGGCCGTGAAAGACTGCGATGGCAACTGGGCAGAGGCGGCACGCCGGCTCGGCCTGCAGCGCGGCAACCTGCATCGCCTCGCGAAGCGCCTGCAACTGTAGTCGTTCTCACTTCGAGCACGTCGTCGTCTGTTCGAGAACGACGCCGTCTCTCGCGTCGCTGCGCGTGAGGCCCTACGCAGGCACGCCCGTGGCACGTACGCGTGTCCATGGCAGCGGTCCTTTGCCTCGTGATGATTCCCGTGTTTGCCGCCGTCGGCTTCATGTTCGGCGCGGTGGGAGGCGAGTCTGGCGCGAGCGCCCTCGGCGGGCTCGTCTTCCTCGCGCTCGCCGCGTTCACGCTGCTCGCCGCCGTGCACATGGCTCGCGCGTGGGACGAAGAGCGGCCCTCGTAGCTAGGAGCTGGACTCGTCGAGCGAGGCGATGCCCTCGCGGATCGCGTAGCGCACCAGATCCGCGACGGTCTCGAGCTCCAGCTTGGCGAGCAGGTTGCGGCGGTGCGTCTCGACGGTCTTCACACTGATGTGGAGATGTCGCGCGATGTCTCGCGGCGTCGAGCCTTCCGCGAGCAGCTGGAGCACTTCGCGCTCGCGGCTCGAGAGAGCGGGCGTGCTGGGAGCACGCGTGGCGGTTCGCGTGGCGTATCCCTCCACGACGAGCCCGGCGATGCTCGGAGACAGGTAGCCTTGCCCTGCGGCGACGGCGCGGATGGCGCGCGCGACCTCTTCGAAGCTCGCGTCCTTGGGCACGTAGCCCGCGGCGCCCGCTTCGAGCATGCCGAGGACATAGCGCTTGTCGACGTGCATCGAGAGGCCGAGCACGCGGGTGGCGGGCACTTCGTCGCGGATCATGCGGGTCGCCTCGAAGCCGTTGAGGCCGGGCATCACGACATCCATGAGCACGACGTCTGGACGCAGCTCGCGGACGCGCTGGAGGGCCTCGCGTCCGTCGCTCGCCTCACCCACAACCTCGAAGTCGGGCTGCTGCTCGACGAGGCTGCGCAGACCTTGCAGGAACAGCGTGTGATTGTCCGCGATCAAGATCCGCGTCATGACGGCTCTCGCTTTGTCGCAGGCGCTTCGATCACGGCGCGCGTTCCACGCCCGGGCTTGGAGAACACCTCGAGTCGTCCGCCGAGGTGCGCCAGCCGCTCGCGAATACTGAACAGGCCGAAGCCGCTCTCCACGCCGATCGCGGAGGTGCGCGGCTCGAACCCGCGGCCATCGTCCTCGACCTCGACCCGCAGCAAGGGCCCCGAGCGCCGGACGCGAACGACGGCGCTCGTGGCACTCGCGTGACGAACGACGTTGTTCAGGAGCTCGCGCGTGGATCGAAACAGGAGCGACTTCAGATCTTCCTCGACGACGCTGACCGGCTCGGCGTCGACCTCGACCGCGAGGCCGTGCTGGGAGCGAATGGTATCGGCGAGCCACTCGATCGCTGGCGTGAGCCCGAGCTCGTGCAGGATCGGCGGGCTGATCTCGAACATCAGCGTTCGCGTCTCTCGGATCATCTCGGCGGTGATCTCGCAGACCTCGTCGATCGTCTTGTTGTCCGCGTCCTCTTTGGCGCGCCCGCGGAGGTTCTCGAGCCGGAGCTTCACGAGTGCGAGCTCCTGGCCGATGCGATCGTGGAGGTACGTCGCGAGCTCGCGACGCTCGCGCTCCTCGGTGATGGCGAGCTGCGATGCGAGAGAGCGGAGCTCGTCTTGATAGGCGCCGAGCGCGGTCTGTGCAGCGTCGAGCTCCACGAGATCGGTGATGCGATCGGCGATGGCTTGCAGCAGCTGCGACTCTTCGGGGAGAAACGCGGGCGAGAACGGTGGCTCCTCTCGGTACGCGACGTCGATCGAGCCGATCGGGCTGGCCTTGCTGGCGATCACCTGGGTCGTCATCCACGGCGTCTCCTCGAAGCCCGATGCGAGCCACTCGCCATCGTGGAGCCGGATGCGCGCCGTCGCGAGCGCGGGTGCCTGCCAGCCACTCGGAATCTCCTCGACGATCCGCGCGAGGGCGTCGGACAGCGTGAGGCGGCGATTCGCGAGGACGCTCGACACCCGGATGAGACACGTGAGCTCCTTCGCGCGCTCGACGAGATCCGCCGAATGGGAACGTGTCGTGTCTCGCATGCGCCCAAGGCTAGCACCGTGCGACGAGGCGCGAATGGATGTCCTTCATGCTCTCTTGCGCGTCGCCGAGCAAGAGGCGCGTGTTCTGTGCGCGATAGAGTGGGTTCTCGACCCCCGAGTAGCCGGGGCGCGCGTCGAGGTTGCAGACGACGACCGCGCGCGCTTCGTGGGCCCGGAGGATCGGCATGCCCGAGAGCGGCGTGTTCTCCACGTCGAGGGCGGCAGGATTCACGACGTCGCACGCGCCGATCACGAAGACGAGGTCGGTGCTCGCGAGCTCTCTGTTCGCGTCGTCGATCTCGAGCAGCTTGTCGTAGTCGACGTCGGCCTCGGCGAGCAGCACGTTCATGTGGCCCGGCATCCGTCCGGCGACGGGATGGATCGCGAAGCTGACGTTCTTGCCGATCGCTTGGAGGAGGTTGGTCACCCGCACCACCTCGAACTGCGCGTGCGCGAGCGCCATGCCGTAGCCCGGCACGACGACGATCGAGCGCGCTTCGAGGGCGAGCTTGGCGATGTCGTCGAGGATGTCCTCCCGCGCGAGCGGTCGCGGTGCGATCGCCGGTGGCTCCTCGACGACCGGGGCGGCGGCGGTGGTCGCGGGTGGCCCGCCGAGGAAGATGGTGCCGAGGCTGCGGTTCATCGCGCGGCACATCACGATCGTGAGGATGGTGCCGGACGATGCGACGGTGGCGCCCGCCGCGATCAGGAGCTGGTTCTCGATGGCCACACCGCAGAACGCAGCTGCGAAGCCCGCGCTCGCGTTGAGCGACGAGATCAGGACCGGCATGTCCGCGCCGCCGATCCGCATCGCGAACAAGAGGCCGAACAGCGCCGCGCCAGTGGTGATCGCGATGACGTAGGCCAGCGGATCTTCCCCGAGCCAGTGCTGCGTCGGGATGACCACGATGAACAAGAGGAGCGCGAGGAGCTGCAGGTTGTGCCAACGGAGGGTCGTCGGCGCCTGCCGCATCTTGTTCGCGAGCTTCGCGGCCGCCAACAGGCTCGCGCTGAACGTCGCGGCGCCGAGCGCGAGGCCGACGAGGCCGCTCACCTTGCCGATCGTCGACGGCGTTGTTCCGTGTGCGAGCTCGATCGCGGAGACAACGACCGCGGCTGCGCCACCCATGCCGTGCTGGAAGGCGACCACGGCCGGGATCGACGTCATGCTCGCGCGATACGCGATGGCGATGCCGGCGGCGGCCCCGATCACCGACGAGACGGCGACGATCCACGGCCGCGACACACCGTTCGTGATCATGACGAGCATGATCGCAGCGAGCAGCGCGAGCCCGGCCGCGTGGTTTCCAGTGCGCGCTCCGGCAGGCGTGCGGAAGCGGCTGATGCCACCGACGAGCAGCGCGATGATCGCGACGTTCGCTGCGATCTCGAACGGGGTCATCGCTCGCGCACTCCGTGGCGAAACATCCGCAGCATCCGATCGGTGATCGCGTAGCCGCCGACGAGGTTGAACGCGGCCGCGCCGATCGCCACACCGCCGAACGCGGCGACGGTGGGTGGCACGTCCGTCGAGAACACGAGGAGCGCGCCGATGATCGTGACGGCAGAGAGCGCGTTCGTCATCGACATGAGCGGCGTGTGAAGGAGCGGGGGCACCTTCGAGATCAGCGCGTAGCCCACGCCGAACGACGCGCCGAACACGACGAGCATGATGAGGACGCCGCTCACGTCAACCCAACACGGCGAGCGCGGGCTTGTAGAGAATGCGCCGGCCCATGGTGACGAGCGAGCTCGCGATGATCTCGTCATCCAGGTCGGGACCGTCTTTGCGCTTGAGGAGGTTCTCGACGAACTTGTAGAGGTTCTCCGCGTAGAGCTGCGTCGCGTGCACGGGCATCTGCCCCGGGATGTTCTGGATCCCGCTGACCACGACGTCCTGTACGACGATCTCGGCGCCGGGCTTGGTCAGCTCGCAGTTGCCACCTTGATCGATCGAGACGTCGACGATGACCGCGCCTCGCTTCATCGAGCGCACCATCTCCGCGGTCACGAGCACCGGCGCCATCGCACCGGGCACGAGTGCGCTGCAGATGACGATGTCCGCTTTGGCGATCGACGGAGCGATGGCCGCGCGTTCGCGAGCGAGCCACTCGGCGTCGAGCGCCTTTGCATAGCCGCCTTCCCCGAGGGCGATGGCGTCGGGGACCTCGAAGCCATCCACCTTGGCTCCCAGGCTCGACGCGTCGGCGCGCGCCGCTGCACGGATATCCCACGCACGCGTGATCGCACCGAGACGCTTGGCCGTGGCGATCGCTTGCAGTCCCACCACGCCCGCGCCGATGACCAGCACTTCGGCGGGGCGCATCGTTCCGGTCGCCGTGGCGATCATCGGGACAAACCGCGGCAGGTGCCGTGCGGCGTCCAGGACCGCGCGATACCCGGTGCAGGTGCTCATCGACGTGAGCGCATCCATCGGCTGTGCTCGCGTGATGCGCGGAACGCCGTCCATCGTGAACGCGGTGATGCCGCGATCGCGCAGCTTGCGGACCATGTCGTGGTTCTCCGGCGACGCGGGGTGCAGGAACGTCACGAGCGTGCACGCGTTCGGGAGCATGTCGACCTCGTGCATGTCGACCGCGGCGTTCCACATCGGCTGCTTCACCTTCAGTACGAGGTCCGCCCCGGCGAACAGCGTGCGCACGTCGCTGACCACTGTCGCGCCCGCCCGGCGATACGCCTCGTCGTCGGCGAAGATGCCTGCGCCGGCTCCCGTCTCGACGAAGACATCGTGTCCGAACGCTCGATACTTCGTCACCGTCTCGGGAGTGGCAGCGACGCGCCGCTCGTTCGCCATGATCTCTTTGGGAATCGCGATCCGCATTGCGGACCATGGTGCGTTCCTGCGCTCGCGGTGGCCATTGGTCGAAGTTGGAACGTGACTGCGCCAAAGGCGCATTCGGCACTGCGCCATTGGCGCGATTGACTTCTCTGCGTTGCGGCGCACCTTGCCCGCTCAGGAGGCAACGTGAAGCTCGCTGTCGCTCGAAAGCAAACCGATCACCTCGTTCCCACCGCGATCGTCCAACAGACCGCGTTCTGGGGACGCGTGCATCGTCGGTTGGGCTTTGTCGCCGATGCCTTCGACGTCACGCTGCCGAGCGACCTCGGCGGCGACTTCCTCGTGCTTCGCTCGAAGCTGACCGCCGATACCGACTACGCGTACGTGCCCTTCGGGCCCGAGATCGCGCCCGCGTCCGAGGACATGGGGCGCTTCCTCGAGCGGCTCTCGCTCGAGCTCCAACCGATGCTCGGCTCGCGGTGCGCGTTCATCCGCTGGGATCTCCCGTGGGAGGCGGTTCACGCGCGCGATGCAGCGAACTTCACCGCTGGCGAGTGGCACGGGCCACCGGCGAAGGAGCTGCGCGAGCTGCGCATGAACGTCGGGACCGACGAGCGAAACCTGTGGAAGGCCTCGCGTGATCTGTTGCCGCCAGACACGGTGATGATCGATCTGCGCGACACCGAGGACGCGATCCTTCTGCGCATGCATCCGAAGACTCGCTACAACGTGAGGCTCGCGGAGCGTCGCGGCGTGGTCGTCACCGAGGGCAGCATGGCGGACCTTCGCGAGTGGTACGAGATCTATCTGGAGACGTGCGCGCGGCACGCTCTCGAGCCGATGTCGTTCGCGCACGCGGAGGCGATGCTCGACGAGCGCGCCGACGACGCTGCATCGCCGGTCGTGACGAAGCTCCTGCTCGCGCGACATCGGGGACAGCTCGTCGCCGGGATGCTGCTCGCGCTCGCACCCGAGCGCGCGACGTATCTCTACGGGGCATCCACCCGGATGCATCGCGAGCTCATGGGCTCGTACGCGCTCCAGTGGGGAGCGATCCGCACGGCCAAGGCGCACGGCTGTGTCGACTACGACTTGCTCGGCGCCGCACCGCGCGCGGGCTCGCCGCATCCGCTCGCGGGTGTGCACCGATTCAAAGCCGGCTTCGGCGGTCGACTCGTGCATCGGGAAGGCTGCTGGGACTTTCCGTTCGAAGAACCAACGTACCGAGCGTGGCGTGCGCACGAGGATGCGCTCATCGCGCGAAGAGGATGTGCATCATGATCGAGACGACCGAAACGCAAGAAACGCCAGACGTGATCGCAACGCCGCACGCGAGCGAGGCGTCGCCATCGCCGCAACCGTCGGACTCCAAGAGCGCGGACGAGGACAAGCGCCGGCTCGCTGCGGCGCTGCACAGCCTCGAGTCGGCGAAGGAGCGCGTGGAGCGCGACGCGAAGCTCGTCCACGAGGAGACGCGAATGAACCTCGTCGCGGAGCTGCTCCCGGTGCTGGACAACTTCGATCGCGCGATCGCGTCCGCCGAGGCCAGCGGCGACGCGCCCGCGGTGATCGACGGCGTACGCATGGTTCGCCGGCAGCTCGAGAACGTGCTGCTCGGCTACGGGCTCGTGCGCTTCGACGCGGTCGGCACCGCGTTCGATCCGTCCAAGCACGACGCGACGACGATGATCGCGGTTCCGGATCCAGCGCAGGACCGCTGCGTCGTGGAGCAGCTACAGCCCGGCTACATGTTCGGCGAGCGACTCCTTCGCGCAGCGAGAGTCGTCGTCGGCAAGCACCACTCGTGAACGGAGAACCCATGCAGAACCTCGAACCCTCGATCATCCTCAGCAACACCGACCACGAGCGGCTGCTATCCCTCGTCGATCTTCACGACACGCCGGCAGCGGAGCGGCTATCGGCCGAGCTCGCGCGCGCGGTCGTCGTCGAGCAACATGACGTTCCGGCTGACATCGTGACGATGAACAGCCAGGTGGTGTACGAGGACGTGGAGACGTTCACGCGCCGCAAGGTGTCGCTCGTGTATCCCAAGGACGCCGACGCCGCCGCGGGTCGCATCTCGGTGCTCGCGCCGATCGGCAGCGCACTCCTCGGGTTGCGGGTGGGGCAGGCCATCTCGTGGCCGGTCCCTGGCGGCACGAAGCGAATCCGCGTCGTCGAAGTGCACTACCAGCCCGAGGCCTGCGGCGACTTCGATCGCTAGACCTTCGCTTCGCGCACGAACAACGCGTCGCACGGGAGCTCCGCGAGGATCTCCTTGGCGATGCTGCCGACAAAGAACTCGAAGATGCGGCCGCGCCCTCGCGTGCCGATCACGACGAGATCGAAGTTGCCGTGCGACGCGGTGTCGCGAATGAGCTGTGGCGGATCACCATGCTCGACTTGCAAAATGACACGGTCGCGCACGTCCTCGGACAACGGTGTGTTCGCGAGCCACTCCTTGACGTTGGACTCCGCGACCGTCTTCCACTGCTCTGCCGCGAGCTTCAGATCCGACGATCCGTACGTGAGCGGCTGGAAGGCGTGGAACGCAGTGATGCGCTGATCGGGGTACGTGGAGGTCATCAGCTCGATGGTCTGCGTCGACACCGGGGACAGATCGACGGCGACCGCGATGCGCGTGTACGGCTTGCGCGGACGCGTCGTGACGATGAGCAGCGGCACCTCGACGGCGCGCACCAACCGCTCCACGGTGGCACCGAGGGTGAAGCGACCGAGGCGCTCGAGGCGAGCGACACCGACGACGACCAGCGTCGCCTCGATCTCGCGGGCCACGCGATCGATGATCTCCGCGGGATCGCCTTCCTCGACGCGGATCTGCGCGGTTTCGGCGCAGTCGCCGAGGTCGTGCCGGAGCTGATCACGGACCCACCCGGCGAGGATCGGCAGCGCGTGCTTGCGTGGATAGTAGCGATTGCCCGGAACGGGCTCGAGGACGTGCAGGACGACGAGCTCGGCGTTGTGCTTGGTAGCGAGCATCATCGCTCGATCGAGCGCGCGATCGCTGCGTGCGCTCAGGTCCGTCGCGAGCAGGATTCGATCGTAGAGAGCCATGATCCACCGTAGCCCAATTCATCCCTTTGTCTGTCGGGAGACTCGCTCTGATCCGGCGTGAGTGCTGTTATGGTCACGACCCCCATGCGCTTGGTCGTCTTGCTCCTCTTACCGTTCGCAGGGGCTGTCGCGACGGCGCTCATGCCGACGCGCGCGAGGACGGTGCTCGCCACGATCGCGGGCCTCGTGTCCGCCGTGACGGCAGGGGTGGTGCTCAGTCTCTATCCCGAGATTCGCGAGCATGGCGTGATTCGCGAGACGTTCGAGTGGGTCCCTTCGCTCGGGCTCGAGCTCACGATCCGGATCGATGGCTTCGCGTGGGTGTTCGCCGTGCTCGTGACGGTGATCGGTGCGCTCGTGTCGCTCTACGCGCGTTACTACATGTCGCCCGAAGATCCGGTCGCGCGGTTCTACGCGTTCTTTCTCGCGTTCATGGGCGCGATGCTCGGCGTGGTCACGTCGGGCAATCTCGTCCAGCTCGTCGTGTTCTGGGAGCTGACGAGCCTCGTCTCGTTCCTCTTGATCGGCTACTGGTACCACCGGCGCGACGCGCAGCGAGGTGCTCGCATGGCGCTCGTGGTCACGGGCGCCGGCGGCCTCGCGCTCCTCGGCGGCGTGATCGTCCTCGGGAACATCGTCGGTAGCTACGATCTCGATACCGTCCTCGCGTCCGGCGACCTCATTCGCTCGCATCGGCTGTACCCCGTGGCGCTCGTGCTCATCCTGCTCGGCGCCTTCACCAAGAGCGCGCAGTTCCCGTTTCACTTCTGGCTCCCGCAAGCGATGGCAGCGCCGACGCCCGTGTCCGCGTACCTCCACTCCGCCACGATGGTGAAGGCGGGCGTGTTCCTGCTCGCACGCCTCTGGCCGGTGCTGTCCGGAACGGACCTGTGGTTCTGGATCGTCGGGACAGCGGGCATCACGACGCTGCTGCTCGGCGCGTACCTCGCGATGTTCCAGAACGATCTGAAGCGCGTGCTGGCGTACTCGACGGTGAGTCACCTCGGCCTCATCACGCTGCTGTTCGGTCTCAACAGCCCCCTCGCCGCCGTCGCCGGCGTGTTCCACATCATGAACCACGCGACGTTCAAGGCGTCGCTGTTCATGGCCGCTGGCGTCGTGGATCACGAGACGGGAACGCGCGACATCCGCCGCCTCAACGGCCTCATTCACTGCATGCCGCGCACGGGTGCGCTCGCGTTGACCGCGAGTGCGGCGATGGCCGGCGTTCCCTTGCTCAACGGCTTCCTCTCCAAGGAGATGTTCTTCGCGGAGACGGTGTTCTTGTCATCGCAGCCGTGGGTGGAGGCGACGCTCCCCGTGCTCGCGACCATTGCGTCGATCTTCGCGGTCGTGTACTCGCTGCGCTTCGGCTACGACATCTTCTTCGGGCCGATCTCCAAGGACTTGCCGCGCGAGCCCGAGGAAGCGCCGTCGTGGATGCGCGTGCCGATCGCGCTGCTCGTGCTGGGTTGCGTGATCGTCGGCGTCGCGCCCGCGCTGTCGATCGGCTCCGCGCTCGATATGGCGGCGACTCCTGTCGTCGGTGGCTCGCTTCCCGAGTACAGCCTCGCGGTCTGGCACGGCTTCAACCTCCCGCTGGCCATGAGCTTCATCGCGATCGTCGTCGGGATCCTCGCGTACCGCTGGCTGCGGACGCAACAAGCGCGCGGTCACATGCAGGAGGCGCCCGTCGTCTCGCGCTTCGACGGGCGCCGTGTGTTCGAGATCGCGCTTATCGTCGCGACGCGGTGGTCGCGGCGCGTGCTCTCGTTCCTCGAGACGCGGCGTCTCCAGACGCAGATGTTCTCGATCATCGCCGTGGCGATCATCCTCGGCGTGATCGCCTCGCGCGTCGTTCCGCTCACGTGGGGCGACCGCGAGCGCCTCTCCGCGTCCCCCGCGTTTGTCGTGCTGTGGGTGATCGGCGCGTTGTGTGCCGTCGGCGCCGCGGTGATGGCCAAGTTTCACCGCTTGGTCGCGATCACGTTGATGGGCGGCGCCGGCCTCGTCACGTGCGTGACGTTCGCGTGGTTCTCGGCACCGGACCTCGCGCTGACCCAGATCGTCGTCGAAGTCGTGACCACCACGCTGTTCCTGCTCGGACTACGGTGGCTGCCGATGCGCGCGGAGACCCTGCGCAAGCGCGTGACGCTTCGCGATCGAGCGCGACGCTCTCGCGACCTCGCGCTCGCGGTGACCGCGGGTGGCGGACTCGCGGCGCTCTCGTACGCGCTCCTCACACGGCCCGCGCCGCACAGCATCTCGCCGTTCTTCCTCGAGCATGCATTGCCCGACGGTGGCGGGACCAACGTCGTCAACGTGATGCTCGTCGACTTCCGCGCGTTCGACACGATCGGCGAGATCACGGTGCTCGGAACCGTAGCGCTGACCGTCTTCGCGCTCCTCCGTCGCTTCCGCCCACCCGTCGAGACGGTGGAGGCTCCCGATCAACAGAAGGTGATCACCGAGACAGAGGTCACGGATCTGGTCAAGACGCGAAGCGCGGACGATGCACCACGCGGCTACATGATGGTGCCGTCGATCATCGCGCGGCTCTTGCTTCCGGTGTCGGTTGTTGTTGCCGCTCACTTCCTGTTCCGCGGACACAACCAACCCGGCGGCGGATTTGTCGCCGGGCTCGTCGTGGCGATCGCGCTACTCACGCAGTACATGGTCGCGGGAACGCGCTGGACGGAGCGGCGCGCGCACCTCAATCCACCACGCTGGATCGCCGTCGGCCTCCTGCTCGCTGCAGTCACGGGGCTCGGCGCGATTGCCTTCGGCTACCCGTTTCTCACGACGCACACGGTGCATGCGACGTTGCCCCTCGTCGGCGATGTCCACCTTCCGAGCGCGACGTTCTTCGACATCGGCGTGTTCTGTGTCGTCATCGGCGCCACGCTGCTCATTCTCACGGCACTCGCTCACCAGTCGCTGCGCGCGCACCGAGGAGGCTCGTAATGGAAGCGGTCCTCGCATGCGTGATCGGCGTGCTCGGCGGCGCGGGTGTGTGGCTGCTCCTCCGCCCACGCACGTTCCAAGTGATCATGGGGCTCACGCTGCTGTCCTACGCGGTGAACCTCTTCATCTTCAGCGTCGGTAGTCTCACCATCGACAAAGCGCCGATCGTGCAACCGGGGCTCACCCCGGATCTCGAGCACTACACGGATCCGATGCCGCAATCGCTCGTGCTCACGGCGATCGTGATCGGCTTCGCGACCACCGCGTTGTTCCTCGTCGTGCTTCTCGCATCGCGTGGTCTGTCGGGGACCGATCACGTCGATGGTGTGGAGGACGAACCGTGACCGAGCTGTTCACGCACCTGCCGGTCGTGCCGGTCCTGTTGCCGCTGATCTCGGCAGCGCTGCTCCTCCTCCTCGGAGATTCGCGCCGGCGCCTGAAGTCTGTCATCAACATCACCGCGTGCGGGGCCGGCATCGTCGTCGCGACGATGATCTTGATGCGCGTCGAGGAGACCGGACAGATCGGCGTGTACCTGGCCTCGAACTGGGAAGCGCCCGTCGGCATCGTGCTCGTCGCGGATCGCTTCGCAGCGCTCATGGTGCTCGTGACGAGCATCATCGGCCTGTGCTCGGCGTTGTATGCAGAGGCCGCCTGGTCGCGCGTGGGCGTCTACTTCCATCCGCTGTTTCAAGTGCAGCTGATGGGGCTCAACGGTGCCTTCCTCACCGGCGACTTGTTCAACCTGTTCGTCTTCTTCGAGGTGATGCTCGCCGCGTCGTACGGCCTCCAGCTGCACGGTTCGGGAGTTCCGCGCGTCCGGTCGGGGCTGCACTACATCGCCGTGAACCTGCTGGCATCGGCGCTGTTCCTCATCGGCCTTGCCGTTCTGTACGGTGTCCTCGGGACGCTCTCGATGGCCGACATCGCGGCGAAGCTGCCCTTTATTCCCGCGCAGGATCGCGGCCTGCTTCACGCGGGCGCAGCGATCCTCGCCGTCGCGTTCTTGATCAAAGCGGCGATCTGGCCGCTCAACGCGTGGCTCACGCGCGCGTACTCGGCGGCGAGCGCACCCGTCGCCGCGCTGTTCGCGGTGATGACCAAGGTCGGCGTGTACACGCTGTTGCGCCTCTGGTCGCTGTTCTTCGAGACCGGGCCGTCGGCGGGCTTTGGGCAATCGGTCCTCTTCTATGGAGGTCTCGTCACGCTCGCCGTCGGTGCGATCGGACTCATGACCACCGTCCGGATCGATCGCATCGCCGGGTACGCGATCCTGGTCTCGTCAGGGACGCTCCTCGCGTCCGTGGGACTGGACATGGTCGAGGTGACCTCGGCGGCCCTGTTCTATATCGTCACCGCGACGTTCGCGGTCAGCGCGCTGTTCTTGCTCGTCGAGCTCGTCGAGCGCATCGGCCTCGATCGACGCCCGCCGATCGACGACGTGATCGTACCGGGTGAGGACACGAACCTCGACGACGCGGCGCTGCCCCTCGTCGGCCGCGTGTACCCCGTGTCGATCGCGCTCCTCGGCCTCGGGTTCATGTTCTGCACGCTGCTCGTCGCCGGGTTGCCGCCGCTCTCCGGCTTCCTCGCAAAGCTCGCGCTGCTCACGTCCGTTACGAGTGCGCACAGCGCCGCGGCGTGGGTGCTGTTCGGTCTGCTTCTCCTCGCGAGCTTCACGTCGCTCGTCTCGTTCGCGCGCGCGGGCATCAAGGCGCTCTGGGCGCGCGGTGCTCGCGCCGCGCCCGACGTGCAGGGTGCGGAGGCGGGCGCGTTTCTGACGCTGCTGCTCATGTGCGTGCTGCTCACGGTGTTCGCCGAGCCGGTCATGCGCTACACGCGCGCAGCCGCCGCGCAACTGCACGGACGCGAGGCGTACATCGACACCGTGTTGACCACGCCCGCGCGTGATCGCTCTGGGGCGGAGGGGACGCCATGACGTTTCTCCGCACGCTGTTCCCGGCGCCGCTGCTCACACTCGCGTTGTTCGCGCTGTGGATCGCCTTGGCGCGTGGCGCGACCGCGGCTTCGATCCTGTTCGCGAGCGTCATCGCGTTCGCGACCCCACACCTCACGTCCGGCCTCTGGCCGAGCGTTCGCGTCCGGCGTCCTCTCGTGATCGTGCGCTACATCCTGATGGTCGGTCGTGACGTGATCGTCTCGAACCTGCAAGTCGCGTGGGGCGTGATGACATGGAGCCGCTCTCGGTCCCGCTCGAAGTTCGTGATCATTCCTCTCGATCTGCGCGATGAGGTCGGCTTGGCGGCGCTCGCCATGGTGACCACGGTCGTGCCCGGAACGGTCTGGTCCGAGCTCGCCGTCGATCGCAGCGCGATGCTGTTGCACGTGTGGAACGTCGACGAGGAAGGTGCGTTCATCGCTCACTTCAAGGAGCGCTACGAGAAACCACTCAGGGAGATCTTCGAATGAGCGATCTGCTACTCAACGCCATTCGCTTCGCTATCGGCTGCTATGCGTTCGCGTCTGTTCTCGTCGTCGTGCGGTTGATCCGCGGTCCCCGCGCGCAGGATCGCGTGTTCGCGCTGGACCTCTTGTACCTGCACGCGATGCTCGTGCTGCTCGTGCTCAACATCCAGCATCGCGCCGATGTCTACTTCGAAGCCGCGTTGCTGATCGCACTGTTCGGCTTCGTGAGCTCGTCGGCGATGGCCAAGTTCATCTTGCGCGGCGAGGTGATCGAATGAGCGAGGCGCCGTACTGGGTGCAGATCGTGGTCGCCGCGCTGCTCGTCGCGAGCGGGCTGTTCGTGGTGATCTCCGCGCTCGGATTTCTGCGCCTCCGCGACTTCTTCGTGCGCATGCACCCGCCCGCGCTCGCGTACACGTTCGGCAGCTGGACCGTGACGATCGCCAGCGTGATCTACTTCTCGGCGCTCGAGTCTCGGCTCGTCCTGCATCCGTGGATCATCATCATCCTGTTGTCGATCACGGTCCCCGTGACGACGGTGCTCCTCGCGCGCGTCGCGCTGTTCAGGCGACGCACCGCTGGCGCGGCCGACACCCCCGAGCCCCTCAGCAAGTAGGCCTCACGGCTTCTCGCCCGGTGCGCGCTTGCCGGCCAGCCACTCGTCGATCTCTTTGACGTCGCCGGCTTGGCCCAGCTTCTCGAACTCCGCGCGCGCGGTACGCACCTCTGCCTTGCCTTGCGGATTGCCCGCGCTGTGCATCGCGCGACCGCGCACGAACCGCGCTGACGCGATCATGTTCGGCGCGGAGTCCGTCTGCGCGAGGACGCGCTCTGCTGTCTTCTGTGCGGCGGCCCATTGCTTCATATGGAGCTGGCAGTCCGCGATGAGCACGAGCGTGGTATCCGCGTCGTAGTGGTCCTTCTCGCCGGTCTCGAGGTACATCGCGTACGCGCGCTCGAGGAGCGGAATCGCGGCGGCATAGTTCGCAGTCTTGAACTCGAGGTCGCCGAGGTTGTAGACGGAGTGTGCCCAGTTGAGGTCGCCTTTGATCGGCATCTTTTCGTAGAGCGCGAGTTGTTCCTGCATCAGCGCGCGGGCTTCGTCGGGGCGACCGAGCTCGAGGAGCGTCGCTCCCATGTTGCCGATCGGCCCGGCGAGACGACGATCGCCCGGCGGTAATACGGCGCGCGCCATCTCGAGCGCGCGCTGGAGGTACTGCGCGGCCTCCTCGAACTTTCCCTGCTGATAGAGCGCCGTGCCGACGGCGTCGATCATGGACATCAGGTTTGGCGACGGCGCAGCACGCGCTTCGCCGATACGCGCCGCTGCCTTCATCTCCACGAGCTCGGCGTCCTCGTCGCGTAGCATGCGATACGCGACGCCGAGGTTGAAGTGTACGCGCTGGGTCTGCGGGTGATCCGTGCCGTACACCTTCTCCGTCACTTCGACGAGAGCGCGCAGGCGCTTCGCGAACTCGGGCCAGTCCTTGGTCTGCGAGATCACGGACGCCTCGCGGCTCTTGAGCGCGAGGTAGCGCTGCGCGAGCGGCGAGCCCGGATCGCGAGCGCCTGCGGCTTCGAGCGCGGCGATCGATTCGCCGAGTATCACGAGCCCCCCCAGGACATCCCCACCGCTCGCAGTCACCTGCGCCCGTGCCTCGGCAAACACGCTCGCCAGCTCGAGCGCGGGTTCGGCGCGCGCGACGGCTGCCTCCGCCGCGGGGAGGAGGAGCTTTGCCTCGTCGGGCTTCTTCATGACCACGAGCTGCAGGAGCAGCTTCGACCACATCTCGACGACGACGCGATCGTCGTGCGCGACCGACGCGGCGTGGATCGCTTCGCGAAGTGTGTCGGCGGCCGGTGCCCCGAGCTCGTCCTCCATCTGTACGCTCGCGAGGCTGCGCAGCGCTCGAGCGAGCGCGCTCGGATCGCCGAGCGCGCGCGCGCGGGACACCGCGTTCGTCGCACGCGGGAGCACGCCCGTTCGCGTGCCGCCGGTGCGCAGCGTCACGTCGATGTCGACGGTCTCGCGCGCGAGCTCGTCGGCCGTCGCGCGAAGCGCGGGGTTCGTGGGCTGCGGCAGGCGATCGGTGAGCGCCGAGACGTCGTCGCATTCGTCGAGGGTAGGGAGCGACACCGCCGCGCGCATCGCTTCGTCGAGCTCGATCGCGCTCTTCGCCTTCTCGACGAGAGCAATCGTTTGCTCCATCTCGAACAGTGCGCGATCGAGACACGTGATGCGCCTGTCGAACAGCGCATCCGATTGGCGTCCCGACCGTGTGAGCGTGCACGCGTCGACGTTCTGATCGAGCCAGCGACTCGCGCCGCGATCGAAGACAGCGGCCGCAGCAGCAAAGCGCTGTGCACCGAAGGCAGGATCGATCGTCGCGAGGTGCGTCGCGAGCGCGCGCGATCGCTCGGGACTCCACACCGCTGCGACGCGGTTCGTGGGCCGCTTGCAGGGATCGTCGCTGGTCTGCGCGCGACCGACGATAAACGCGCCGATGACGATCGCGGCGATCGCTGCGGTGGTTCCCGCTGCGATCCAGGTATTGCGATTGCCGCGACGGATACGCGCGAGCTCGCTCAGGAGCGCGTCCATCGCTGGAAATCGCTTCTCCGGATCTGTCGCCATCGCACGCTCGAGGACCGGCGCGAGCGAGGCAGGCATCGGCTCGCTCAGCGCTTCCGAGAGTGACTTCGCGTACGCGTACTGATCTGCCCGAGCGTCGACGTTGCCGCCGCTCTTCTGCTCGGGCGCCATGTACGCTGGCGTACCCATGACGGCGCCGGTCTTGGTCAGCGAGCCCGGCGTGTCCGCGCCGTCGCCCGAGAGTCGTGCATCGTCATCGGTGGCGCCGACGAGCCCGAAATCGCCGAGCTTGGGGATGCCCGCCATGTCCACGAGAACGTTCGCCGGCTTGACGTCGCGATGAACGAGGCCGAGTGCGTGCACGGCGCTGAGGCCGCGGCCGATCGCGATGAAGATGTCGAGCACCTCGCGCCAGTCGTGCTTGTCCTGCATCCACTGCGCGAGCGTGGTGCCCTCGACGAGCTCCATCGCGATGAACGGATCCTCGCCGACCATGCCGACCTCGAACACCGTCACGACGTTCGGATGCGACAGACGAGCGAGCGCTTGTGCTTCGCGCAAGAGGCGCGCGGGCGCGATGTGTCCACTGACGCTCGGATGGATCAGCTTGAGCGCGACCCGGCGATCGAGGAGAGCGTCGCGACCCTCGAACACGAGCCCCATACCGCCCGCACCGAGCCGGCCCACGATCTCGAACCGGCCGAGCTTGGTGGGCAGCGGGGCCGCGGCGCCCGAGCCGTCGTCCGCGTCTTCCGCGACAGTCGGGGCGTTCCACTCGTTCATCCCGGGCCAAGTATGGTGGACAATCAGCCCGAATGCCGCGGGTTCCCGCCGATCAATCAACCACCATCGGTGACCGTGCCGACGCCATGTCGCGCGACGTCTACCGTCCCGGAGGTGGCCTCTATCTGTTAGTCGTGGGCGGTGATCAGATGATCACGCGCTCGTTGCCACCGGACGGCGAGCTGGTCCTCGGACGCGATCCGCTGTGCAGCTTACCGCTCGCTGATTCCCGCATCTCGCGCCGCCACGCGCGCATCTTCGTCCGGCGTGGCGAGGTGCACATCGAGGACGCCGGGTCCACCAATGGCATTCGCGTCGGCAACATCAAGCTCGAGAAGGGGCAATCGGTCGCGCTGCCGCTCGGAGATAGCGTGCGGCTCGGCCCGTATACGCTGATCGTGCTGGCCAACAAGGCGCCCGCGGTGACCGACGACAGTGCGCATCGCGCCGCGGTCGTCATTCGGGACCCCAGCCTCGCCGGCAAGACCGAGCTGCTCGAGCGCATCGCGAAGCACAACGTCGGCGTGCTGATCCACGGCGAGACCGGAACGGGCAAAGAAGTTCTCGCACGTACGCTGCACGCACTCTCGGAGCGCGGCGGCGAGCTCGTCGCCATCAACTGCGCCGCGCTGGCCGGTACGCTCCTCGAGAGCGAGCTGTTCGGGTACGAGCGGGGCGCATTCACTGGCGCTGCACGTGCCAAGCCGGGTCTCCTCGAGGTGGCCGGGCAGGGCAGCGTGCTCCTCGACGAGATCGGCGATCTCCCACTCGAGCTACAAGGCAAGCTGCTGCGGGCGCTCGAAGCGCGTCAGGTGTATCGCGTCGGAGGCGTAGAGCCGATCGCGCTGCGCGCGCGCGTGATCGCCGCGTCGCATCGCTCGCTACCCGAGCTGATCGCGCGCGGAGCGTTCCGCGAGGATCTCTACTTCCGCTTGAACGGCATCACGCTCGAGCTCCTGCCGCTGCGCGAGCGCCGCGCGCAGATCGCCCAGCTCGCGCAGGAGTTCCTCGCCGAGGCCGCACGCGAGGGCAACCGCGAACCGCAGTCGTTCACGCCCGACGCGCTCGCGAAGCTCACGCAGTACGATTGGCCGGGCAACGTACGCGAGCTGCGCCTCGTGGTCGCGCGCGCGGCGCTCCTCGCCGGTGGCAACGCGATCGACGTGAAGCACGTGTTGCTCGAGGCCCGTCCCAAGACCGAGCCCGTGCCCGTCGTACGCGAGGACGCGGGCGAACCGGAGGGCCGCGAGCCGGCCACCACGCGCGAGCAGTACCTCGCGATCGCGACGGAGCATCGCGGCAACGCGAGTGCGATCGCGCGTGCACTCTCCACGGCGCGCTCGCAGGTTCGTCGGCTCGCGGCGCGCTTCGGCGTGGACCTGGACCAGCTCCGCAAAGCCTGACTGGACCGCGGGTGGACCCGGTCCGCCCGCGTTGGACCTGGTCCACGAGACGGTCCACGGACTCGTCATGAGGATTCCGTAGCTTAGGCGTGGCGCAATCGTTGCGACGTGTCTCTCGCATGACGCTTCGGGTGTTCGTCGGTGTGGTCCTGTGCTCGCTCGCGGCTTGTTCGCTCCAAACGAACCTGACCGGAGGCACGACCGGACGCACGACCGGACGCGCGACCGGCGGCACACCCGTGGCGACGGGCAGCACGCCAGCAGGCCCCAGGCCGTCGAACCGCACGTATCAAGAACACAACGACGCTGCGGTTCGCGCCGAAGAGGCGGAGCGGGATCGATACATCCCCGGCAACGCCAACTGTGAAGGCTCGAACCGCGCCGCGTGGATGGAGCGGTATCGCGAGTCCTGCGATCCGCGCGAGCCATTGATCGTCGGCCTCTCCGTCGCCGACGCGAAGAAGAAGATCGCGGCCACGCACGCCGCGCTGAAGATCAAGGTGATCGAGCAGTACGAGTTCGACAAGGACTGCAAGGCCGATCACGTGTGCGGCTTCGAACCTCGGCGCTGGTACGTCGAGGGCACCTACGAAGTCACGCTTCGCATCAACCGCAAGCTCGACATCGGCCCACCGGCTGACTGAGCGCGCGACGACGCATCCCGATCACATCCCGATCACATCTCGATCGCATCTCGATCGCATCTCGATCGATCTCGAACGATCTCGAACGATCTCGAATTTCAGGGGGAGCTCTCTATGACGAAGGCATTGCTCGCTGGTTCTCTTCTCGCGCTCTGCCATGTGGGCACCGCGTCGGCTGCGCCCGATTGGTGCAAGGACGCGACGTTCGACGACAACTACGACCTGAGGGATCTCTCGTCGAAGGATCTCGACAGAGTGTTCGCAACGTTCGCGAAGGCGACGTGCAAGCCGAACGCAGAAGCGAAGGCATCGGCTGCGCAGATCACCACCGCCCGTCAAGCGTGGGGCAAGAAGCTCGGCATGCAGGAGGCGGACTGGGCGGAGGCCGTGGCGTTTGCCAACGTGAACGAGCGACCGCAAACGACGATCACGCTGTCGTCGAAAGACCTGTCGCAGTTCACCGCGCTCGATCAGTACCAAGCGATCCGCGACAGCATGCCGCTTCCCGGCGGCTACACGTTTGATCGCCGCGACTACCTCGCGGACATGTTCGAGCCAAACCTCACCGAGGCCGGCCGCCTGGCGTACATCGAGCGCTGCATCGACTATCCGTATGCGACGTTCAACCCGTCGGTCGTCTACGCGCTGTGCCAGGGCGATATCGACGCGTGGAACCCGGCGAAGTTCGCGCAGCAGGTGAGCGCTGACAAGGCGCACCCGCCCGAGCAGAAGATGGCGCTGCGCATTCGCGCGCACGGACTTCCGGCGCGCATCAAGGAGCATCGCGAGAAGGTCGAGAAGATCTGGTCGCAGGACGAGGGCTACAAGAAGCTGTGGGAAGCGGCGGCGAAGGGCCGCGCGGAGTTCGCGTCCAAGCTCGGCTCGCGCACGGATCTGCTCGCGCTCGCGACGCGCATGGACAGCGCGTGGTTTCTCAGCTCGCGCAAGATGGTCGAAGGCTGCGAGGCACCGACACAGGCAGCACTCGACAAGATCATCGCCGACCACGTCCCGGCGTCATTGTTCGAGGGCCTCGAGAAGGACATTCCAAAACCGTACGACCCGTCGAAGAAGGACGAGTCCAGCGTCGGCATGAAGGTCGCGCCTCAGCTGATCGACATCCCCGAGGTCGCGTTCGTCACCGGCCCGTACTCGGAGTGCCACAAGAAGGCTCCGGCGGCGCAGTACTTGAGCGCCGCGCTCTACTACTCGCCCGGCTATCGCGGTCCGCGCGGCGCCGCGTTCACGGCGATCACGAAGGCGAAGGTCGTCCTCGACGATATGAACGCGACGATCGACTACCCGACGTGGAGCCAGCCGTGGCTGCAGGTCCTCGAGTCGACGGAGAGCGCGGGTGGTGTCGTGAAGAGCGTGCGCGAGGAGGGCGACCTCCTGCTCGTCTCCCTCGAGAAGCTCTCCGTGAAGCGCCAGGAGTGCGTGAAGAGCCATCGCACGAACCGCATCACGCGCATCAACAGCGACGGGAGCCTGAGCTACGAGCTCATCTGCGACAAGATGGGCACCGTCACGTACGACGAGACGCCGGCTGACTTCCGCATCGAGAAGAAGTGGAAGTCGCTGTTCAAGAAAGGCGTCGTGTTCTCGGCCGTCGGTAGTCGCGTGCTCGGCGCGCCTCTCGCGGTGTGGCCGTCCAAGCATGCGAAGGCGCCGTCGGCGGTCTTCGGTCAGGCGGTGAAGTAACCATGAGGTCTCTACTCACGTTCACGATCGTCTTGCTCGCGGGATGCCCGCTGCAGAAGAGCGTCAACTACAGTGGGCCCGGCGGTGGCGGTGGTGGCGGCGGTTCGCAGCCGACGACGACCTCGTCGAATCCGACCTCGACCGAAGAAGCGAACGCCGAGCGCGAGCGCACGGCCGAGTGGCATGGCGAGCAGGGCCAATCGAACCTCGACAGGTCGCAGTTCCTCCGCCGCGAGTTCGAGGCGCTGAAGGGCCTGAAGGTCGCCGACGCGCGCGCGAAAGCGAAGGGGTTCGGTCACACGGGCGAGGTGCGCACCGAAGAGGAGCGTGACTTCGTCCAGGGCTGCGAGCCGGGCATCGTGTGTCGAGCGACCGACGAGCGCGGTGGCCAATCCGGCATGGGCAACGGCGACGTGCTCGTCATCTGGACCAACAAGACCCTCACCATCTCGGGCCCGGAGTGAACCCCATGACTCGTGAAGCGATCATTACGGTGCGCGATGCAGGCGTCGCGGGAATGTCGGACTTGCTCGAGCGCATCGCGCAGAGCGTTGCTCCGGTCTTGATCCAAGGTGAGGCGGGCGTCGGAAAGGAGGTCCTCGCCCGCTCGCTGCACGCGGTCTCGATGCAGGAAGGCGAGCTCGTCGTCGTTCGCTGCGCGGGGCAGTCGGCGGCGCTGCTCGAGAGCGAGCTGTTCGGTCGCGACGGCAAGCCGGGCGTGCTCCAAGCGGGTGGCACGGTAGTTCTCGACGAGGTCGGTGATCTGCCGCCCTCCGTTCAAGACGCGTTGATTCGCGCGCTCGAGGTGCGGTTCGCCGCGCGCGTGATCGCGACGAGCCGTCACGTGCTGTCCGAGCTCGTGGTGGCAGGGACGCTTCGCGCAGAGCTGCTGCGCCTCTTGAACGGCATCACCCTCGAGCTGCTACCGCTGCGCGAGCGGCGGAGCGAGATCGTGGGCCTCGCGCAAGAGCTGCTCGTCGAGGAGACCTCGTTCCCGACGACGCGGTTCACGGCGTCTGCGCTCGCGACCCTCATGCAGTACGACTGGCCGGGCAATGTCCGCGAGCTACGCCTCGTCGTCTCTCGTGCGACGCTGCTCGCGGGCGCCGCGCCGATCGAGCCGCAGCACTTGCTGCTCGACGTGCGGCCCAGGCTGCGCAACGATCTGATCCTGCCGGCACCTCGCGAGGACTTCCTGGCGGTCGCTCGCGAGCATCACGGCAACGCGAGCGCCATCGCGCGCGCGCTCCACACGTCGCGCTCGCAGGTGCGGCGGCTCGCGTCGCGGTTCGAGGTAGATCTGGAGCTGCTCCGCCGTTCGCTGCGCGCGTAGCGCTACCGGAGAAGGAGCACGGCGATCACGAGACCTGCGATGGCCTCGCCGCCGATGAGGCCCGACGCGATCGCGAAGCCTTGCTCGTCGGCGAACTGCCGCGAGCGTCTCGCGACGATCCAAGAGAGGAAGCCACCGACCGCGATCGTGAGCGACAGGTAGGGCGGGAGGATGAACGCGAGGCCCATCGCGACGGGCGAGGGTGCGAACCTCGCGATCGGGCGCAGCGAGAACACGATGCCCGCGACAAAGCCGGCTGCGGCGCCGAGCGGTGCCCACGCGGGCATCGACGAGAGTCCGTTCTGCGCGACCGCGGCCGTCGCTCTCCACGATTGCGCAGCAGGAGCGGGCATCGCCTCGGTGCCGAGGCCGTACGCGGCCTGCAGCAGCAGGAACACGGCCGCGCAGACGATCGCGCCGACCACCACGCCCACGAGTTGCGCGACGAGCTGCGTGCTCGGCGAGGTGCCCACGCGCAGTCCTGTCTTCCAGTTCTGCAGCATCATCGAGGCGTGCATCAGCGTGCCGTTCACGACGCCGCCGCCCGACAGCGGCGCCGCGCTGCTCCCCGGTGCCGCCGCGCCGATGACGAGCTGCGCGAAGCCTCCGAGCGGACCCGCGGGCGTGTTGTCTGTCTCGCCCATCGCGTGCGCAGCAGCGGTGACGAGCAGCGCGGACAGGATCAGCGAGAGGAGCGGGATCAGCGGGTTCACGTCGAACGTCAGCGTCCCGAGGACGACGACGACCACGGCGCCGAGGACGAGCGCGATCATGTGCGCGCGTGTCATGCGGAAGCCGCCCGCTTGCGAGATGGTCCGAATGCCCGTGCGGAGATCACGCACGGTCGCGACCAGCGACACGACAGAGCCTCCCACCATGAGGCCGGTGCCGGCGAAGAGCAGCCACCCGAGCAGCGAGAAGTAGTCGGGCTGCGCGATCGTTGCGCTCACCAGCTGCGGCGCGATCACGAGCCACGCGATCGCTGCGCCGGCAACGAGCGAGACCGCTGCACGAGCGCCCGAGAAGTAGCCGATGCCGAGCAGCAGCGGGCTCCACGCGACGCCGAGCGCGATCGCATCGGCCGCGACTCCGCCGAGCACGACCGGGAACACGTACATCTCGGGGATCCAGGTCAGGTGCGAGCGCACGAAGGCGAACACGAATGCGAGCACGCCCGCGATCGCGAGCATCCGTACGCGGGACGAGGCGGACCTCGCGCCGCGATAGACATCCTCGAGCACGTGCGCCGTCGCGCTGCCGCTCGGGAACGGCAGGCCGTCCTGCTTGATGAAGGCAGCGCGCAGCGGCACTGCGAGGAGCACCCCGACCGTGCCGAGCGCGATTCCCCACACGACGACGAGCGGCAGCGACGGCGTACTGCCATCGAGTGACATCGCCGCGACGGGGCCGATCAAGCCGCCGGTGATCGACATCATCGCCGCGGAGCTCGATGTGGTCTGGACGAGGTTGCCGGCATCCCTGGATGCGCGTCGCCGCACGAGCGCGGACAGGATGCCGAACGCGAGGAGGGCAGCGGGGATGTTGCCGCCATCGATGATGCCGGTCTTCTGCCCGACGTACATCGCCGACGCCGCGAACACCGCACCCATGGCCGCACCGACGCCGATGGCTTGCACGTTCGAGGCGTCGCGCTGCACGTCGCGTCAGAGTATCAGGTCGGCGATCGCTTCCAGCCGTCACTGCGACGCGCGAAGACGGCTCTCTCGGCGGCGTCGAGCTGGAACAGATGGATCCACTCGTTGCGCACGAGCTCGTGGACCTTGGTGTGCTTCTCGAGGACGCGATCGATCGCCGTGCGATCCGCCTCGATCCACACGGCGAGGCGCAGCGGTACGTGCATCCACTGCTCGCCATCGTGAAGTGATTGCAGGGAGAGGCCGATCCGCAGATCGCCGCCGTTGCCCTCGAACACACCGAGGTGGCCACCGACGATGTTGTGGAGCACCTTGTTGCCGCACCCGTAGCGCATGTTGTCGACGGTAGACGCGTAGTACTGGAAGTTGATCCAGTGCCCGACGACGAGGGGCCCCGTCATGATCGCTTCGAGGATCGCGTGCTCGGTGTCCTCCTCGAACCGATAGTCGTGGAGGAACACGCGGCCTTCGAGATCGATGTGCTGCGTACGCTCGCGAGGGGCGATGATGAGGCCTGCATTGCCGGCGAGGCCCCACTCGGGGCGGACCTCGGCCCAGCTGCGTGCACGGCGGATCGCCGCCGCGTGAAGCTCCGCATCCGAGACGTCACCCATGTGGTGCTTCGGCGCGCGAATGCGTCGCGCGGCGGTCGCTGCACCGTCGAGCACCATGCGCGTCGCGTCGAGGTCGGCTTTGTGCGTCGCGAAGTCGCTCTCCTTCGTGAACAGCGTGACGTCATCCGTCGTCGTGTTGTGGAGCGCGCCGACGAACAGCGTCGTCGCGGGAACATCGATGCCGCGCTCGGCGAGCCCGGCGCGAACCTCGGGATCCTCGAGGAGTGCGGCCGCTGCGCGTACGTTGACCTCGCCGGGTTGGCCGCCGCAAGCACCGCAATCCAGGCCCGCTGCGTGGGGGTTGTTCTTGGACTCGCTGCCGTGACCGACGAGTAGCACGAGGCGCGCGAAGCCCTCCGTGAGCCCCATGGTGCGCAGGATGCCAGCCGCGATGTCGCAGCGCTCCTCGAGCGAGACCGGCGTTCCGTCGACGCGCTTCGTGAGGCGTGGTGCGCGCGTGTGGTTCTCGTCGTCGCGGAGACCGGCGGACTCGTGTTGGTTGGCAGGATGCCGCTCCGCGCGAAACGCGTCGCGGAACAGGTTCCCCGCGAAGAACAGGCCGATCGCATCCACGAAGGCGAAGCTCGACAGCGAGCTCGACTTGAACGCCTTCCACGCGTTCGATGCATCCAGCCGTGCGCGACGCTTGCCTTCGAGTCCGGGCGCCGCGCCCGTATCGGTCACGCGGTACTTGGGGGCGAGAAGGCCGGGGAGATGTGGACACGCGTCATCGGCCGCGAGAGGCGAATACTCGATCGGAATGCCGAAGAAGCCCGCGACGCCGATCGTCTGGACATGATCGGTCTCGGCTTCGAGCGCACGACGAAGCACTTCGGAGCGAACGTCGAGACAAAACGCGGCTTGCAGCTTCGGCGCTGCGGGTCGCGTCGACGCGAAACCCTCGACGAGCTTGGGCCGGACCTTGGAGATCCACGCGATCTCCAACGCGCGCTGCAGGATCCAATCGTCCGCGCGAGCGGTGCGCGCTGCGCGACCGATCGCCGACCAGCTCGTCATCGCCAATCGCCACTCGGCGCGGATCGTCTCGTCGCTCGCGTGGAACAGGATCCACTCCCAGCCGAGACGGATCGCGAGCAGCTCGCGGATGTGGCCGTCGTCGAAGCCGGCGATGCGCGCGTTCCAGCGCAGGTAGGCACACCACGAGGCCCACCCATTCACGTCGAGCAGCAGCGCGGACAGGTAGCTCTCTCGCTCGTTCGCCGGTATGCCGAGATCCGTGCAGCCGAGGACGATCATCTCGTCGGCGGTCCGAGGGAGCTTCGCCACCGTCGCGCGGTATCCGTCGAGGGCCATGAACAGATGCGGCGCTTGATCCGTGTCCGCCTGCTCGCGCCAACTCGCATAGAAGCCGCCCTCGCGGACACCGCCGATCTGCGCCTGACCGTCGTCGAAGTACGACGCGCAGATGCGGCTCACTCTCTCCATCACGAACTCGCGCCAGGTCAGCTCGTGATCGCTGTGGCGGAGTGCTTCCATCGTGTCGACGACGAGCGGGCGCTGCGCGGGCGTTGGCTCGCCGCTCCAGAACAGCGCGACGAGATCGTCCTCGGTGAGATCCGTGCCGTTCTCGGCGAGCGCTTCGCGCAGGTGCTCGATGCGAAGTCGACCCGCGCGCCACTCCTGCGCGTAGAACTGGCGCGGCATGAGCAACCGCGCGCCCGAGAGCGCCGCGAGCTCGCCGGCCACCTCCGGAAGCGGCTTGTGCGTCAGCGGCCAGAACGGGTTCACCGCGATGAATCGGTCTAGCGGCCACGTCGGCGCGATCCGCGAGCACGCTCGCTCGGCCGACTCTCGGATCGCGGCAGCGTCTGTCATTGGAACCCCGGTGGCCACAGACGAAACGTCACGCGCGTGAACCAATCGTCGATGTAGAGGCCGCTCAAGAGATGAGGCTGCAGCCAGTTCGAGAAGCGACCGTTCGGGCTCGTCTGCAACACGGTCTGCGCGAGGAACAACAGACCGAGGCCACCGACGACGATCTGCCACTTCAGATCCGAGGTGGCAGGCCCGGAGTTGACCCACGGGGCGACGAGCTCGAAGACGATGTGCCAGCCGAAGTACGCGGCCGACGCGCCGACGGTGAACAGCGTCGCGAGCCACAAGGTGCGGCCACCCGCGGCGAGAGCGCGGCTGATCATCGGCGCGAAGCTCAGCGCGAGCACGAGCGCGAGCGGGCCGATCGAGCTCGATGCGTGTCCCGAGTCGTCGAGCCAGCCCGCGGACAGCTCCGTCGCGATGTAGAACGGTGCGACCGCCAAGACCACGATCACCGACGCGGGGAGGAGATGCCACAGCCTCGCGCGCGGGCTGTGCACGAGGTGGCTCGAGCGCCACTGCTGCACCACGGAGCCGGAGCTCAAGAACGTGTGCGCTTTGTAGAGCGAGTGCGCGAGCAAGTGCATGAGCGCGAGGTGCCAGGCGCCGAGTCCGCACTGCACGAGCATGAAGCCCATCTGTCCGATCGTGGACCACGCGAGAACACCCTTGATCGCGAAGCGCGTGGTCATCACGAGCGACGCGACGATCGTCGTGAACAAGCCCACCCCGATGAGGATGCCCTGCGCGATCGACGCGCCTGCCATGAGCGGCGCGAGCCGGATCATGACGAACCCGCCGATGTTCACGACGCCAGCGTGGAGCAGCGCCGACACCGGGGTGGGTGCTTCCATCACTTGAAGCATCCAGCCGTGGAACGGGAGCTGCGCTGACTTCAGCAGCACGCCGATGACGAGCAGCACCGTGGCGAGGTGCATCGTCGGCGAGAGCTCACCCTTCGCGCGCGCGATCTCGTTGACCACGTCGATGCGCAGCGAGCCGGCTTGCAGACCGATGATGACGACCGAGGAGACGAAGCAGGCGTCGGCGACGCGGCTCAGTAAGAACTTCTTGTGCGCGACGATGATCGCTTGGCGGCGCGAGCGATAGAAGGTGAGCAGCTGGTGCAAGCCGACGTCGGTCGCGAACCAGGCCACGATGAGCACCGCGAGGTGGTTGCTCGTCACGAGCACGGTCACCGACGCGAGCGTGAGCAGCAGGTTTCGCGCGAAGCGATCGAGCCCCGCTTGCCCCGCGAGATACGAGCGCGAGTAGCGCACCACCACGAGCGCGAGCGTGGAGACCAGAAGGAACATCGCGCCCGACACGATGTCGAGCTGCACGACGTCGAGCATCGCGGAGTCCGGCAGCGCGGTGTGCGCGTCGTAGCCGAGCCACGAGAGGAGCGGGCGCAGGATGACCGCGAGGTACGCGAGCACCGCTGTCATCGTGGTCACGAACGTCGCGCCGGTCAGAAAGCGCGAGCGCTGCCGAGCGATGAGGAACGCGGCGACGATCAGGCTGGACGGGACAAGCGCCGCGAGTACCAGTGGCAGCAGCGCGAGTGCCTCGTCGAAGGTCATCCGGCGGGCATCTTAGATGAAGACGTTTGGTGCTCAAATGTCCTGGGGCTAGAACCCGATTCCGTAGGACACCGAGAACGACCTCATCTCCAGGTCCTCGACATCGACCGTCTCCTCGATGGTGGGATCGAGGCTCGGAATGTCGAGCGTTGCGTCGACCTTCCGCCGATCGTAACGAAGCGTGAAGAACCGCGAGTAGCGTTCGGCTTCGCCCGCCTTGTCGAACGAAGGGCGCGAGATGTAGATCGCGCCGCCGATGCGCTGGTCACCGGCGAGCGGCGCATAGGCCTCGAACGCGATCGAGCTGCGACCGAATGGGACTTCGAGTCGGCCGAAGGCGGGCACGCCCGCGAACGAGCCCGTGTTGCCGCCGAACCACGCGTACGCGGCTTCGGGACGGACGCCGGCCATGACTCCGAACAGCCCGGGCGCGCGATAGGACACGCCGAGCGCGTACGCGATCGAGACGGAGCCGTGCTTGCTGTCGAATGTCTCTGCGGCATTGTCGTAGACGTAGCCCGCCTCGATGCGGCCCGAGAGATCGTCGACGATCTTCACGCCGTACGGACTCGCGTTCTTCCAGCCGACGAGCGCGGTACCGAACGTGGTGTGGAGGACCGCCGCGCTCGTGCCCGCGAGCATCGCCGTGCCTACGGTGGTGGCCGGTGTGGACGCCGTGCCGAGACCGAAGTCGCCATAGAAGTGCTTGCCGACAGGCGTGAGCGCCGCGATGAGGTTCGCCTTGTCGCGCGCGGTGAGCGTCGGTGCATTCTCGGGAACCGGGTACACCTGCGACTGCGGTCTCGCGATGACGCCGGGCTCGCTCTGCATCGGGCGAAACGCACGCACGATCATCTCCGCGGTGATCCCGCGCGCGGGCCAACGTCCGTTCGCGGGTCCACCGAGGAGCGCGACACGCACCCAGGCCTCGTCCGCGTCGTCGAGCTGCCCGGCGCGATCGAGCGCGCGCGCGGCTTCGCTCGCTGCCTCGACATCGGCGGCAAACAACGTCTCGAGCCGGCCGCGGATGTCGATGGTCGCCCTCGTCGCGATCACGGCTTGAAACTCGGTGAAGTACTCGAGCGTGTCCTTCGCCGCCGTGGACCCGTACGCAGGGACGCGCTCGTTGCCGAGGTTCTTGCGCTCGCCGAACGTGCCGGTCCACTCCTGTCCATCGCGGCGCACGGTCCACCGACCGGCGACCTCGAACGAGCCGCGCTGCTGCTCGATCTCGAGCGTGCGCTTGACCTGCACCGGGCCATAGATGGGCTCGGTGATCTGCACGTCCTCCTGATAGCAAGACGAGCCGCTCTTGCCCGCATAGGCGCAGACCGTGCCCGTGCTGAGGATCGAGCACGAGTAGTTCTCCGTCGTCGGACCGCTGCACTTGGTGACGCTCTCGGTGCGCGAGCTCCAGCGAACGATCTGCCGCTCGGTGAACGTGACGTCGCGCTCCGACCGCATGACCGACGACGAATCGGTGCACGTGTCGATCTGGATCTGGACGCTCGCGGCTCGCGCTCCGCCGGGTGATGCCAGCGATCGCTGGATCGCGTCGCCGAGGCCACTGCAGGACGCACCGGTCATCTCGAGGTTCACGCCGCGCGCGAACGGTCGTGCGAGCGACCACGCGTCGCCCACCGGCGGGCCGCCGTGGAGCGCGGCGAGAGCAACGCCGATTCGGCGCGAGAGTGGACGCGCTGCGCCGGCCGTTGCCGCGGTGCTCTCGAGTGACGCGCGAGCGCGCGCGATCACGGCGTCCCCGCGCGCCCGCACCTTCGGATCGAGGTCCTGCAACGCGAGGAGCGTCTGCACGCGCGTGCTCGCCGCGAGGAGCTCCGCCGGCGGCGCCTTCGCCGCGCTCTCGATGATCGCGCTCGCGACGCCGCTCAGCGCGCCGACGATCTGCGCGTCCATGGCATCGTCACCGCCGAGGTCCGCGATCCGCTTTCGCTCGACGAGCAGCTTCGCCCATAGCGCCTCGGGCGTTGTTGCCTCGAGCTTGGCGAGCGCACCGGAGCGCCGCGTTCGCTCGAGGGCTACGCGGGCGAGACCTTGCTCGACCTTCGCGCGCACCCACGGATCTCGATCGTGATCCGCGATCGCATCCTTGTAGCTCTCTTCCGCATCGGACCAGTCGCCACGCGCGAACGCGGCGTCACCTCGATGCACGAACCCGACGGACGTGGTGGCGCTACAGCCACTCAGCGCCAGGACAACAACAGCAACGGCGCGAAGCATCCGAGTGGAAGACTACTCCTCGCGCGGATCGTCGAGCGACTCGGTGCCGTCATTGCTGGAGGGAAACGCTTTGATCTGCGCGCGTGCACGCTTCCAGCCTTGTTGCACGACCCACGAGAGCGACCGATCGAGCCGAGCCGCCTCCTGCTGGATCTCCTGCAGCATTTCTTCGGGGAAGTAGAGGGACTGTTTTCGCTTGTCGGAGCTGCCCATGAACGAACAGCGTACCCTTTCGCGCTCCCTAGCGATAGCGAGGCCATCTCCACCATCGGGCGAGCCGATGCAGGAAGCTGTGCGTCCGTGTGGACGATCGCGCGCAGCACCCTGTGAGGAGGCGTCGCGCGGGAGGGAACCCGATCGTCACCTCCGCTACGATACGCCGGTCATGGGCGTCTTTCGCACGCTGTTCGGCGGTGGCGCTGGATCGAGGATGACATGCTTGTCATCGACATGGATGTGAGCGAGCGCCCCGACGATGTGTTCTTCATCAGCGATCCGGCTGGCGTGCGCCGCGACGGCGCGCGGAGCTGGGCCACGCCGCTTTGAGGTCCGCGGCGACGATCGCGATCGTCACGTTCGTCGTGCTGGTCCTCGAGATCACGTCGACGAGGCTGTTCGCGTATATCGGCAGCTCGCACGCCACGTCGACAGCGCTCTCGATCGCGATGCTCGGACTCGGCGCCGGCGCTGCGCTGCGCGTGCGCTTCGGCTGGTGGACGGCCGCGCGTGCGTCGATCGGACTCGCGATCGCGCTGCTCGGCGTGGTCCTGGCGGTCACCGCGGGCGCGTCACTGCCGGTGCTCGCCGCGATCTCGCTCGTGCCGTTCGCGTGCGCCGGTGTCCTCGTCTCCGATGCCTACGCCGCGCGCGGCAGTGGGGCTGCACGCAGGACCTACGCGATCGATCTCGTCGCAGCCGCGTGCGGATGCCTCGTGGCGCCGCGCCTCGTCGGGCCGCTCGCACCCGCGGAGATCACGGCGGTGCTCGGCATCGTCGCGAGTGCGCTGGCATGGATGCTCGCGCGAGCACGCGTGGTGACAGCGCTGATCGCCATCGCGCACGTCGCCGCGCTCGCTCTCGGGCTCGCCGGTGCATTGCCCGACGGACCGCTCCACGTGCTCCTCGCGTTCGATGCGCGATCCGAGAAAGCGATCGTCGAAACGCGAACGTCTGCGCGCGACGTCCTCGATTCGCAGTGGACGCCGCTCGGCCGCCTCGACGTGCATCGTGCGCTCGAGGAGACCGATCGCTTGGGGGTGTTCACCGACGGGATGAGCCCGACGTACATGATCCGCGAAGCCGTCGCGAAGGAGGCCGCGTTCGAGCGCACGTGGGGCCTCCTCATGGCGTTGCCGTATCGTGCGCTGCGCCCCGCGCGCGTGCTCGTGCTGGGAGCAGGCGCGGGTGCGAGCGTGTGGCTCGCGAAGAAGTACGGGGCGACGCGCGTCGATGCAGTGGAGGTGAATCCAGCGATTCCGGACGTGCTCGCTCGCTGGAAGCACTTCGCCGGGGACGTGTATCACCAGGACGGCGTGCGCTTGTTCATCGCGGACGCGCGTCGTCACCTGGCGGATACCAGCGAGCGCTACGATCTGATCGAGCTCGCACTCGCGCTGACCGGCAACGCGCACGCGCAGCCCGCGGGTCTCGAGGCACATCTGTACACGGTGGAGGCCGTGGAGCTCTATCTCTCTCGCTTGGCCCCCGGCGGCGTGCTGGTGCTCGTGCACAGCGATCCGGGCAACGCGTATCGCCAGCTCGTGACCGTGCTCGCAGCGCTCGAGCGAATCGGCGCTCCCCGTGACCGTGCACTCGACGGCATCGCGGTGCTGCGCGATCCGCGACCGGGCACGGCGTATCGCTACCTGCTCGTGGTTCGCACGACGCCGATGCCGCTCGAGGTGGCCGAGCTCCTCGACGCCGAGCCCGCGGAGCTCTTGTGGGGACCCGGCGACCCGGCCGACCGGCGGGAAGAGCTCCTCGATCCCTCGCAGCTCGGCGCCACGGGGCGTGATGATCTGTCACCCGTTCACGACGGCCGGCCGTACTTCTTCCAGAACACGAAGGGGCTCGTAGCGACGGCGCGCGCGGAGTCGGATCGCCTGTGGGTGCTGGCGGGCTCGCTGCTCCTCGTGATCGTCTTGCTGCTCGAACGCCGCGGCGAGCGCGGCTTCGTGCGACCGGCGCTGGGCGCTGCAGGGCTCGGCGCCGCGTTCCTCACCGTCGAGCTCGCGCTGATCCAGCGGTTCTCGCTCGCCGCCGGCGGGACGCTCTACGCGGTGTCGTTCGTGCTGTTCTGTCTGCTCGCGTGGAGCGCGCTCGGAGCGCTGCTCGTCGGTGAGCGGTGGCGTCGCCTCGCGCGAGGTGCGTCGCTCGCCAGCGTCGTCGCGTGCGCGGCCGTCGCGTGCACGGCGTTCGTGGTGCGTGACCTCGCGTGGCTCGAGTCGATCACGAGCGAAGGCATCCGCATGCTGCTGATCGCGGCGCTGCTCGCGCCTGTGGGACTCGCGCTCGGCGGGCCGTTCCCCGTGCTCCTTGCACGGCACGGCGAGCCGGCCGCGCGCATCGCGAGCCTGTGGGCGATCAACGGGTGCGCGTCCGTCGCGGGTGGCAGCGTCGCGGTGCTCGCGCTCCGCGTCGGCGGCTCCACACACGCACTCGTCCTCGCCGCCGCGCTGTACTTCGTGGTCGCTCTGTCTGCGAGGGTGGCCTCGGTCGAGCACTGATGCTCTGAGCAGTTGACCATGCGTTGACCACCCCCACAGAGGAAGCTATCGTTTGTCGGTAGTGCGGTCGTGGCTCGTGGCCTTGGTGCTGATCTTCTCGATCCTCCCCTCCGTGGAGGTCGTCGAGTCGGTGGTGCATCTGCTCGAGCATGGCGACATGGCGCATGACGAGCACGATGGCGGCATCGCTCTCGGCTCGAGCGAGCACGGGTGCTCCGGCTCGTTCCACATGTGCGGTCACACGGCGAACATGATCCCGACGAGCGGTCACCTCGTCGTGCAACCCCACGACGTCCCGCCGACCGCAGCAACCCTGTTCTCGCTCCACAGCAGTCGTGGTCGGGGAGCAATGGCTCCACCGATCCGACCTCCGATCGCCTGATCGCTTCGTCCCTCGATCGCGATCACTCGTCGAAGAAGTGCGGCTCGTCCGCGCTTCGGAGGTCCCATGCTGCATGTCCGTGCGCTCTCACGCGTCGTCGTGGGGGCTTTGCTACTCGCCGGCGGCCACGCCACGGCCGATCCGATCACGCTCGATCGAGCACTGTCTCGCGCCACGGAGCGCCCTCGCGTTGCCGTCGCACGAGCGACGAGTGAGGCCGCGCGGCACGAGGCCGAACAAGCGGGACGCGCGGCGAACAACCCCGAGCTGAGCGCTGGCGTCGGACCGCGCTTTGTCGACGGTGAGCGGTTCGTCTCGTTCCAGCTCGGGCTCGGCCAGACGTTCCAGCTCGGAGGAAAACGCGACGCGCGGCGAGCGGTCGCCGACGCGCAGACCGCGGTGGCGGACGCGCGAGAGAAGGAGGCGAGCCTTCTCGCGCGCATCGAGGTCTGGCTCGCATTTCAACGGGCCATCGTCGCGCGCGAACGCGTCGTGGTCGCAAAGGAAGGCGAGGCGCTCGCGATCCAGATCGAGACCGCGACGAAGGAGCGCCAGAAGGTCGGCTTTGGAACGCAGCTCGAGCTGAACCTCACGACCTCCGAGGTCGGTCGCGCGCGTCACGAACGCCTCGATGCGGAGCGAAAGTACGACGCCGCGATCGCGGCACTCTCGTCGGCGGTGGG
>JAEYYV010000383.1 GCA_023428295.1 Pseudomonadota bacterium
ATCGACGATCTCCTCGGACGTGAGCGCGCGTTTGTAGATGCGCAGATCGTCGAGGTCGCCAAAGAACGGCGCGGTGACAATGCCCACATCAAAGTCTGCGCCGATGGAGACGATGCCGCGATCGAACAGCGTCGGCGCATCCACTTCGGGGCCGGGGATCCCGTTCACGTAGATCCGCTTCGTCGTGCCGTCCCACCAGAGGACGACATGCTGAAACTCGTTGGCCGGGACTGGCTCCGTCTCGAGCTGCGTGGTAGTCGACCCATCGTCGGTCGAATAGAAGCGCACGCGGCGATCCGACGAGAAGCACAGCTGCCAGCTGTTCGAGTCGCTCGCGTGCGTCTTGTTGAACGGGCACATGCCCAGCTCGACGTCGCCATCCACGCGATACCAGCCCGCGATCGAGAAGCCCGAGGTCGTCTCGAGCGACGCATCTGCGGTCACGCCGATCACGGTCGTGCCGTTGAAGTGAAGCGCGCCGCCGATCCGTCCGTCGGTGCTCGTCGGGCACGCCGACTGGCAGAGGCCGACATGTCCGTAGCCGCTGTCGTCGACGAGCTTGCCCGCGATCGAATCCATCGTGAAGTGGGCGACGAGGTCGCCGCTCGCGGTCGTCGCGTCGTCGCGCCCCTCGAGCCCATACACGACGTCGCATGCGCCGAGCGCGAGTACAGCTCCGAAGGAGAGCTCGGCGCGCATGTCAGTCCTGAAATAGGTTCTCTTCCTCGGTTTCCATGCCGTGACGATCGCCGTGCAGCGCATCGCTGAGATCGTTCGTCGTCTTGCGCAACCGCTGACCGAGCACCTGCACGAAGCTCCACAGCATCTTCACTGCAGAGGCGGGCTCGCGCTTGATGATGTCATAGAAGTCCTTGCGCGAGATCACGACGAGCCTCGTGCCCTCGGCTGCCGTCGCTGTGAGCGAACGCACGCTGCGATCGACGAGCGCCATCTCGCCGAAATGATGCCCCTTGCCGAGCTCCGCGACGAGCTTGTCGCCTTTGGTCAGGCGCACGCTGCCCGAGAGCACCACGTACATGGCGTCGCCCGGCTGCCCCGCCTGGAACACGGTTTGGTCCGACTCGAGCTCGACCATCTCCGCGATCGTCGAGACACGCACGAGCTCCTTGTACGAGAGGTACCGGAACATCTGCATGCCCTTCAGCACCTCGAGCTTGAGCGACACGTCGGTCGTGCGCGGCACGAGCTCCGTGGAGTGCGTCTCTCCCACGCGAATCACGACGGCCGTGATGTTGTCGTGACCGCCTGCGGCGTTGGCGGCGTCGACGAGCTTGCGCGGTACGTCCTTTACTTCGCCGTCGGCGAGCTGCTTGGGAAGCTCGGCTTCGTCGACGTACGCGTACATGCCATCGGAGCACAGAAGGAAGCGATCGCCCGGCAGGATATCGAAGTCGAACGTGTCCACCTCGACCGACGAGTACACGCCGACCGCGCGCGTGACCGCGTTCTTGTACTGCTTGTACGGCGAGCTCTCGATCTGCTCGCGATTGAGCTTGCCGCGACGAACGAGCTCGTTCATCAGCGAGTGATCCTCGGTGAGGATGTGGCACTGGTTCTGCCGCGCGAGATACACGCGCGAGTCGCCGACGTGCGCGATGAAGCCACGCAGATGATCCGCGCTGCCGGCGATGAGCAGCACCGTCGCGGTCGTGCCCATGCCGCGCTTGTCTTGCTCCGCCTGCGCGCGCGCGTGCACCGCCCCGCACGCCGCTTGGATCGCGTGCTCGAGCACCTGCAGGATCTCGTACGACTGCACGCCGGGGTGGTCGACGCGATAGCGCTCGATCAAGTCGCGGTTGTTGTTGAGCGCGTCGCGAATCTCGTGCACCGCGATCGACGACGCCACCTCGCCCGCTGCATGTCCGCCCATGCCGTCCGCGACCAAGAACAGGCGCAGCTTCTTGTCGATGAGGAAGTTGTCCTCGTTGTGCGTGCGCTGTCGACCGACGTCGGTCGCGGCCGCAAACGTCAACTCCATGGGGGCCCTAGTGTCGCTAACAGCCCGTCGTCGCGCAACGACCCAAGACACCAGGTGCGAGCTCGGCTTCGACGAGGGCCTTGATCGACGTCTCGTCGTAGAGCCCCTCGTAGATGCGCCCCCCGATCACGATCGCCGGTGATCCGACCACACCGGACCGCCGCGCGCTCTCGATCCAATCGAGGGTGGTGTTGGCCATCCGCGCGCGGCAGGCCGACAGCGAGGGCGGGTCGATCGACAGGCGTTGGGCCACGTTGTCGATCAGCTTGTCCGGCGAGCTGCGACGGCCGTGCGACCGGCTGAACTGCGAAAACATCTCGCTCACCCACAGCCAGCCCGGCGAGGCGTCGAGGTCATCGGGGCTCGAGCCGATCTGCTCCGCGCACAGGGCCGCATCCCCCAGAAGCGTGAGCTCCGCGGCATCCTCGCGACGAAGCACGTCGAACCACGGCGCCCACACGATGCGGACCTCGCCCCGGTACAGCTTGTTGAGCTTGGGGGCGATGCGCATCATCGCGTTGCACTTGTCATCGTTCGGCCGACACAGAAGCACGATCGGCACGGGCGCCCTTGCATCGGGGCGACCGAGCGTGGGCAATCCGGCGAGCGTCAGCGGTGGGCTCGCGAGCGGGTGATCCACGATCTCGCCCTCGAAGTTGTCCTCGAGCGGACTCGTCGTCACGACGAGGGGCTGGACGTCCTGGAGGATCTGCGCGTCGAACGCGTCCAGCAGATCCTTCTGCGCGATGCCCTTGTCGAGGAGATCCATGGCGCGGTCGTACGCGTCGACATAGGCCGCCTCGAGATCCTTCTCGCCCACCGCCGACAGCGAGGTCTTGAGCGGCTTGTCGTTGAAGAACACCATCGGCGCCGTCGCGCCACGCAGCCGCTCGAGCCGGCGCTCGTTCTCGTCGAGGACGGCGCCATAGCGATCCTCGGCGATCGCGCGGTTCGCACGTTGCGGATCGAGTCCGATCTTCGCCGCGAGATCGAGCAGCTGATCCTTGGTCATGTTCACGCGCTGCGTGTGAAGCGCCGTGACCATCTCGAAGAACTTTCCCTGAGCGTACGCTTCGAGCGCGAGCGTCGGCTGCATCGGTCCCTGCGCGCCGCGGCGGACGACGCGATAGACGACGCGAATCCTCGTCGGGTGCCGCTGCTGAAGCGCCTCGAGCTGGCGATACACGGGCAGCCCGTTCGTGTTGCCGCCGCGAATCTGCGGCGCAAAGAACAGCTCGACGGTGACCGGGGCGTTCGTGGGCCCGCGGGTCGGTGTCGTGGCGGGATCGTAGTGCTCGACACGCACCGCCTTGCCGGCGGTCGGTGCAGCCGTCGCGGGCGACACCAACGGCATCGCTGCGAGCGTGTACGCGAGGACCGCGAGGCGTGCTCTCAAGACACCTTCTCGTCGTCGCTCACACCATCGTCTTCGGGCTGCGGAGGAGGTAGCGGCGTCATGTCCGCGTCGGAGTTGCGCGTCGGCGGGCGATCCTTCGCGCGCACCACGGCAGGCTCGGGCAACGTCGTCTCGCTCACCTCGTCGGGTGTGTCACGGGAATCCGTGGATGCCAGCGGCGGTTCGATCTCCGGCTCCACCGATGGCCACAGATACGCGAAGTACAACCCTGCCGAGACCACGAGTCCCAGAAACAACGCCAGGACGAAAGGCTCCCAGATCACGTCGCGAGCATAGCGCGGCCACGGGGCTGGTGTAGGCTCGCCCACGCATGTACGCGCTCGCTCTGTCCCATGCCGCCGGTTCGCTCACCGACGCCAGTTCGCTCGGTTCGGCCCTGCCCTACATCCATATGGGGGCGCTCGAGCTGGGCCCACTGCCGATCCAGGCGTTCGGCGTCATCGTCGCGATCGGCGTCTTGATCGGCGCGGCCCTGCTCCGCCGCTATGCCGAGTGGCACGGCGTTCCCGACGACAACATTCGCGGCCTGCTCGGCTGGATCACCGTCACGGGCTTCCTCGGCGCCCACTGGTTCGACGTCATCGCGTACCAAGCGGACAAGCCGTGGTTCGATCTCAAGGGCTGGCGCCCCAGCGAGTGGCCCCTCTGGTTCCAGCTCTGGTCTGGCATCTCCTCGTATGGTGGCTTCCTCGGAGGCGCCATGGGCTTCGCGTTCTACGTCTGGTGGAAGCGACTCGACACGCGACTCATGGCCGACATCGCCATCGTCGGCCTGCTCCCCGCGTTCTCGATCGGCCGTATCGGCTGCACCGTCGTCAGCGATCACATCGGCCGCTCGATCGCGCCCGACGCTTGGTACTCGTTCCTCGCGATGGACTACCCGACGAGCGACAAGCTCGTGCACTCGGGCATCGCAGAGCTCGTTCATGACAACCCCGCGCTGCGCACCGCCGAGGTCATCCCGGCGTGGAACCTCGGCCTCGTCGAGTTCCTCTGGCTCATCCCGGTCAACGCGCTGATCCTCTGGCTCGCGTTCCGCAAGAAGCGCGTGCCCGCCGGCTTCATCGTGGTGCTCGCGGGCATGCTCTACGCACCCGTTCGCTTCTTCCTCGACTTCTTGCGCCCGGCGAACTCCGACCCGCGCTACTTCGATCTCACGTTCGCGCAGTGGGCATCACTCCTCGCGTTCGGCGCGGCGGCGTACGTCGCGTTCCTCGTGAAGAAGAGCGGCAAGCCCGCAAAGACGATCGCGCCGACCTCCGGCGAAGCACAGGCGATGCTGAACCTCGCGCTCAAAGGTGAGGACGACGACGGCGAGGACGACACCGGCAAGAAGAAGAGCAGCAGCAAGACCGTCGAGCAGAAGGGCAGCAAACCCGCCGCCGCGAAGAAGGAACAAGCCGTCGATTCGAAGAAGGAAGAAGAGAAGCGCAAAGCCAAGGAGCTCGAGGAAGCGCGCGCTCGAGAGAAGAAGCAGAAGGACGAGGCGGACGAGATCGCCGCGGCCGAGCGTCGCAAGAAGCAGGACGAAGCGATGGCCGCCAAGAAGGCCGCCGACGCGGCGAAGAAAGCGGCGGACGACGACAAGAAGGCCGCTGACGCGAAGACCGACGACGCGAAGACCGACGACGCGAAGGCCGACGGCGCGAAGGCCGACGGCGACGACGTCATGCCGTAGTGGCGCCGAGCGCGGCGATCACCTCGGGCGGCGCTTGCACGAGCTCGACGAGCACGCCTTCGCCCGAGCGAGGCGATACGTCGTTTCCCTTGGGGTGAATGAAGCAGACGTCGAAGCCCGAGGCACCTTTGCGAATCCCGCCCGGCGTGAACCGCACGCCTTGCGCGGTGAGCCACTCGACCGCGGCCGGAAGATCGTCGATCCAGAGGCCGATGTGGTTGAGGCGCGGGTCGTGGACCTTGGGCGACTTCGTCGGATCGATGGGCTCCATCAAGTCGATCTCGACGGTGGCCGCGCCGGTCCCGACGGTGAAGATGTCCTCGTCGACGTTCTCGCGCTCGCTGCGGAACGTTCCGGTCTGCGCGAGCCCCAACAAGTCACCCCACAGAGAGCGCAGCGCGGACTTGGACGTTCCGCCGATGGCGATCTGCTGGATGCCGAGGACGCGAAACGGGCGGCTCATTTGGCAGCCCGCACGTCGGCCAGGTTCTTGAGTCCCGGGCGCGGCGCGTTCACGAGGATGGACATGTTGCCCGACGGGTGCAGGTTGTCGCGCATGAGCTGGTGACACGCGCCCGTCTCGTCCCACGTGAAGGTGCGCGAGAGGCACGGATCCACCTTGCCCGCGATCACGAGATCGTTGACGCCCTTGGCCTGGTCGTCGTTGGCGAAGTGCGAGCCTTGCAGCCGCTTCTGGCGCATCCAGTGATAGCGAAGATCGAGCGTGGCGTTGTAGCCGGTGGTGCCCGCGCAGATCACGACCATGCCGCCCGTCTCGCACATGAAGCACGAGGTCGGCAGCGTGGTCTCGCCCGGGTGCTCGAACACGATCGTCGGATTCTTCTTCTCGCCGAGCGCGGTCCAGAACGCCGAGCCGAAAGCGCGCGCGCCTTTGAGCCACAGGTTGTAATCGATGTCGTCGGACCAGCGCGGAAGCTTGCCCCAGTGATCGAACTTGCGACGATCGATCACGCCGACGGCGCCGAGCTTGGTGCAGAACTCGTTCTTCGAGTCACCGGAGACGACCGCGACGGGTCGCGCACCGGCCGCGCGCGCGATCTGGATCGCCATCGAGCCGAGGCCACCCGCGCCGCCCCAGATGAGGATCGGCTCGCCAGGACCGACGACGTTCGGCGGCCAACCATGCAGCATGCGATACGCGGTCGCTGCGACGAGCATGTACGCGGCCGCTTCTTCCCACGTGAGGTGCGCCGGCTTGGGCAGGCACTGATGATCCTGCACTTTCGTGTACTGCGCGAAGGAGCCCCAGTTCGACTCGTAGCCCCAGATGCGTTGCGTGGGCGCGAACATCGGATCCTTGCCCGAGACGACCCACGGATCGTCGTGCTCCCACATGCCGCAGTGAACGACGACCTCGTCACCGACCTTGACGTTCGTGACGTCCTTGCCGGTGGCCCACACGACACCGGAGGCGTCGGAGCCGCCGATGTGGAAGTCCTCTTTCTCGCCCTTCTTCTGTCGCGTCTTGATGACGTCGATCGGGACGCCCATCGCGGCCCACACGTTGTTGTAGTTCACGCCCGCGGCCATCACGTAGACGAGGACGTCGTGTGGACCGAGCGCGGGAATCTCGACGGCTTCTTCCTTGAAAGCGTCGCGCGGCTCGCCGAATCGCTCGGGGCGAATCAGCTGCGCTAGCATTTTCGATGGCACCACGCCGAGGTCGGGGACCTCACCGAGGCCGTAGAGCTCTTGGGTTGCGGCGGCGGAGGCGGCTGACACGGTGCGTCAGCCTACAATGGATTGCCGCTCGGACGTAGTCGATCCCGACGAGAGACGATCGTGAGCTTGGAAAAGTGAGGCTGCTTTGCAGCAGGTCAGTCCGCGACGTCGGGCTCGACGAAGCACCACTTCACCTCGGGGACCTTGGCCTGCAGGCGCACCTCGAACTCGTTGATCGCCGCGATCATCGCTTTGCCCGAGAGGTCCTCCTTGAAGCGCAGCTTGCACGCGAGCATCACCTCTCCCGGCCCCTGTTGGATCATCAGCGTGCGCAGGACCTTCGTGATCCGCGGATCGGCGGTAGCGGCCACTTCCACCTCCTTGAACAGGTGCGGATCCGCCGCTTCACCGACGAGGAGCGACTTCACTTCCACCGCGAGGAAGATCGCGACGGCGACGAGGACGGTGCCGATCGCGAGCGTACCGATCGCATCGAACATCGGGTTGCCGGTGATCCACGCGAGCGAGACCGCGATCAGCGCGAGGCCGAGGCCGATCACCGCCGCGAGATCCTCGCCGAAGATCACGACGACGTCGGAGTCCTTGGTCTGGCGCAGGTACTGGATGAAGGGTGTATCGCCGCGTCGCTCCTTCGCGACCTTCAGCACGCCGAGCATGGCCCAGAACTCGATCGTGAAGCCGAACGCGAGAATGCCGACGGCGATGTACGGGCTCGACAGCGGCTCGGGGTGCTGGAGCTTGTGGATGCCTTCGTAGATCGAGTACGCGCCGCCGCCCAAGAACAGCAGCATCGCGACCATGAACGACCAGAAGTACAGCGTACGTCCGTAGCCGAGCGGGTGAAGCTCGTCGGGCGGCTTCTTCACTTGCTTGAGCCCGAGCAGCAGCAGCAGCTGGTTCACGCAGTCGGACAGCGAGTGTAACGTCTCCGCGAGCATCGCGCCCGAGCCCGTGAGGAACGCGCCGACTCCCTTGGACACCGCGATCAGAAGGTTCGCCATCAATGCGCGGACGATGTGTCCCGCGCCTTCACCGTTGCCTGCCATAGCACTCCTACTTGATGAGACGAGACAGCGTCTTGAATGCGTCGGTGCCCGCGCGCTGCAGCAGATCGAACACGACGACCTCGGTCGACGTCACGCGCGCGCCGCTCTCGCGACAGAGATCGATGCCGATCTTCCAGTTCGCCTTGGTCCGGCTGGCGACCGCGTCGCTGACGACGTGGACGGCACACGTCGGAATGATCAGGTCGCGCACGGATTGATACACGCAGACGTGCGTCTCCATGCCCGTCACGATCCACTGCTCGCGCTGCATCATGCCGCCCATCATCATCGCGGGCTGGAGCGTGTGAAACGTCTCGTTCTGCACGACCGAGAACTCGGTCTTGTCGAAGCGATACACCGGCGCGCCGTTGCTCTCGGCCGCCGCGAGTGCATCCGCGAGCGGCGAGACCGTCTGCCCGAGGCCCTTCGGGTACTGCTGACTCACGACGATCGGGAACAAGAACTGACCCGCCGTCTCCACGAGCAGCCGCGTGTTCTTGATGGTCTGCTCGAGGATCGTCGGCGGCATCGCGGCCGCGAGGCGCTCCTGGATATCGACGACGAGCAGCACCACGCGCGCCGGCAAGAGCTTCTCCCGACGACGCGAGTATTCGATTTCGAGTCGCTCGCTCATATTTCGCTAGCTCTTCTTCATCGACTCGAGCACGGCCAGCGCGTCCGTCAGGCGGTGCAGCCGCGCCTTCTCTTCGTCGAGACGCGCGCGCTGCTCTGCGACGACGTCCTCGGGAGCACGCGCGAGGAAGTCGGCGTTGCCGAGCTTCTTCTCGAGCCCACCGATCTCCTTCTCCGCCTTGCCGATGTCCTTCTTGATCCGCGTGGCCTCGGCGCTCGGATCGATATTCGCACCGAGCGGCATCACGATCTCGACCTCGCTCGAGATGACCTCTTTGCCCGCGACGCCAGCGAAGTCCGCGTTGCCATCGAACGACGCGGCGACCGACATCTTCACGCGCGCGGTGCGCTCGATGGCGTCCTTGAAGCGCTCGATGATCTGCGCCGAGGTGCCCGTCGCGCGCACGCCGACGCTGGCAGACTGCGCGGGCGCGATGCCGTACGTCGCCTTCAGCATGCGGCAGCCAACCGCCGTGTCCTGCACGAGCTTCATCTCGGCTTCGGCTTGCTTGTCGACATAGGACGCGTCGCTGCGCGGGAACACCGTGATCATCAGCGAGCCCGGCAGCTGCGGCGGCTTCGGCAGCTTCTGCCAGATCTCCTCGGTGACGTACGGCGCGAACGGATGCAGGAGGCGCATCGTGGTCTCGAGCGCCGTCGCGAGCACGCCTTGCACCACGTGCCTGCGCGCCGAACGCGCTGCATCCTGCTCGATGCCCTCGGGCTGATGCAGGTGCGGCTTCGCGAGCTCGATGTACCAGTCACACAGCTCGTGCCACACGAAGTGATAGATCGCGTTCGCCGCGTCGCTGAACCGGAACGCCTCGAGCGCGACATCCACCTCGGCGCTCACGGCCTGGAGGCGCGAGAGGATCCACTTCTCCGGCATGCCGAGCGCGGCGCGTCCCGCGGGCGTACCGATCTGCGCCTCGAAGCGCTCGGGGTCGTAGCCGTCGAGGTTCATCAGCGCGAAGCGCGACGCGTTCCACAGCTTGTTGATGAAGTTGCGGTAGCCCTCGACACGATCGATCGACAGACGAATGTAGCGACCGCTCGTGTTGAGCGCGGCGAGCGAGAAGCGCAACGCGTCGGCACCCATCGCGGGGATGCCCTTCGGGAAGTTCTTCTTCGTCGCTGCCTTCACCTTGTCGGGCTCGGGCGGCTTCTCGACATCGACGCGTTCGAGCAGCGTGTCGAGCGACGCGCCGTACACGACGTCGAGCGGATCGATCACGTTGCCCTTCGTCTTGGACATCTTGTCGCCGTTCTCGTCGGTGACGATCGACGTCAAGTAGACCGTGCGGAACGGGACCTTCCCGGTGAAGTGGAGGCCCATCATCATCATGCGGGCGACCCAGAAGAAGATGATGTCCGGTCCCGTGACGAGCACGTTGTTCGGATAGAACGTCGACAGCGCGCGCGTCTTCTCCGGCCAGCCGAGCGTCGAGAACGGCCACAGGCCCGAGGAGAACCACGTATCGAGCACGTCCTCGTCCTGCTTCAGCTCGGTCTTGCCGCACTTGCTACAGGCCGTGGGCGTCTCGCGCGCGACCGTCGCCTCGTTACACGCGACGCAGTACCACGCAGGAATGCGATGGCCCCACCAGAGCTGGCGCGAGATGCACCAGTCTTTGATGTTGTTCATCCAGTGCATGTACGTCTTGGTCCACAGCTCGGGGACGAACTTGGTCTTCCCTTCCTCGACGGCCGCCGCGGCCTTCTTCGCGAGTGGCTCGGCGCGCACCCACCACTGATCCATGAGCATCGGTTCGATCACCGCGCCGGACCGTTGGCTGCGTCCACGCGGGACCTTGTAGTCCTTCACGTCGCCGAGGAAGTTGCCGGCCTCGAGATCCGCCACGACTGCTTTGCGAGCTTCCTCGACGGACATACCGACGTACTTCGCCGGCGCGGGCGCGCACATCTTTCCTTTCGCATCGATCACTTGCAGGACCGGCAGCGAGAACATCACACCGACTTCGTAGTCGCTCGGATCGTGCGCGGGCGTCACCTTGACCGCGCCGGAGCCGAACTCGGGATCAGGCCACGGCTTGCCGTCGCGCACGATGTTCACGGCGACGATGGGAATCTCGCGATCCGTTAGCGGAAGCTTCACCGTCTTGCCGACGTGCGCCTTGTAGCGCTCGTCGTTCTCGTGAACGACAACCGCCGTATCACCGAGCATGGTCTCCGGACGCGTGGTGGCGACGATGATCTCGCCCGATCCGTCGGCGAACGGATACTTGATCTCCCAGAGGTGCCCCTTCTCCTCTTTCGTGTCGACCTCGAGATCGGACACCACGGTCTCGCTCGCGGGATCCCAGTTGATCATCCGCTTCGCGCGGAAGATGAGGCCCTCTTCGTGGAGCTTCACGAACGCTTCGAGCACCGCTTTGTTCGAGCGCTCGTCCATCGTGAAGCGCTCGCGTTCCCAATCGAGCGAGAAGCCCATCAGCTTCTCCTGCTCGCTGATGCGATTGCCGCTGCGCTCCTTCCACGCCCACGCGCGCTTCATGAACTCGTCGCGACCGAGCTCCTGACGCGTCTTGTTCTCGCGGCGCTTGAGATCCTTCTCGAGGAGCACGTGCACCGCGATCGACGCGTGGTCGATGCCGGGCATCCACATGGCGTTGAAGCCCTGCATCCGCTTCCAGCGGATCAGGATGTCCTGCATCGTCGAACCGAGCGCGTGCCCGATGTGCAACGAGCCGGTGACGTTCGGCGGAGGAAGCGTGATCGAGTACGGTACGGTCGGACTCGACTCGTCCGCGTGAAAGAACCCGTTCTCCAACCAGAAGCGGAGCCAGCGAGGCTCCACATCGGAAGGGTCATACTGCTTCGGAAGCGCCGACGACGTTGTCACGCCCGGACGCTACCACGCTAGCGCGTTGCGTTACGCCTGACCGCGATGCTTCGTGAGGTCGGTGAGGTTCTCGCGAATGATCGCTTCGGCGAGCTCCGGCACGACCTCCCAGACCACGCGCTCCACGACTTCCGCGGAGAGCTTGATCAGCGCGAGCAGCTCCGGGCTACCGGGCTGGAGGCCCGAGGCCTCCGCCAGACGAGCCGCCATCTTGTTCAGAGTCGCCTCGACGAGGGCAGAACGCTTGGTCGGATTACCGCTGACCATAGAGGCTCGATTTGCTCCAAGAGTTGGATTGAACGAGGGCGCCGGCGCAGACGCGGCCGCCGCCGGAGACGGAGTGGCAGCAGCCGGCGCGCGCATGGCGGGCTGGCTCGGAGCAGGTGCACGACCGACGGACCCATCCGGCGATACGGGCGGGACCGCCATCACCGTGGTCTTGCTCGGACCGGGCGCGACCGCAGGTGCCGTACCGGCGGGCATCTTGATCGTGGGCATGCCCATGATCGTCGCCGAGCGCGGAGGCTGTGCGCCGGCGGCAGCGGCGGGAACATTCTTGGCCGCCGCCGCGGCAGCAGCGACGGGCGCAGCGGACGCAGCGGGTTGAACCGCCGCACCTTGACCGGGCTTCGCGACGCCGCTCGCAGCCTTGGTCACGATCTCCGTGACCTTCTCGAGCATCGTCTGCGTGTCCCACGGCTTGGGGAGGTTGGCGTCGGCGCCGACCTGAACGCCCTTTGCACTGTCGTACGGAGCGCCGTTGCCGACGAGGATCACGACGGGAACCGACGCGAACGCCGCATCGGACTTCAGCGCCAGACACAGGTCGTAGCCGGTCTTGCCGGTCATCACCGAGTCCGCGAGAACGACGGCGGGCTTCTGGCCCTTCGCCTTGTCCAAGGCTTCGTCGTAACTGCGCGCGCCTACGTACGTAAACTCGGTACCGCGGAAGGTGATGTCAGCGACCTGCTGCATCGTCGCGCTGTCATCGACGCACAAAACAATCTTGCTCACGATTCCTCCCAGTTGCCCCAAGAACGTGATCGACTCGCCCTGCCCCAGACAAACACGGAAGCCACAACGTTGGTAACACGCAGTTTGCGGGAGCGTCAAACCAACCGCCGGGAATCCGCAGACTTTTCGCGGCGTGCTAGGTTGCGCGCCCTATGCCGCACCACACTCCGGTCCATCAAGCGGCGGCCGATGCTGTCGCGACGCGCGCCGGCGTGGCTGCTACCGATCTCGCCGTCCAAGCGCCACCCCGCCCCGAGATGGGTGATCTGGCCGTCGGCTGCTTCGCGATCGCCAAAGCGCAGGGCAAGAACCCCGCGCAGGTCGCAACGGAGATCGCCGAGGGCATCGCGCCCGGCGGCCTCATCGCGAGCGCAACCGCCGCCGGACCGTTCATCAACATCAAGCTCGATCGCGCGGCGGTGTTTCGCTGGCTGTGCGGCGCAGCGATCGACGGCTCGCTGATCCCGACGAGCGTCGGTGCCGACAAGACGATCTGCATCGACTACTCGAGCCCGAACATCGCGAAGCACCTCGCGTATCACCACATCCGCTCCACGACGATCGGCCACTCGCTCGCGCAGATCTTCCGCGCGCTCGGCTACCGCGTCGTCGGCATCAACTTCCTCGGCGATTGGGGCACCACGCAGGGAATGGTGATCGCCGCCTACAACTTGTGGAGCGCCGAGGAGCCCCTCGACGTCACGAAGCTCACGGACCTCTACGTGAAGTATCGCGACGAGATCAAGAAGAACCCGGATCTCGATCGCCAGGCGCGCCTGTGGTTCAAGCGCCTCGAAGATGGCGAGCCCGAGGTGCGCGCGATGTGGCAGCGCTTCCGCGACATCTCGTGGGCCGAGTTCGACGAGGTCTACAAGGCGCTCGGCATCGAGTTCGACGAAGTGCGCGGCGAGAGCGCCTACGATCCGGACATGCCCGGCGTGCTCGAGGAGCTGCGCCCGCTCATCACCGAGAGTGAAGGCGCCCAGGTCGTGGAGCTCGAGGGCGAGAAGACGCCGATCCTCCTGAAGACGCAGGACGGGACCACGCTGTACGCGACACGCGATGTCGCGGCGGCCAAGTATCGCTGGAACACGTATCACTTCACGCGCTCGCTCTACGTGGTCGATCGCGGACAGGCCCTGCACTTCCGCCAGCTGTTCAAGCTGCTGAAGAAGGCGGGCTACGACTGGGCCGAGCGCTGCGAGCACGTGCCGTTCGGCCTCGTGCGCATGGGCGGCAAGAAGACCAGCACGCGCGGCGGTGACGTCGTGCTCATGAAGGACGTGTTCCGCGAGGCAGAGCTCGCCGTGCGCGCGCGCATTCGCGAGGTCAACCCGGAGCTCGACGCCACGATCGTCGATGACGTGGCGCCCAAGGTCGGCATCGGTGCAGTCGTGTTCGCGAACCTGCAAACGCAGCGCGACAAGGACGTCGACTTCGATCTCGAGAAGGCCACCGCGCTCGACGGCGACTCCGGGCCGTACGTGCAGTACAGCCACGCGCGCTGCGCATCGATCATGCGCAAGGCGAACGAATCGATCGCGCGCACGGACATCGAGGCGATCGACTTCACCAAGCTCGCGCACGACTCGGAGTGGGCCGTGGCCAAGAAGCTGCTCGAGCTTCCGGACATCGTCGTCCGCGCGGCCGACAACAGCGAGCCGCACGGCGTCGCGCACTACCTGCTCCAGCTCGCGGGCGAGTTCTCGCGTTGGTACACGCAAGGCAACGGCGATCCGTCGCTGCGCGTGCTGACCGAGGATGCCGCGACGCGCCGCGCGCGCCTCGCGCTGGTCGCCGCGGTGCAGGCCGCGTTCGCGACGGGACTGTCGCTGCTCGGCATGCACGCGCCGAAGCAGATGTAGTCACCCAGCTGTCCAGCGGGCGGACAGCACCGTCGGCAACTGCGCGACTTCTCGACGTGAGCTCGCAGCCTCGATCTTGCGCGAGTGCGCTAGCATGGAGGTGCGATGGAGAGACATCCGCCGGACAAGGTGTGGACGTACGACGATCTACTCGCGATGCCGGAGAGCACGGACGGATCGCGGTACGAGATTCTCGACGGGGTCCTGGTCGTGAGCCCCTCGCCCGCGACCACGCATCAGCGCGTGCTCGGCAATCTGTGCGTGATGCTTCGCAGCGCGTTGCACGATACGCGAATCGCCGAAGTCTTCATGGCGCCGTTCGACGTCGTGCTCTCGAAGACTCGTGTCGCGGAGCCCGACTTGCTCGTGATCGCCGCCGGACGTCGCGGCATCCTCGAGCGACGTGGCGTGTTCGGTGCGCGCCGATCGACGAGATCTTCGCCGATCCGTTCGCCAAGCCCACCACCGACTGAGTCACGAGGTGCCGAGCGAGCGCGGAGGCTTGCCGCGCTTGCCGCCCCACGCGATCAGCACGAGCAGCGTGATCGCATACGGCACGAGCTGCGCGAGCTCGTGCGGGATGCCGACGCCCGCGATCTGGAGCTGGATGCGAACCGCCTCGAAGAAGGCGATCGCGAGGCACGCGAGCGCCGCGTACGCGGGACGCCACCCGGCGAGGATCACCATCGCGAGCGCGATGTAGCCGCGCCCCGCGGACATGTCCGCCACGAAGCCACCGACCGAGAG
>JAEYYV010000166.1 GCA_023428295.1 Pseudomonadota bacterium
GCTCGCACGCCACGCTGTCACTCGCTCGATCCACACCTCGGTCGTACTCGCGCTCGGCTCGAACATCGACGACGACGATGCGTCACGTCGGTGCTACGTCGCTAGACGGGGCTCGTGCAGCGGATACCGCCCTGTTGTGGCGCCTGATCTATCGCGTTTTCGAGTCCATTGGACGGTGTGATCGCGTTGCAACGTGTCCCATCGGTGAAACACCCGAGGCCGCATTGCTGCGTCAGTTCCACGGTTCCACCGCTCCCGCACACCTCCAGCGTACTGTTGACGCACGTCGTTTGAGTGCACGCGATAGGTGGAGCATCTACCTGCATGTCCACCACCGCCGCATCATCGAGGGGAGCTGCGTCCTGCGGCGTCTCATTTACAGAGCCGCACGCCACAACCCCTCCAGCCAATACCACAGCCAATACCTTCATCCGTTCCTCCTCGCCGACCATCACACGAGGATACGTTTTCCGTGAAGCACAAATGGGACGCTTTGCAACATTGGTCCATGCCGCAATTCGCTCCATTGACTCGAAGAAGCTTTGACGATCGACGGATTTGGTAGAAACGAGCGCATGCGTTTCGTGTTGCCGTTCATCCTGCTCGGCGCGTGCGTGATCTCCGACGACGATGAGGTCGACGCGCGCTGCGGCGATGGTTCCGTCGATGCGAGCGAGGCGTGCGACGACGGCAACGCGATCGCGGGCGATGGCTGCACCGCGTGTCAGATCGATGTGGTCGAGCGCATGGTCAACGTGCGCTGGCAGTTCCGCGCGCTCACGACGGCAAGTGACACGTCGTGTCCGGCGGGAGCCGAGAACGCGATCTTCTCCACGATGCAGGTCGATGCCTCGGGCGCTGCGGTGGGACCGGAGCGCACGGATCCGTTTCCATGCTCGGTTGGTGGGGGAGGAATTCCGTTCGAGGTCGACGAGCGCGGCGGGCTCGTCGAGACGAAGGTGCGGTTCGCGGGACCGAACGGATCGTATGGCGCGTCGCTGCCGGAGATCGTGGATGTGAGCGAGACGGATCGCGACGTGTCGTTCGTGGTGCTCACGGACGCCGGCTACGCGGCGCTCGAGTGGGCGCTGGCCAACGTCTCGTGTGTGGACGACGCGATCGACGACATCGAGGTGACGACGGCAAACGCGATGGAGTCGTATGTCGATCACTTCGCGTGCGAAGACACGCGCGGGATCACGGGCGGCGTGTTGGCCGGAGCGTACAGCGTGGAGGTTCGCGCGATGAGCGGGGAGAGCGAGGTGGCGTCCGCGGTGGTGGGGGCGACGATCGGTCCGCGCAACCAGGTCACGGCGCTCGGCGTGATCGACCTCGTCGGACGGTGAGTCGCGCGAGGCGTCGTGCTCGCCGACCCCCGCAGGCGTCTGCTAAGGTCCACCTGTGAAGCAGCGCCGATTCCAGCTCTCGAACCTCGGGATCTCGCGCGGCGCGATGGTGGTGTTGGGCCTGCAGATCGGGTTCTCGCTCATCTGGCTGCTATCCAATGTCGAGGCGCGCGCGACGTTCGCGCCACTGGCGTTGGCGTATCCGTCCAATGTCTGGGAGGACGGTCACGTCTGGACGCTGGTCACGGGGCCGCTCGTCGAGCCGGGCTTTATCAACCTGCTGCTGTTCGGCTTCATGATGTGGGGCTTTGTCCCGCGCCTCGAGCATTTCTGGGGGACGGGGCGGTTCTATCGGTTCGTGATTTTCACGTCGGTGGCGGGAACGTTCGCGGGAACGCTCGTCGGGCACCTGATCGGCCAGAACGCGCCGATCACCGGAATGATGCCGTTCATGTACGCCGCGATCGTCGCGTTCGGCATGACGTTCCAGAAGCAGCAGATCCAGTTCTTCGCGGTGCTGCCGCTGACGGCGAAGCAGTTCATGTACGGCATCCTGGCGTTCCTGGCGCTGTTCATCACGCTGCAGCAGGCGTGGGCGTTGGGTGCGGCGTACGTGGCGTCGATCGGGACGGCCGTGCTGCTGATCTCCAAGTTCTCCCCGGCGCTTTTGTGGAAGAAATGGCGGATCCGCCGCTCTCGCGCGAAGTTGACCGTGATGCAGGGTGGGGCGTCCAAGGCACGGCCGGAGCAGCAGAAGTATTTGAATTAGTGGTACGTTGGCCCTGTTATGGAGCAGGGTGACGATCCGCAATTCGAGTCCGGCACGGGGCTGACCACGCTGTTCGAAGGCGAATGGGCAACCGTTCGCCGACTGCGGAAGGGCAAGCTCGTCGTCACCAACGGTCCCGATCAGGGGCGCGAGCTCGAGATCTTGAAGCCGCGAGTGACGGGTGGCCGCTCGATCATCAGCGACCTCGTCGTGCAAGACAAGGCGGTGTCGGGCTCGCACTTCGAAGTGAGCGCGCGCGACGACGGCTACCGGCTGCGCGACCTGAACTCGCGCAACGGCATCTTCGTCGGCGATCTGCGCGTGCGCGAGGTGTATCTGCGTCCGGGCACGATCTTCCGCATCGGTCATACGAACATCCAGTTCCAGACGCTGCAAGACGTCGTCGAGATCGAGCTGTCCAAGAAGGACCGGTTCGACATGATGCTCGGCGCGTCGCCCGCGATGCGCGAGATCTTCGCGCACCTCGAGAAGGTCGCGCCGTCGGAGCTGACGTGCCTCATCACCGGCGAGACCGGCACGGGTAAAGAGATGGTCGCACGTGCGCTGCACAACGCGAGCGCGCGCAAGAGCAAGCCGTTCGTGGTGCTCGACTGTGGATCCATTCCGCGCGAGCTGATCGAATCGACGCTGTTCGGTCACGAGAAGGGCTCGTTCACCGGCGCCGTGCAGCAGCACGACGGCTGCTTCATGCAGGCGAACGGCGGCACGATCTTCCTCGACGAAATCGGCGAGCTCGACATCTCGCTGCAGCCCAAGCTGCTGCGCGTCCTCGAGCAGCGCGAGATCAAGCGCGTCGGTGGCGACCGCACGTACAAGGTGGACGTGCGCGTGCTCGCCGCGACGAACCGCGATCTTCGCGAAGAGGTCAACAAGGGCACGTTCCGCGAGGACTTGTACTTCCGCCTCTCGGTGGTTCACGTCGAGCTGCCGCCGATGCGCGAGCGTCGCGAGGACATTCCGGGGCTCGCGAACCACTTCCTGCGCGAGGTCGCGTCGCGCCGCGGAATGACGATGTCGTGGTCGCAAGATGCGATGGCGGCGATGATGAGCCACCAGTGGCCGGGCAACGTTCGCGAGATGCGAAACGTCGTCGAGCGGGCGGCGGCGCTGTCCGACGGGCCGGTGATCACGCGCTCGGATCTCGTGTTCGGTCGCGAGATGGGGCCGTCGGTCGTCGTGTGGCACGATCTCGCGCAAGCGGGCGCGCACGCGGCGCAACGCGCGGCCGCGCAGCTCGCGGGTGTGGATCTGCCGACGCAGTCGGGACCGGCGATCTTCGATGCGGCGCTGCTCAAAGCGGGCCTCGGCTTCAAGCAAGCGAAGCAGACGGTCGTCGACGCGTTCGAGATCGCGTATCTCGGCGCGCTCATGCAGCGCAACGACGGCAACATCACGCGGTCCGCGCAAGAAGCGGGACTGACGCGTTACCACCTGCGCGAGCTCTTGAAGCGACATGGCCTCAAGGGCGGCGACGCCGAGTAGTGCTCCGGCGCGACGGCAACCCCGGCGACGGCGGTGGACCGACGGTGCGCAGTAGGCGATGGCGTCGTCGCGATCATCGGGGGTGATGACGACGTCTGCCCAGAACGTGGGTCCTGGCTCCAGCGGCTCGCGGGGGATCCGAGCAGGCCTTCGGCTGTGGCAGAGACGTACGAGAACTGGAATCGGATCGACTGCAACCGATCGTGCGTGGTCGAGTGGAGCGTGGTCCCTCCTGGGAGTGAGAGTGATGACTGTGGGCTTCCGCGCGCTTAGCGCTGGCGAGCCCCTTGCTCTTCGTGTCGAGCGTGAAGCCCATCCTGCTCGCGCTCGTGATCACCGGCTGTGCGATTGACGAACAGCCCGAGGGCTACGGCGCCGATCTCGGCACGTCCGAGAACCCGGTGCCGATGGATGACTCGTACGCGGTGCAGACGCGCGTCGTGCTCGCGCACGAGCTGCCGCAGGTGTCGGCGGCGATCGCGAAGCTGACCGAGCTCTCGCAAGCGCCGGCGCGGGCGCTGCTCGCGCCGACGGGCACGATGCCGGCGTGGGTCTCGACGCTGTCGAGCACGCTGCGCACGAACCTCGAGAGCTACGTGAACGTGGAGCTCGACAAGGTGAAGGTCGGCACGAGGACGCTGCGACAAGCGACGGGCGAGATCGCGACGATCACGCAGACAGTGATGACGACGTTCACGATCGAGAGCTCTCTATCGATCACGCCGACCTCTGTCGTGCATTCGCTGATGGGCTTGAACTTCACGCCGGCGAACGTGGACATCGTGATTCCGATCGGCGGGCTCAAAGCGGACGGGATCCTCCAACGACCGGCGGCGAGCGTGGGCACGGGCGGTGCGCTGACGATCGGCGAGCAACGCTTTTCGCTCGCGTTTGGCAATCACGCATGGCAAGCGCTCAACCTCGCGAGCACGAACCTGCTCGGTGATGACGTCTCGTTGATCGCGAGTGTGGACTGTGGCGCGGTCGGACGCGCGGTGGCGGCGAGGTGCTTGTCGAGTGCGCCCACCACGTGTGTCGGTCACGCGAGCGAGATCGAGAATGCGTGCAAGAGCCAGCTCTCGGCGCTCGTCGAGGATCTGCGCGCGCAGGTGACGCGCGTCCAGATCGCCGACGTCCACCTCGCGCGCGGAACCGCGCGGCTCGTCGACGACGGAGGCGACGGCATCGCCGATCGCATCGTCGACGGCACATGGGATGCGGAGACCGACGTGGGGCAGGGCGCGCGAAAGACGACCGCGACGTTCGTCGCCTTCGACTGACCCGCGCGGGTGTCGCGATTCGCTGCACCATCTTCTTCGCGTCAGCCCGTCGCTGGCGTGTACGCTCCCACGGTGCAGTTTCCGGCGTTCCTGTTCGGCGACGAGCAATCGGTTGTCGACGCTGCCGATGCGGCGGGGCTCGCGTGGGCCGACTCCTACCGCCGCACGCGAACCTTCGCGCCCGACCAGCTGCGCTCGATCGCGCCGGGCGAGCTCATCATCGTGCACGACGGCACGCTCGACCCGTTCAACGCGCGCTGGCGCCTGTTCGGCGCGGGCTACGCGATCACCGCGGGCGAGCTCGCTCTGCCGTCCGAAGAGCGCGACGCCTTCGCGGCCGCCGCTCGCGCAACCCCGTGGGGCGCCCTCGCGGTCTGCATTCGCCACAAGCCGCCCAACACCGTCGCGACGATCACCGCCCGCGCCCGCGCGCTGCTCGCCGCCTGGCCGCAGCTCGCGACGCTCCGCTTCGTGGGCGCCACGAAGCGAATGCCGTCGGTCATGCTTCCGGCTCCGGAGCCGGTCAGCGTCAATCTCGACGCCCTCGTGAATCAGCTGTTCGCGGGGCCGCTGACCCTCTGGGGCCCACAGGTCGGCGCGGCCCGACTGCGTCTCGAGCACGCCCTCGATGCGATGTCGCGCGCCTCACTCGGCGAAGCTCGCGACAAGCTGGCCGCGCGCATGGCCACGCTCGCGCGGGAGAACCGCAGGACCAAAGGCACGCGCGCGGAGGATCCCGCGCGGATCTCGTCGGCACTCTCGGTGCTCTCTGACGACGCGCTCGCAGCGCTCGTGCCGGGCGTCACGACGGACTTGCTCGCGCTGCTCTACACGCTGCTCGACGACGCATGATCCCGCACCGGGGTTGCGCGCCAGGGATGATCCCGACTCATCTCGCACCGGTTGCGCGCCAGGCTAAGTCCCGCCGCTCAGCCAAGCCCGTACGATTGGGACATCAGCTAGGCAGCCCTGGGGGGTAGCCGGACCGAGGTTGCGGAAGGAAAAGTCGATCGACGGCGCCTCTTGTGAGCCTCACATTCCGTCTCGCCCCTAAACCTGTGGTCGCTGTAGGACGACTTCTGCGTTGATCGACCACGCCGCGACGCAGAGTGCTGCGACTTCCGCACTCTTCATCGAAGACATTGGACCAGCTCGCAAGGACTCTTAGTTGGGCTCGATCGGCGGCGGCGCAGCTCGTACGGAGACATTCGCGAAGCGTTTGAGCCAGTACGTACCGTAGGGGAACTCTGCCGGAAGGCCGCTAAGCCACTTCGCGCGCGCCTCCTGATACTCGATCTGCCACTCCTTGTTCCGCTGAAGTGTTGCGATGCGGAGCCACTTGTCGCGCGTGGCGACTCTAGGGCGAAGGTCTCGTCGAGGCTCTTTGGTAGTCGGACTGGTCTGCCAGGCTGTGCGCAAGATCTGTCGACGGCCGACAACTCCACGGCCCGTCCTTGCTCGCTCGCGGATGTGCTCTTCTTCTACGGCCTCGATTCGTCGCTCAAGCTCGGCTAGAAAGGCAGGCTTATCGTCGATCGAGTCAGGAAGGCAGAGCTCGAGCTCGACTTCGGCGGGCATCATTCCCCTCTTGCTGAAGAAGTGCCTAGGGCGGCGTGCCTTGAGCGGGGTTTGTGTCAGGAGTGCCCGAACGAACTTCGGGCCAGGCCAACGGTGCGTGCGATCTACGAGGCCATCCTTGATCGGGTTGGTGGCGATGTAGACAAGCTTGTCCATCACGGCGTCCCGGTCCATAACGTCGACCACGCACGGTTCTTCGCTCGCCCAGAGGTTCTCCCAGCGACCGCGATACGCGTTCTGGCACTTCGCGAACATCTTGTGAAAATGCTCGCGGAACTGCACATCGTTGCCGAGTGGATCGTCGGTCATCAGATGCGCATGGTTGGACATCATCTGCGCGAGGATGACCTTCACGTCATAGCGTTGCGCCGCCTCGGCCAAGCAGTAGACGAATGCGTTGTTGGTTTCGACGTCGGGACGCATGATGAACTGTCGCTGCGTGGTTCGTCTTGTGCTGAACCGGGTCCGCATCGGAAAGACAGGGCGAGGTGCCGACATGCGATCGTTGAACAGCACGTATCGCGCCGGAACCTAAGTGCCTGTTCCCAGTCATTGACGATGAATCCTTTGTCCGCCCACCGGACGACGCGACCGAATGCCGGACACGACCCGGACAACGGCGGACGTTCTGTGCCCCCTAAAGTCCAAGAAGCGACCCCGGCGCGGGACTGCGAGATCTTGCGCAGCAACCCCGGTGCGGGACTCCCGACGGGTGGCCTCCTCGAGCTGGCCGCGAACTGGCGAGGTCTTGCGCAGGCAACCCCGGTGCGGGACGTGGGCGCGGGACCGCGAGGTCCTGCGGAGCACAACCCCGGTGAGGGAGTGCGGGACCGTGCGGGTGCGGGATCGGGCGGAGTTGCGCAGGCAACCCCGGTGCGGGGCGCGGACCCGCGCGGGGCGGACCGCGCGGGTGCGAGACCGCGAGGTCTTGCGGAGAGCAACCCCGGTGCGGG
>JAEYYV010000170.1 GCA_023428295.1 Pseudomonadota bacterium
CCCGCCACGCCCGCGGCGGCCGCCGCGGCGTCCGCATCGGCGTTGGCGAGCGTCGCGGGCGAGGGCTCGCTCTCCATGCGGATCACGTCGAACGCGGCGTCGACATCGGCCTCGTCGATCGGCGTCAGCTGCGGAGGCGTGGCCATGCGCTTCTTCGCACGCGTCGGATTCTGTGTCTTCGCGCGGCTCACGTCGGCTCCTCGGCGGCGGCAACGGTGATGTCGACCGCATCGACGGTGACATCGAGCGACCCGCGCGCGAGGCGAACGTGCAGGCGATCGCCAGCGCGCGTCTGCGCTGCGTCGCGCACGATATCGTTGCCACGGTGGACCACGGCGTAGCCGCGATCGAGGACAGCGAGCGGCGACAACGCGGCCATCTGCGCGCCGAGACGGCCGAGCGTGGCGCGTCGCGTGTCGAGGATGCGCTGCATGGCGCGATGTGCACGCGCGACGAGCGCCTCGTGATCGCGATGTCCGCGCGCGATGCGGCCGCCTGGATGCGCGGCGACGAGACGCGCGAGGAGCTCGGACAGCTCGGCGCCGCGCGCGAGGATGCGTGCGCGCGGATGCAAGCCGGCGAGGCGGTGCTGGAGATGGTGGAGCTGGCGGCGCGTCGACGAGAGCGCGCGCTCGCCGCGACCGTGGAGCGCGAACGTCGCGCGATCGAGATCCTGGCGAGCGCGATCGAGACGATGATGCATCTCGCGATCGAGGCGGCGGCGCTCTTTGACGAGCACGTCGGCGATGGCGTTGCCGTCGGCGACCGCGAGCTCGGCTGCGGCGGTGGGCGTGGAGGCGCGCGCGTCGGCGGCGAGATCCGCGAGCGAGAGATCGACCTCGTGTCCGACGGCGCTGATCACGGGCACCGGGCAGCGCGAGATCGTGCGCACGACGCGCTCGTGGTTGAACGCGGTGAGATCCGTCACCGCGCCGCCGCCGCGACCGACGATGACTACGTCGACGCCCGCGCGGACGACCATCGCCATGCCGTTCACGATCTGCGCGGGTGCGGTGGGGCCTTGCACGGCGCAGTCGGCGATGAGGATCGGCGTGGGCAGGCGACGATGAATCGTGCGAATGATGTCGTGGACCGCAGCGCCGGTTCGCGACGTGACCACGCCGATGCGCTTGGGGAAGCGGGGCAACGCGCGCTTCTTCTCGAGTGCGAAGATTCCCTCGGCGGCGAGCTTGGCCTTGAGCTGCTCGAGGGCGAGCGCTTCGGCGCCGGCGCCCGCGGGCTCGGCGAAGTCCGCGTAGAGCTGCATCTTGCCGTCGCGGTCGTAGACGCCGAGGCGGCCACGGACGCGCAGGCGCTGGCCGGCAGCGAGCTCGAACTTGATGCGGACCGCGTCGCGTCCCCACATGATCGCGGACAGCACGCAGTCACGATCGCGGAGCGCGAAGTAGAGATGTCCCGACGCTGCGCGCGTGACCTGGGTGACCTCTCCCTCGATCCAGAGGATGCCGAGCGCATCGATCGTACGGCCGGCATGGCGTACGACCTCGGCGACAGCCAATGGCTGCTGCCGGCTGCTCTCTAGCCGCTCGCCCACGACCCGCACCGTAACTCGTGGAGAAGACGATCGCCAAGCCCCGCGAAACTGCAGGAATAGGCGCAACCCGGTGCGGTGGCGCGTTGTCGATCCCCACGATAGGATGCCGATCGCTTCTGCCATGGCCGAAACCGCGTCTTCGAAGGACTCCGACACGGGGACAACCGCGAACGTGCCCATGGCTCGGGAGAAGATCGGCGCTCGCAACACCGAGCCGGATGAGGAGCTGATCAAGCTCGCGCGCCGCCCCGGTCCGAAGATCGGCGTGATCACGGGGCTCGGCGTCGTGATCCTCTGCGCGGTGTTCGTGCTGCGCCTGAACGGCGACCGCAAGTTCAGCGGCGACGATGCTCCCGAGAAGGTCAGCGTCGCGCAGATCGTCGAGGGGAATGTCGCGGCGGATCACTTCGTCGCGGTGGATCTCGCGCCGCTCATGTCGCACGCCATTCGCGCCGCGCGGAACAAGACCGGCGTCGGTCTGCGCGTCGTTCCCGTGCGCGGTGCGAGCGACAAGTTGTGGCTCGTGGTGAACGGCGACGGCTGGGACGAGCCGACGATGGAGACCTACCAAGGTCGCCTCGAGCGCCTCGAGGATCTCCCCTTCGCCGACGCTGTCTCCGAGTACGCGCGCGCGAATCCACGCCCCGTGTTCGCCAAGGCCGCGTCGGTTCGCGCGGGCCTCGCCGCCGGCAAGGTCGCCATGGTCACCGGCGATACGTTCACGGTCGCCGACGCAGACAAGGTCGCGATCGATCTGCAGGATCCCAACGCGGCGATCATCGTCGCCGCCCTCAACGAGCGCTTCCCCGACGCCGCGTCGTGGTCCGCTGCGCTCGGCCGCGCGGAGATCACCGTCGGACAGCCGCTCACGCCGGCACCCAATGCGTCGGAGCAGCAGGTGCGCTTCGAGGTCAACGGCGCCAACGCAGTCGCCGACACCACCGCCAAGCTCGAGAAGGCCGAGCTGTGGGCAGCGCGCGTCGAGCCGCTCACGCGTCACTTCGAGACCACGTGGGGCACGCTCAAGTCGTCGCCCGCCGCGGGCTTCACCGTCGATGCAAGCACCACCATCCCCGACGCAGAGCTCGACCTCGTGGGCTTCTATGTCGCGCGCGGAATTCCCGACGGCGCCTACGCGTTGATCACCGGCGATCGGCCGCAGCAGTATTGGTACGTCCTGCCGATCACGATCGTTCTCGTGATCATCGGCCTTCTGTTCGCCTGGGTGTTCGTTCGCTCGATGAAGCGCGACTTCCTCGGTAAGACCGACAAGTCCGAGCCTGCCGCGGCCTGAAAGCGTCGCATACTCGCAGTGTGGCGGAAGACGCGAAGACGGTGCGAGGCCGCCCGGCGTCCACGTCGGAGGCCGATGCGCCCGCGTTGCCGCCGCGTGAGCAGCCCGCGATTCCACCATCGCGCTACGTGCTCGGCGCCGAGATCGCGCGCGGTGGCATGGGCCGCGTCGTCGAGGCCACCGACACGCTGCTCGGTCGTGTCGTCGCGTTGAAGGAAGCGCTGTCGTCGGATCCCGACGCCCTCGAGCGCTTCGCACGCGAGATCCGCATCACCGCACGGCTCGAGCATCCATCGATCGTGCCGGTGCACGACGGTGGCAAAGGCGAGAACGGCGTCCCCTACTACGTGATGCGCAAGATCGAGGGCCGCCCCCTCGAGAAGCTCGTCCGCGAGAGCCGGAGTCTGAACGATCGATTGCACCTCGTTCGTCACATGGTCGCCGCTGCCGAAGCGATCGCACACGCGCACGAGCGCATGATCGTGCATCGCGACATCAAGCCGTCGAACATCCTCGTCGGAGAGCTCGGCGAGACGATCGTGATCGATTGGGGACTCGCGAAGGTCATCGGCGAGGACGACGAGCGCACGCAGCTCGGCGGCGTCGCCCTGCAGCCGACCGAAGGCGGAGAGATCAAGACGCGCGAAGGCCTCGTGTTCGGCACGCCTGGGTTCATGGCACCGGAGCAGCTGGGCGGCGGCCCTGTCGATCCGCGATGGGATGTCTACGCGCTCGGCGCGACGCTGTATCACCTGCTCTCGAAGAAGCCTCCGCACCATGCGGACAGCGCCGACGACATGATGCGCGCGGCGATGACGGCGCCGCCGTCGCCGATCGCGAACCTCGTGCAAGGCGTGCCGCCAGAGCTCGCGACCATCGTCGACAAGGCGCTCTCGTTCGATCCCGACAAGCGCTACCAAGATGCGCGCGAGCTCGCGCGGGATCTCCAGCGCTTCCTCGGCGGGCAGCTCGTCGCCGCGCACCACTACACGCCGCGCCAGAAGATCTCGCGCTACGTGATCCAGCATCGCTACGCGTTCATCGTCGGTGCGATCGCGATCGCAGCGTTGATGGTCGGCGGTGCCTTCGCGTTCGTCGGCATTCGCAACGAGCGCGACCGCGCGGACGACAACGCGCTCGCAGCGCGCAGAGCGCAGAGCGCCGCAGAGAGCGCGCAGCTTCTCGCCGAGCGCAAGACGGAGGATCTCTCGCTCAGCAGCGCGCGCAGCATGGCGAGCACCAACCCGACCTTCGCGCTCTCGCTCGTAAAGCCGCTGGTCGCCAAACGCTGGCGCGAGGTACGCGCGATCGCCGCCGAGGCGCGTGCTGCCGGTGTCGCGTGGAGCTTGCCGGCCTCGCCCGCGATGCGCTCGCTGCAGTTCTCGAGCGATGGCCGTCGCGTGCTCGGTGCCGGCGGCGATGGCATCGTGCGGCTCTACGATCTGGACGCGCGCAGCGAGAGGACGCTCGTCGAGGCGCGTGGACCGGTGAGCGCGCTGTTTGCCGACGACGAGAAGAAGCTCCTCGTGTGGAGCGGAACGCACATCACGATCGTCGACATCGGCGGAAGCGGACGTCGCGAGATCGACGTGGAGGCCACGATCGTCTCGCTCGATGTCATCGGCACCACCGCGTACTGGGTCGATGCCAAGGAGGCGCTGTGGCAGATGGAGCTGTCGGCCGTGGCGCCGCGACAGATTCCGCTCGACGAGAACGTCACGCAGCTCGCGGTGGCGCCGAACGGTCGCTACATCGCGCTCGCGGGCGCGGCGCACGTGTTGCTCTACGATCCCGCGCGGCCGACCGAGCCCGCCGTGCAGCTCGACGGCGCGCGGCCGCACGCGATGGATTGGGCGAGCGACGGATCGCGCCTCGCGATCCTCGCGGGCGATCGCGCGATCGAGATCGCGACGGCGCCAACCGTGTCCACGGCGACGAGCGTCGTCGTCGGTGACCGCGCGCATGTCCTGCACAGCGAACGCCGCGTGTTCACGATCGGCCCGACGGGCATCGCACGCGTGGGCACGACGCGACCGCACACGCCGCTCGCGAAGCCGCTCGGCCTCGAGGAGTCGCAACGTGGCACCATCGTGGCTGCGGGCGAGGAGAAGCTGCTCGTGATCGCGAACCACAGCGAGCACACGCTCGCTGCTCCGAGCGGACGCTTCTCGATGATGCGCGCGAGCACGGCGTCGCCGTATGTCGTCGCGGTGGCAGACGAGCATCTCTACGTGTGGAACCTCGACGAGATCGAGCCGCGCGTCGCGGGCACGCGGATCGCCACGGCGAAGTTCGTGACCGGCGATGACCTCGTCGCGACGACCCTGCAAGGCCCCGCGCAGTGGATGGATCTCGCGACCGGCAATCGCCGCGAGCTCGGCACGTGGCCCGCGATCCTCGACGTGACCGTCTCGCCGAGTGGTCGCCACGCGCTCGTCGTCGACATGGCCCACGTCGCGCATCTCGTGGCCGCCGGGGCGCCGCCCGTGACGATCAAAGGCTCCGTCGATCGCGCGGTGTTCACGGACGATGGACGCGCGATGCTGATCGCCGACGACGCGTTCGACTACTACGACATCGCGACCGGCACGCGCTCGAGCGGCCGCCCGTGGGACGCGAGCCTCTTCGCGGTCACGCCCCGAAGCCAGGTCTTCGTCGCGAATGGCGCGGAGATCCGACGGCTGCCCTCGCTCGAGGGACGCGGCTTCGTACATCACGCGACGCTGCCTCACTCGATCGCGAAGCTCGACGCGATCGGCATCGATCATCTCCTCGCGATCACCGAGGATGGCGCTGCCTATCTGGTCGCGCTCGCGAAATCGGATTCGGTCACGGCGCTCGAGGAGTCGCTCGGGCGCGCGAGTATCTCGGTGTCGAAGGCCGGCCTCGTGGCGGTGCTCGATCGAGGCGCGATCGACATCGTCGACCCACTCGTCCAGGCGCGTTGGCGACTCGCCTCGGGGAGCCCGAGCGCGACCTATGCGGACGTCCAGATCTCCGCCGACGGACGACGCGTGCTCGCCAAGGCCGGGAGCACGCTCCTCGTATGGGACCTCCTCCTGCCGACCGACGCGGTCGAGACGGCGGCCTGGCTCGACAAGATGACGAACGCCATCATGCTAAAACCCGAAGAGTGACGCAGCTCCGCCTCTACGACTCGATGCGCCAGCAGAAAGTTCCGTTCGAGCCCCTCGAGCCGGGCAAGGTGGGCATGTACGTCTGTGGCCCCACGCCGTACGCGCCGGCCCACCTGGGACACGCGTTCTCAGCGATCTCGTTCGACACCATTCGCCGCGGCCTCGAGTTCCTCGGCTTCGACGTGAAGTACGTGCGCAACGTGACCGACGTCGAGGACAAGATCATCAACGCGGCCAACGCGCTCGGCGAAGATCCGATGGCGCTCGCGGCGCGGTTCTCCGCCGACTACAACCGCGATATGGCGCGGTTCGGCGTGCGCGCACCGACGGTGGAGCCGCTCGTGTCGACGCACATCGCCGAGATCATCGCGCTCACCGAGAAGCTCGTCGCGAACGGCAAGGCGTACGCCGTCGACGGTGACGTCTACTTCTCCGTCGAGGCGTTCCCGTCGTACGGCAAGCTGAGCAAGCAATCGATCGAGGATCTCCAGAAGGACGCGAGCGGCCGCGAGCTGATCGAGAAGACCAAGCGCAACTTCCACGACTTCGCGCTGTGGAAAGCGGCCAAGCCCGGCGAGCCCGCGTGGGATTCGCCGTGGGGCAAGGGCCGCCCCGGCTGGCACATCGAGTGCTCGGCGATGACGCATAGCCACCTCGGCGAGACGTTCGACATCCACGGCGGCGGCAAGGATCTGATCTTCCCGCACCACGAGAACGAGATCGCGCAATCGCAGGGCGCGTACGGCGAGGCGTCGTTCGCGCGCCACTGGATGCACAACGGCTTCCTCAATCTCAACGGCGTGAAGATGTCCAAGTCGCTGGGCAACGTCTTCAACTGCGATCCGCTCGCGAACCACGCCGGCGGCGAGGCGCTGCGCTTCTTCTGCGTGAAGCATCACTATCGCTCTCCCGTCGAGTTCGAGGTGGAAGCCATTCCCACCGCCGAAGCTCCGACGGAGCTGCGCTTTCACTCGCTGTACGCGGCCGATCGCGATCTCTCGTACTTCTACGAGACGCTCGCGAAGCTCGACGCGTTCGTGGCCAACGGCGGCGACGGTGGAGAAGGCGCCGTGCTGCCGGAGATCGAGCGCGTGCTGCCGGCCGTGCGCGAGGCAATGCTCGATGACTTCAACGCGCCGCGCGTGCTCGCCGCCATGCACGACGCCGCCACGCTCGGCAACAAGCTCGTCGCCGAGGGTAAGGGCATCGACAAGGCGCTGCGCCGTCGCACGATCGCGCGCATCGCCAAGGATCTGCGTACGGCGGGCAAGACCATCGGCCTGCTCGAGGCGGATCCGCAGACGTATCTGCGCGAGCGGCGTGCGCGTCTCGTCGCGCGCGGGAACATCGATCTCGCGCAGGTCGACATGCTGCTCGCCGAGCGCACCGCCGCGCGTGCCGCCAAGGACTTCACGCGCAGCGACGCGATCCGCGCGGAGCTCACGGCGCTCGGCATCGAGATCCTCGACACGCCGCAGGGCACCGATTGGCGCGTCCTCGACTCCGCCGGCGGCACCATCATCGGCATGCAGGTGGGCGCACGGTAATGTCCGACGACAAGCCCGCCAAAGACGGAACGACCGCGCTCGCGCGCCCGATGATCGCGCGCGATCTCGACAAAGCCGGCAAGGGCCAGCTTGTCTACGTCGGTCGCGATGGCGAGGTGAAGGATCCCAAAGGCGTCCGCAATCGACAGGTCGCCGCGTACGTGGCGTTTGGCGGCATCACCGTCGCTGGCGTCGCGCTCGCCGCGTCGGCGTTCCCGCTGCTCGTTCCGTTCTATCTCGCGCTCGGCGGCCGCTTCATCGGCACGGTGCGCGCGGTGCAGAAGGTCAACGAGGCATCGGTCGCGCTGTCCAACGGCGACTCGCTCGAGGGCCGCGCGCTCGCGGAGCCCGTCGCGCGCGCGTGGTGGGCGCCGGGTCGCGTGCGTGCACTCGCCGAGCTTCGCGTCGCGATCGCCGACGCACTCGAGGGCAAAGGCGAGGCTGCGCTCGAGCGCGTTCGCAAGGCGCGCAGCAAGCTCTCGCCGCGCCTCATCCAGCACCAGTTCTCGTACTACACGGAGATCAACCTCCTCACCGCGCTGGGTCGCACCAAGGAAGCGCGCGTCGTCCTCGATGCACGCGGCCCGATCCCCACCGGCGAGGTGCTCAAGCTGTCGTACTGGATCGCGCAGATGCACCTGTTCGTCGCCGAGGGCAACGCGCCGACCACGGGCCCGCAAGCGCTCGACGACTCCGAGCTCTACGAGCGGATGCGCAAGGGCCTGTCGATGACCGCCGGGCGCGATCTGCTGCTCCTCTGCGCGTGGGTCTACGCGCAGCGCGGCGAGCACGACGAAGCCGCGTTCGCGTGGAAGCAAGCGCGCGATCGCGAAGGCTCGCAGCGCCTCGAGGTCGCGATGCCCACGCTCGCCGAGTGGATGAAGTCGTATCTCGCCGAGCATCCGTCGCTCGACGAGCCGGATCCCGAGGAGTAGCGATCGCGCAGAGCACCGTCGCTTCCCGAGCGCGCGTCAGTCGTTCGCTTGCGGCTTGTCCCAGAGCATCGCGTCGAGCTTGCCCGCGCGGTCGAGCGCGCGAAGCTCGCTGAAGCCGCCGATCGGTTTCTCGTCGATGAAGATCTGTGGAACGGTCCGCTGACCGGACGCTTGCGCGAGCCACTGCCGCAGCTCGGGCTTGCCGCTCGCGTCGATGTGCTCGTAGTCGACGCCTTTGTCGTCGAGGAGCTTCAGCGCCGCGGTGCAGTACCCGCACCACTCGCGCGTGTAGATCTTAACTTTGGCGCTCATGTGAATACCGTAGCGGCGCAGGTCGATCCGACAAGCGTGCGCCGGGCGCGCACGGTGTGCGATCTACTTGTCGTCGGCGTCCTCGGACAGATACGCGAGGATCACCTCGTCGAGGGACTTCTCGGAGATCAGGCCCTGCCCGAATCCACGCCCCTCTTCCTCGCGTGCCTTGCGAACGCGCGGCGGCGTGGTGGGCTTGGCGGGCGCGCCGACGATCACCGCGGGCCGCGTCATCACGACACCGCCGCTTCCGCTCGACGACGGTGCGCGCACGCTCCCTGCCGACGGCGGCGAGATGCGCGCAGGCG
>JAEYYV010000185.1 GCA_023428295.1 Pseudomonadota bacterium
CCGTCCGGAAGATCCAACCCGCCGTCGGCCAGGATCGCTGGCCGCTCCGAACGGGAGAGCCGATGACAGCCTCCGATTCCCCTGCCCCGATGGCCGCCGCCTCAGGCGTCGACGGCCATGCGCGGCCGCAGACCGACCATGCCGACCGCGCCAAGACCCTGGTCCAGCGCATCGCCGACCTGCGCGCCTGGCTTTTCCTGCTGGCCCTGATCGTGGGGTTCGAAGTCTGGGCACGGCTTGATTTCGGCGGCACATTCATCCTCAACCCGTTCAACCTGCAGTCGATCGCCATCTTCGCCGTGGCGCCGCTGCTGCTGGCCACCGGGCAGACCTTCGTCATCATTTCCGGCGGCATCGACCTGTCGCTCGGCTTCATCATGGGTCTGGCGGCGGTGGTGGCCGCGCATACGATCAACGCCTTCACGCCGGGCCTCGGCATGCCCGCCGCCGTGCTGCTCGGCTTCGTGGCGGGTGTCCTGGTCGCCGGTGTGCCCGGCACCATCAACGGCCTGCTGGTCTCGCGCCTGAGGGTGCCGCCCTTCATCGGCACGCTCGGCATGTTCGGCGTGGCGCGCGGGGTGGCCTTCCTGTTCGCGGGGGGCACGACCGTGCCGGTGAGCAACTCCTTCTTCGCGTCCATCGGCAACGGCCGCTTCCTGGGCGTGCCCTATATCGTCATCATCACCGCCGTCTTCGTCGTGATCATGCACTATCTGCTCAGCCAGACGCGCTTCGGCCAGCACAACTACGCGATCGGCGCCAACGTCCAGGCGGCGCGGCGGGCCGGCATTGACATCAAGTCACATCTGCTGCGCCTGTATATTCTCTCCGCCTGCTGCGCGGGGCTCGCGGGGGTGCTCTACTCCGCGCGCTTCAATGCGGGAGCGGCTCAGGCCGGCGAGCCGCTGCTGCTCGACTGCGTCGCGGCGGTGGTCATCGGCGGCGCCAGCCTGTTCGGCGGCTCGGGCACCATCATCGGAACCGTGGCCGGCGCCTTCGTCATCGCGGTGATCCAGTACGGGCTGGTCTTCGTCAACGTCGAGCCGTTCTGGCAGTTTATCAGCGTCGGCGTGGTCATCATCATCTCGGTCCTGATCGATCAGGCCCAGCGCCGGTTCAGCGGAGGTCGCCAGGATGAGTAGCGCGGCCCCCCTGCTCGAAGTCAGCACGCTTTCAAAGCATTTCGGCGCTGTCCGGGCCCTGCACGAAGTGTCGATGGCCGTGCACCCCGGAGAGGTCGTCGCACTGGCCGGCGACAACGGCGCCGGCAAGACGACGCTGATCAAGGCGATCTCCGGTGTCTACCGTCCGACCTCCGGCGACATCAGGCTGAAGGGCGAGGCCGTCAGTTTCTCGACGCCGCAGGAGGCGCGCGACAAGGGAATCGAGACGATTTACCAGGACCTCGCGCTGGCCGACAACCTGACGATCGGCGGCAACATCTTCCTCGGACGCGAACCCATGCGGCGCGCCTTCGGCTTCCTGCCGGTGCTCGACCGCCGCAAGATGGCCGAAGCCGCCCGCCAGACGATGGCGCTCCTCGACTTCCACGTCTCGCGCATGGAGGCGCCCGTCTCGAACTTCTCCGGCGGCCAGCGCCAGGCGGTGGCGATCGGCCGCGCCGTCTACTGGAACGCACAGATCCTGATCATGGACGAACCGACAGCGGCCCTCGGCGTGCCCGAGCAGCGCAAGGTCATATCCCTCATCCACCAGTTGAAGGCGCAGGGTCGCGGCGTGATCTTCATCTCACACAACCTGCAGGACATTTTCGCGGTGTCCGACCGCATCATCGTGCTGCGTCGAGGCGTCAAGGCCGGCGAGCGCAAGATATCCGAAACGACGCATGACGAAGTCGTCAAGCTCATGGTCGGCGGCTGAGGCCTTGCGCGCCGCCGCCCCGCAGCCTCGTCGGTCCACCCTCGCCCGCCTGACGTCGGCGATGGGCCGGAGACGATCAGGCGGAGGAGCGCAGGATCAGGTCGCCGTCGACCAGGACATGCTCGCCGTGCGGGCGCGCCTCGCGCTCGCCTTGCGCCATGTCGATGCGGGCGAGCAGCATGTCGAGCGCGCGCCTGCCCATCTCGGCGGTGTTCTGCTGCACGGTCGTCAGCGGCGGCCAGATGTATTCCGCCAGCGGCTGGTTGTCGTGGCCGGCGACGCGCAGGTCGCAATCGGGCGTGATGCCGACCTTGCGGCCGGCCTGATGCAGGGCGGCAAGGACGCCGAAGGCGACGCGATCGTTGCCGCACAGGACCACGCGCGTCGGAAAGCCGCCCTCCCGCAGGATCCGCGACGCCTCGCAGTAGGCGTAGCGTTCGAAGTCCCAGTCGTCGGAGCGGACAAGCGGGATGATGATCGGCTCCAGGCCGCGCCTGCGCATGGTGGCACTGTAAGCCTCGCGGCGATCGCGGGCGTTGGAGTTCACCCAAGGCATGTCGAAGTAGCAGGGCGGATCGTCGAAGCGGGTCAGGTAGTCGGTGATCAGCGCCATCGACTGGCCGTTGTTCGTGCCGACGAAATCCTC
>JAEYYV010000387.1 GCA_023428295.1 Pseudomonadota bacterium
GCGGCGGCGGGGGCGGTGGTGGTGGCGGACAGACCGAAGAGCCTCGTATCGTTGTCACCACCGACAATCCGAGCGTGAACACGGAGCTCGGCACCACGAGCATGATCACGGTGAACGTCGATGCGACGAACTTCACGGGCCCCGTGAACCTAACTGCGAGTGTCATCAATCCGACGACCTCCGTTGTGATTCCGAACTGGACGGTAACGCTTTCAACCTCCACCGTAGACGTGACGACGGATGGGATTACGCCGGTGGTTGCGACCGTGGTGATTCCGACGCAGAAGGGCGCTGATCTAGTTGGTGCAGTGAAGGTCGACGCGACCAGTACACTGGGCACTATGTCGGTGACCTCGACAGTGACCGCCCTCGATCAAGTGACGGTGAGCGTTACTGAGAACAACGGTCAATGCGTCTACCCGACGGGAGCAGCAGCAGCAGTGACTGTGAAGCTCGGCACCAAGGTTCGCTTCATGAACAAGTTCACGACGGACACGATCGTGATCCACTCGAACGACACGAGCGTCATCGGCCACCAGGGCCAAGGTAACGCCCCCGCCGGTCAGCCAGGACGTATCCCGGTAAACGGTGCATACGAGGTCACGACTGGTGGTACTCGCTCGGATGGCCAGACGTACACAACGGGGACGGCACGGTGGTACTGCCACGATCCGGCACGTGACCTGGGCAACGGCAACCCGACGATCACGGTCGTTCCGTAAGATCGCTGCTAGATGATCCGATGGCAGGCTCCACAGCCTGCCATTTTCGTTTTCGGCGACTGCAAACTTCAGCGATAGTCGCGTTCCACATGAAGCGTCCCGCAAGCTTCGAAGACTTCTGGCCCTACTACGTCTCGCAACACCAAGATCCGACGTGCCGCAAGCTGCACTTCATAGGGACGACGATCGCGATGGGCTGTTTGGCAGCCGCGCCACTCAACCCATGGCTCGCACTCGCAGCACCTATCGCCGGTTATGGCTTCGCGTGGGTCGGTCACTTCGCGTTCGAGAAGAACAAGCCTGCCAGTTGGGGCGGAGCCAAAGCATTCGCGTGGTCGCTACGGGGTGACCTTCGCATGTGGCTGCGCACGGTGCAGGGCACCATGGATGCGGAGGTCGAACGCCACGGCCTTTCCGCTGTCGCGGAGTAGTCAATTACAGGTTGGCAGCACGTCGCAGTAGTCGAACGTGGCCCCTTCACGACAGAAGCGATCGGAACACTGCGCGTCCTGAACGCACGGTGCACCGTCCTCGATCGGTCCGACGCAGCGACCATCGTCGCACCACGCACCGAGCTCGCATTCGAAGGTGCACGTCTCGCCAAGCCTCGGCCGTTCCGCACAGAACCCATCCGGAGCGCACTCACTGTAGAAGGAGCAATCGGCGGGCCCCGTGCACGGATCGCCCGCCAGCCCCACCGGTACACACGTGCCATTGATACAGCTGGCGCCAATCTCGGCGCATCGTCGGTACGGACACGCCTCGCCGAGGAGTGGTAGATCCCGACAGCGTCCGGGTTCGAACTCGGTAGCGCCGATGCAGGCCAGGTCGTATGCACATTCCTCGTCCCGCGTGCACATCTCACGCTCGGGGGCTCGCGGAGTACAATGTAAGTCGAGGCCACAGAATCCGTCGGCGCAGTCTTCGTCGCGGGCACACGTCTCTCCGGGAGCAGCGTCGACGATCGTTGGCTGACACGAACCCGTACAGCACTCTGCGCGCCCACAATTCGGCGCGTCGCACGAACCAGAGATGCACTCGGCGTCGAACGCGCACGTCTCGTTGTCCGCAAGCAATCCACCGAGGGCGCGCCTGCAGGCGAGCGGTACTACGCGAGCCTCCTCGCTCGTTGCATCGCACGTCATCGCAGCGATTGCGTCCAGACACTGCTTCGCCGCCGCGCCATCGAACGACATTTTCTTTGCCTCGACAGCCGAGCGAACGTCGCGATCTAGTGCCGGAACCAAGTAGCGCTCGCACGCGGACTGTGTCGAGAACAAGCCGCAACGAGTGAGGCGTTCGCATTCCGCGGTGCGGCGCGCTTCGCCGAACTCGTCGAGCGCAATCCCAGGGACGTTGTCACCGCACGCGAACAGCGCGACGAGAACCACAGCAGCACGCATCTGCAACGAACATAACGCGGTCTCGATCGCATGTCCGAACCGTGTCCGAATCTCGGTCCAGGACGTCCGGCAGTCGGAAATCCCGGACACGGTTTGTCGCGATGTCGCGCAGTTGTAGCGGCATGCGGACTGCTGAGGACGACGAGAGTAAGCTGAGGTCATGTCGTCTCCCAGCGACCACACGAACGAGGATCTTCCGGCCGTCGACGAGCGACTCGTCGCGCCCGAGACTCGGTACGAGATCGACGACGGAGAGCTCGTCTACGTGGCGCCGGCCGATGAACCGCATGGCGAGGCACATGGAGCGCTGGCGGCGTTGCTGCGGGCACACTGTGCATCCGAGTACAAAGTCGCGATCGATATGCTCACGCGCACGTCCAAGGTGTCGGACATCGCGCCCGATGCGAGCGTGTATCCGGCGGCGAGGGATGCGAGAACCGGAGGCCGGCAGCTCGAGGAGGTCGCGTTCGAGCTCCTCGCGACGACGCGGTTGTCGACGGCCGCGAGCAAGGCAGAGCAGCTGACCAAGCGCGGCGTGCGTCGCGTGTTCGGCATCGACCTCGTGAAGCGACGCGTCGTCGAGTGGTCGCGCGAGCTGTCGTCGTGGTCGATCTTGCCGATCGCGGGCAGGATCGAGGATCGGGTGTTCGCGGCGCCGGTGCTGATCGAGGGACTCCTCGACATCGCGATGAACGACGACCTGGTCGTGCGTGCGTGGCGGCTGCGCGGGCATCCCGAGTTCGCGGCCGAACGCGAGGAAGGACGCGAGGAAGGGCGCGCGGAAGGGCGCGAGGAAGGACGCGAGCAGGGGCACGAGGAAGGACGCGAGCAGGGGCTGCGTCGCGCCTTGCGAAGCGTGTTGACCGCACGGTTTGGAGCGCTCGCGGTGGAGCTGGACGCGCGGATCGAGTCGGCGAGGGCCGAGCGGCTCGAGGAGTGGATCACGCGCGCGGCGATCGTCGCGACCGCGGCCGACGTCGTACGCGAGTAGCGGCTACTTCTCGACGAGCTTTCGCTCGCGGCTGTCCCAGCGCCACACGGGACCGCGCCCGGTGAGGTGCACGCCGCCGCGCCACGTGTCGATGCCGACCTCCGCGACGCGATCGATGGCGCCCGCGAGCGCTTGGCGGCCAAGCGCGGTCACCGCATTGCCGTCGGTAAAGCCGGCGGCTTGGAGCGTGGCGAGCGTGGTCTTCAAGTAGCCGTCCGTCAGCGGATAGCGCGGATCGGTGGCGGCCGAGCCCTGCATGAGCGCGTCGGAGGAGCCTTCGCCGCGGGCGATGGCGGCGAGGACCTGGCGCTCGGTGCGCGAGAGGCCGCTCGTGGGATCGGGGAACTCCTCGAGGTGACGCTCGATCGCGCCCGCGAGGAACGGCAGCGCCTTCACGCGGCGCGCGAGGAACGGAAGGCCGCGCGGGTCGCGGGCGGTGAGCGCGATGTACGTGGTGATCGCTTCGTCGAAGGAGTCGCGCGAGAGCGGCGCGCGTTGCGGCCACAGCGCGGCGAGCTGCTCGGGCTCGAGCTGGCCGAGGCCGAGGAAGTTCGGCACCGCTGGGTGGCGATCGATGGAGACGATCGTGAGGGTCTGTGGCGGCTTCTTGCGCGCGATGCGCGAGAGGATGCGGATGAGCGCGAACTGATCGAAGAGGTCGTGCTCGTACCAGAGGATCACCTCCTCGGCGGCGAGCGCGCTGTCGAGATCGCGATCGTAGGCCGCGAGCTTCTCGGCGGCGCCTGGCGTTTCGTGCTTGTCCCAGTAAGCCGCGCGCGCGGCGTAGTGCTCCGCGTCGTCGACGGGGAGGAGAGGGCCGCGATCGAGGGCGTCGGCCCAGACGCGGATCTCGCCGGGGAGCTCGGCGAGCGAGAGTTGATCGGCGGTGTGGTCGCCGTTGCAGATGTGAACGATGCGCTCCATGGGGAGGGCGTATCACGGATCGTGCGTCGCGATCAGAACGCGCACTGATAGAGGTACGCGGTCATCGCCTCGATCTGTTTCGCCGAATGTGCCTCGACGAGCCACGCCTCGATCGAGGTGCCTTCCCAGCCCGGACGCTCGATGGCGACGAGGAATGGCGGGTGACCGCTGCCGTCGATGGACCACGCGGCGAGCGGAATGGGGACGCCGGGGCCGCCATTGTTGAGGTCGATCGTGGCGAGGGTGGGATCCGCGCCGTCCATCAGCGTGCGAACGAAGCCGGCTGCCGCGACTTCGGTGTCGTCGATCAAGAAGCGCAGGAGGCCGCGATCCAGCTTCTTCGTATCGCGCTGCACGTAGATCGTGAGCTCGCCGAAGCCATAGGTCGCCATCGACTCGGTGATCGCGGAGGGCGGTGCCTGCGCGGCGGGACGCACCACAGGATCGTGCAGGGCCCACGCGATGCCGGGCTCGAGCTGCGCGGGGCCGACGAGCGGCGTGACCGCGAGCTGGTTGCCATCGCAGCCGTAGTCGATCTTCGTGGGCTCGACGGAGGTGAACGTGCCGCGCGCGCCCGTGTAGTCGATGACCAGCATCGGCGTGTTCGGCGGCATGCGGCGGGTCGGATCGACGATCGGGAACCTCGCGGTGTTCGGCACGAACGCAGGCGTGGACTTCGTGCGTGACGGCGCGGTGACGAGGACGAGGCTGCCCAGGTCCGCGGGGATCACGGACGGCGTCACGTTTTGCGGCAGAGGCTGCGTCGCGACAGGCGAGGAGCACGCGGCGAGCAGTGCGAGAAACAGCGCGATGCGCATGCCCCACCGTACGTCAAATGTGATCGAGGCGGCGGCAGGTGCTGGCAATCGGTGTCGTTCTTCGCGCGTTCGCTCGACGACATCTGCGGGCCATCTGCGCGGTTTCTCCACGCCGCCCTGGTATTCCAAAGAAACGGGACTGGCATGCATCTAACGCGTGCTTAGGCTGGAACTTCGTTTACGCAGGGAGGCCCATGAAGCTCGTCGGTGGGATCATCAAGCTGCTCGCACTGATCGGAGGCGCGGTCGTCACGTTCGTCGGGCTTTCGGCGATCGCGGGGACGTTCGTGTCAAACGGTTGGGCACGACTCGGCATCGCAGTCGCCGTCGGTCTGCTCGTGCCGCTCGTCGTCGCGGAGATCGCGCTGGCGCGGTTCTCGCCCGACAAGCGCCGCGGCGTCACGAGCGACGTCCTCGCGATGATGTACGTGGGCTTCGCGCTCGTGTTCGTCGGCGTCATGCACGGACCCTCGCGACCCGTGTTGCAGAAGGAGGGCGATCGTCTCGCGCTCGCGGGATGGAATCGCACCGCCAAGCTCGCGTGGGCGCTCGCCGGTGGTCGCGGTCCACACGTGGATGCGCCGGAGGCCGTGGTCGCGGTGACGACGCAGAAGGATGACGAGCGGAGGGACGAGAAGCCGAAGGCCGACGAGAAGAAGTCCGAGCTGCGCACGGGTGATGGCAAGGAGCGCACGCCCTCCCAGCTGTTCACCGAGTTCGCGCCGAGCGTCGTGACGATCAGCGTGAAGGCGCCGATGGGCGAGGGCGGTGGCACCGGCTTTATCATCGACACGTCGGGGACGATCGCGACCAACTATCACGTCATCCAGAACGCCACGGATTTGAAGGTGAAGCTGATGGATGGCACCGTGATCTCCGAGCTCGAGATCCTCGCGGAGAACGAGCCGAACGATCTGGCGTTGCTTCGCGTGAAGACGGACAAGGCGCTGCCGCCCGTCGCGCTCGGAGACTCCGACAAGATCACCGTCGGCGAGCGCGCCGTGTCGATCGGTAACCCGCTCGGACTCGAGCACACGCTCACGGATGGCCTCGTGTCGGCGCGCCGCGTGATGCAGGGCCGCAAGATGATCCAGATGTCGACGCCCGTCTCGCCCGGCAACTCCGGTGGACCGGTGTTCAACTCGAAGGGCGAAGTGATCGGGGTGACCACCGCGATCTACCTCGGTGGCTCGCCGCTCGCGCAGAACTTGAACCTCGCGATGCCGATCAACGATCTGCGCGCGATGATCAAGGACGACTATCCCGGCCGTCACGAGGTCGGCGAAGGCGCGAACACCAACGGAGGTCGCTGGTAATGAGACGCGTCATCCCCGTCCTGCTCCTCGGCATGATCGGCGCGTTCGCCGGTCTCGTGATCGTCAACTACGAGGGTGACGCCGCGAACGCCGAGCCTCCCACCGTCGCGACGAAGGTCGAGATCGCAGGAGACGGCAGCGGAGCCGTCCCCGCGGCACCGACGCCCGCGCCGGTGCTCGCGCGTCCGATGCGCACGATCGCGCTCGGCTGGGAGTTCCTCGCGCCCGGTGTCGTCGCGAACGATCGGCCACTCGAGGCGCCGGGAGCGAAACCGGACGCGAAACCGGACGCGAAACCGGACGCGAAGGCGGAAGCGAAAGCCGACAAGGCGGGCGTCGCGGAGAAACCGCCAACGGCAGAGAAGCTCGAAGCGGCGTACGCGAACGCGACGTCGATGGACGAGATCGAGAGCGCGCTCGCGAAGGGCGGCGCAGCCGGCGGTGCGGACATCGCGATCATGCCGCTGTCGTCGTACGTCGCCTCGTACGAGCGACTGCGCGCGCTGTCGCCCGAGCTGATCTTCGTCGTGGGCTGGTCGCGTGGTCGCGAAGCGCTGTACGGCGCGGATGCACGCGCGATCACCAAGCTTCCCGCGTCGGGCGCGATCAAGGTGGCTGCAGCGAGCGGTCAGCCCGAGACGTTCTTCACGCTGTTCCTGCTCGATCTCGCGGGCGTGTCGCCATCGCGCATCGAGCTCGTCGCGCCGAACGCGCCAAACGTCAAGACACCGCTCTCTGCTGTGTTCCGTCGCAGCAAAGACGCGCCGAAGGGCAAGCTGCTCGTCACGAGCGCGGACATGCCGCACGTGATGCCGATCGTCGCGGTCGCCCCGCATGGCTTCGTGCAAGCGCACGCCGCCGATCTCGAGCAGTGGGGACGCGCGTGGCTGTCGGGCGTCGCGAAGTTGCAAGCCGATGTTCCCGCCGGCGGTCGTCACGTGGCGACGATGGCAGGCGCGCCGCCGGTGCTGTCGATCATCGAGGGCCTCGGCCAGATCGAGTTCGCCACGCTGCGCGAGAACGCGACGGCGATGGGCCTCTCGGGACGCGGTGCGTTCACGCTCGATCAAGCGTTCCGCACGACGTGGCGCATCTGGCGCGACATCGGCGTGCTGACGACGCCGCCGCCGGAGATGGCGCCGCTCTACACGAGCATCGTCGGCTCGCTCGCGCGCACGTCGCCTGATGCCAACGCGCCCGACGCGCAGCGTGCGCGCACCCCGGATGCCGCGACGGACAAGCGCCCCGAGGTGCTGCTGGTCGTGAAGGGCCCGGTCGCGAAGGCGGGCAAGCTCGACGCGGAAGCGTTCGTGAACCAGATCGGCTATCTCGCGGGCGTGTTCGATCGCTTGAAGCTTCGCGTGTCGATCGCGGGCGACGCGAAGACCGCCGAGCTCCTCGTCGGTATGGCGCGCGATCGCTTCGGTCTGCGCGCCGAGCAGCTGTCCGTGGCGAAGCAACCGCCCGCGGGTGCGTCGACCGCTGTCGAGGTGCTCTCGCCGAACTAACGAGGCTTGTCGCCGGCGGCGAGAAACAGCGTGCCGCCGTGTTGCCACTTGGATGGCAGGTCGCGTCGCTCGAACGACGTGCAGCGCAGCTCGAGCGGTTCCCACGATCGCCGCCGGATGTCGGCGCCCGCGGTCCAGTTGACCAGCCGCCCTTGCACGCCGAGCTTCTCCGCGAAGACATCGACGATCACGCAACGACCGCCGGGGCGAAGTAGCGACCACAGCTTGTCGAGCACCGCGTCCGGATCGCGGAACACGCTCATCCCGAGGAACACGTGCACGCGATCGAACGAGGCCGCCGGGAACGCGAGCTCGCCCGCGTCGCCAACGGTCGCCTCGACGTTCGTCCACGCGTGCTTCTCGATCCGTCGCGTCGCCTCGCGCAGCATTCCCTCGCTGAGGTCCACCCCGACGATGCGCCCGCTGTCGCCGATGCCTTCGCGCAGCGCTTCGAAGCTCTGCCCCGTGCCGCACGGAACGTCGAGGATGGCGAGCCCTGGCGCGAGATCGAGCGCTGCTGCCGCTGCGCTGCGTGCCTCGCGATAGAGCTTCTCGAGCGACGCATCGTAGAAGCGAGAGAGCCACGGCTTGGCGACCTGGACACTCGAGTTGCCACCAGCGATCACGTCCCTCGGAAACTCGACGGAATCCCACGGCTCGCGTCGGCCTGCCGATTGCTCTACGATGGAACCTGGCGGCAGTACGCGCCACCCAGGAGTTAGCTTCATGTCACGCATCGCATTCGGGGTTGTATCGGTCGCTATGTTCGCGAGCTGTGCCCGCGGGCCCGCAGGCAAATCGAAGTGCGACGGCGTCGAGAACGCACCCGACGAGTGTCAGCTCACGTGTGATCCGCGTCCCACCGCGCCCAACACGTGTCCTGCGGGCTTTCACTGCACCCCCGACGGCCTGTGCGATCAGTTCTGCTCGCCCGGCAGCGACGAGTGCGGCGCCGGCTACGTGTGCACCGAGGACGGCCGCTGCGTCGACGACGGCACCATCGGCGAGAACGGTCCTGACGCTGCGTGCCCCGCGGTCGTGTTCAGCCCGACGCCTCAGACGCCGTCGATCGGCCTCGTGCTCGACCAGTCCGGCTCGATGCTCTACGGCCTCATCAACGACTCGAACGATCCGACGGATCCCGCGATCCAGGCGCAACGCAAGGCCGCGTGCGCGACGGATCCGAACTGCCGCCTCACCGCGATGCGCTCCGTGCTCACGGGCACCAATGGCGTCGTCACCCAGCTGCAGTCCAAGGCGTACTTCGGCAGCAGCCAGTACACGTGTGACAAGGAGTTCCCGGATCCCACGTCCGCGCTGCAGCTGATCGACGCACCACGCGCGCTCAACAACGCGACCGCGATCGACACCGCGCTCGGCATGGTGAGCTCGACGAACAGCTGGAACACGCCGACGTTCGCTGCGATCGACGCGATGGTGGCCGACTTCGTCGCGAACCCGCCACCGGCCGGCTCGCCGCCCGCGATCATCCTCGCGACCGACGGTCTGCCCACGAACTGCGGCACGGGCGCCGGCGTGGCGCTCGACGGAAATGGAAATCCGGGCGACGCGACGGTGCGCAAGGACGCCGTCGTCGCGGCCGTGCAGCGCGCGTACAACACGGCGGTCGGCGGCTTCTCGCACATTCCCGTGTACGTGCTCGCGCTCAACCTCGACAACACGCACTTCCAAGAAGTCGCGAACGTCGGGCAGGGCGTCCCGCGGGGAACGACGGGTTCGGGCGCCGTCCCGTACTACGCCACGTCCAACGCGACGCAGCTCCAGAACGCGTTCCTCTCGGTGATCAACGGCGTCCTCTCGTGCGATCTGACGCTCACCGGCGCGATCGACATGACGCTCGCGGCGAACGGAACGGTCACGCTCAACGGGCAGCCACTGACGTTCGGCAGCGACTGGATCCTCGTCAACCCGACGACGATTCGGTTGCAGGGGGCGGCGTGCACGACGCTGAAGACCGCCATGAACCCGACGATCTCCGCTTCGTTCCCGTGCGAAGCGGTGCTGTTCTAGGCGCTGCTCGGCGCGGTCCCAGCGTTTCTGACCGAGCTCGCTCGACAGCGAGACAAGCAGTAGTCGAGCCGTCGACCTCGGTCAGTTCAGGAGCTGCCGACGTCGCGGTGTTGCCTTCGCGAGTCCACGAAGGACATCTAGGCGGTTCGCGGGCGCGTTCGGCGCGAGGAATTCCGGGATCGTTCGCGGTGTGCGTCGCGGTCGGTCGAGCCACTCGACGGGCCACTCCGTGATCCGCGTCTTCTTCACGTGGAGGTACCTCCCTGGCGACGGCTCGTCGATGTACTGCCGCTGCCGGACGAGGGCGAGCGGCGGCTCGGCCCCTTTCGTCTTCGTCGAGAACGCGAGCGCCTTCGGGTAGGTCGGGAACGCCAAGAAGTAGTCGTTGCCGTCGTGCAGATCGGCCGCGCCACGCTCGGGGTGACACCAAACGCGGTACTCGAGAACGTCGTCCCAGACGTAGCCGCCGCCCGCGTGGGCCAGCGCGGGGTACGTGCCGACCTTCTTCGGATTGACCGCCGTCGGATAGCGGCGCCGCACGATCCGGCGCTTCGTTGTCGAGGGTTTTTTTGTCATGGGAGCCAGCGACATTACACGATGCTCACGTCGTCCCGACGAGCGCGCGAACGGGTAGCAGCCGTCGCCGACGATCCGAGCGGCGTCTACCCCCGCACTATCGCTTTTGCCCCAGATGGTACTTCTTCATCTTGTCGATCAGCGTCACGCGCGACACGCCGAGGCGTCGCGCCGCTTCCGATTGATTGCCGCCCGTCGACTCGAGCGCCCGCGCGACGAGACCGCGCTCGAACGCTTCGACTTGTTCTTTCAGCGAGGGGCCATTGCGAGCATCGGTGAGCGGCACGTCGAGATCCTCCGGCGGGTGGTCGGTGGTGGCTGGCGTGGGTTCGTAGGAAGACGAAGGCGGCGTGCCGGACGCGGCTTCGTAATCCGCGACTCCGATCACACCACCCGATGACAGAGCGGCGAGGCGTGCGATGGTGTTCTCCAATTGTCGGACGTTGCCCGGCCAATCGGCGCGAGTGAGCGCGTCGATCAGCTGCGGATCGAGGGTGATGGTGCCGAGGCCGAAGCGCTCGCCATAGCGGCGCGCGAACTCGGCGGCGAGAGCGGGGATGTCGTCCTTGCGATCGCGCAGCGGAGGCACGACCAGCTCGACGACGGCGAGGCGGTAGTAGAGGTCCTCGCGGAAGGTGCCGGCCTTGGACTCGGCGGCGAGGTCGCGATTGGTGGACGCGACGACGCGCACGTTGACCTTCTCGATGCGGCCCGACCCGACGGGTTGGATCTCGCCTTCTTGAAGGACGCGCAGCAGCTTGGCTTGCACCGCGAGTGGGAGCTCGCCGATCTCGTCGAGGATCAGGGTGCCCCCATCGGCTTGCGCGAAGAAGCCAGCGCGCGTGGTGGTCGCACCCGTGAACGCACCTTTGACGTGACCGAACAGCTCGGCGTCTGCGAGCTCGGCGGGCAGGGCGGCGCAGTTGAAGCGAACGAGCGGCTTGTTCGCGCGGAGCGACTGCGCGTGAAGAAGCTCGGCCACGAACTCCTTGCCGGTGCCAGTCTCGCCGCGCACGAGGACCGTGACGTCACGTGTGGCGACGCGCGAGGTGGCCTCGAGCAGGCGGCGCATCGGGCGCGAATCGCCGATGATGCGGCGGCCGAGCGTTTGCTCGGCGGCGAGGCGCCGGTTGTCGATGCGAAGGCGGCGCGCCTCGAGTGCGCGATCGAGGACCGCGGCGACCTCGTCGATGTCGAACGGCTTCGCGAGGTAGTGATACGCGCCTTGCTTCATCGCGAGCACGGCGACGCGCTCGCTGCCGTGGGCGGTCAAGAGGATCACGGGCAGCTGCGGATCGCGTCCGACGATCTGCGCCATGAGCTCGAGCCCGTCCATGCCGGGCATCGACAGATCGGTGAGGACCGCGTCGACGTCGTCGAGCTTGGTGAGCGCTTCTGCGCCGGACCTCGCGGTCACGACTTTGTGCCCGCGATCGGTGAGGACCTCGCTCAGCGTGAACAGGACGCCGGGCTCGTCATCGACGAGAAGAATGCTCATGCGCGGGCCTCGATCATCGCGGCGCGAGGGGAGGGCTCCGGCGCGGGGCTAGCTTCGACGGGAAGCGTGATGGTGGCGGTGGTGCCCTGGCCGACGGTGCTCTTGTAGTCGAGCGTGCCGCCGTGTTGCGTGATCACGGATTGCGCGAGCACCACGCCGAGGCCGGTGCCGTTGGGGCGCGTGGTGAAGAACGAGGTGCCGAGGCGATCGAGATCCTCGGACGAGATGCCGCGACCCGTGTCGCGCACGACGAGCGTGACGGCGGACGGCGACGTGCGCACCTTGACGGAGACGCGACCTCCCGAGGGCGTGGCTTCGACCGCGTTGGACACGAGGTTGATGAGCGCTTCCTTGAGGCGACGCGAGTCACCTCTGACCTGCGTGGGCGGCGCTTCGATCTCGAGTGCGACACCGGCTTGGTCCGCGCGACCGGCGACGATGTCGAGGACGTCGCGCGCGATGGCGCCGACGTCGAGCATCTCGGGCTTGAGATCCTCGAGCGGACGGCTGAACGAGAGGTACTCGGCGAGGATGGTCTCCATGCGCGAGATCTCGGAGGCGACGACGGCGAGGCGCTCCTGCGTGCGCTCGCTCTCGGGCGTGCGCGCGACGAGCTGGCAGAGGCCCTTGATCGATGCGAGCGGGTTCTTCAGCTCGTGCGCGACCTTTGCGCCGACGGACTGGAGGCGACGCAGCTGCGCGATCGCCTCGGTCACGCGCTCCTCGCGAAGACACGCGACGGAGTCGGACGCGCGCGTGGACATCATCGTCAGCTTGCCGACGAGGATATGCAGCATGAACAAGTGCCAGCCGAGCGCCATGAGCACGAGCAGCGTGTAATAGGAGGTGCTGACGGACGGACCCACGACGGCGCTCGGCAAGAACACCATCGCGACGATCAGGAAGAAGTTTCCGACGGCGGTCCACCGCGCGACCGGGTAGGGACCGAAGAAGAGCAGCGAGACAACGGCGGGCAGGAGCAAGCTCGGCAAGAACGGCGAGTGAATGCCGCCGGTGAGCGACGCAGAGCCCACCACCAGGAGCTGCGCGACGACGTTCATGCGGATGAAGCCGGTCTCGACCGTGCTCGGATCTCGCATCGGCTTCATGATGAGCTTGTGCGAGAAGGCGAAGCCCGCGTAGAGGCCCGCGACTGCGAGGATGCGCCAGAGCTCGGTGCCGCCTGCATAGAGGACGGCGAGCGTGGCGAGCTGCATGAAGCAGCCGAGTCCGATGACAACGCGCGACGTCTTGTTCGCGCTCTCGAAGAACACCTGATTGCGCTGGCCTCGCCAAAGCGAGTCGGGCATCGGTGCGGTCGAAGCAGCCTCGGGCACGTTCAACGCGTCTGCCAAGGACGTGCCAGGCGAGCTCTCCTGCGGCCTCATCTACCAACTCTAGCCCGATCGCTTGGTTGCACGAGCGTTGATCGAAATGTGACGTCCAGTGTCACGAAACATGACCAACAGCTGTAAGGGGCACCGACAGATCGGTCTCGCATCTGAACGTCATCTCTTGCGGCAGCAGCTATGGCGTCGTGGCACAGCCGATGCTTTCGTCCGGCGCATGACTCAGCGCTTCCGCCGTTCGATGTTCATTGCTGCTTCGTTACTCACCGCATCGAGTGTGGCGACCGCGCAGCCCAAGGCGCCGGCTCCAGCGCCCGCTGCGCCGCAAGCAGCAGAGGATACGTTCGAGAAGGATCTCGAAGCGCTGTTCTCGTCGGGCGGACTCACGGCGGACCAAGCGGCAGCTCGTTCGGTGAAGACGTCGCCCGTCGTCCTGCGCAGCGTCGCAGATATCGAGGTCGCGATCGCGCAAGCGGAGCAAGCGGAGCTCTCGCGTGTTCCTCGCATCGGCGCGAGCTTCACGTACACGCGTCTGAGCGATGTCGACTCCGCGCTCGTGATCCCGGGCGGCGGATCGTTCGAGTTTCCGGTGTTCCTCAATCAGTACTCCGCGGATGCGAGCATCAACGTCAACCTCTCGGACTATCTGCTTCGTTATCCGAAGCTGATCAAGGCAGCCCGTCTCGGCGAGGAGGTCGCTCGCGTGAGCCGTCGCTCGAGCGAGGTCAACGTCGGACAGGATGCGCGCCTCGCGTATTACGAGTGGGTGCGCAGCAAGCTGCAGGTGCTCATCGCCGAGCGCCAGCTCGCGCAGGTTCGGACGACGCTCGGTCAGATCCGCGCGCTCGCCGACGCACAGCGCGTGTCGCGCGCGGATCTCATGCGCGTCGAGAGCAACGAAGCCGTCGCTGACCAGACGCTCACGCAGCTGAAGCTCTTCCAGCAGCTGCGCGAGGAGCAACTCCGCATCTTGATCGGCGAGCCGGCCGGAACGCCGCTCTCGATCGGCGAGGACATCCGTCAGGATCTCGCGGCGCCCGAGGCGACATCGATCGACGACGCGCTGAGGACGGCGCGCCAGAAGCGCCTCGACTTCAAGGTGCTCGATACCGGCATCGCGGCGAAGGAGAGCCAACGCACCGCCGAGAAGGCTGCGTACTATCCAAAGCTCTCGGGCTTCGCGAGCGTGCAGTACTCCAATCCAAACCAGCGCTTCTTCGGAAAGGCGGACGCCGAGTTCAACCTCTCGTGGGCAGCCGGGCTCCAGCTGTCGTGGACGCTGAACGACACGCTGTTCGCGAAGAGCACCGAGCGTCGTCTGCGCGGCGAGACCGACGGACTTCGCGCGGATCGCGAGAACCTCGATCGCGGCACGCGCGTGCAGATCATCGCCGCACAGCAGGCGATCGAGAATGCACGCACGGCGCTCGAGACGTCGAAGAAGGGTCTCGCTGCGGCGGAGGAGGGCTACCGCGTTCGACGCGAGCTGCTCAACGCGGAGCGCGCGACCGCCGTCGAGCTCGTCGATGCGGAGACGGATCTGACCCGCGCCCGCATCACGGCGCTCAACGCCCGCGTCGATCTGCGCGTCGCGATCGTCCAGCTCGAGCACGCGACCGGCAACGACGTCGGGAAATAACTGAAGTCGGTTTCACTTTGGCTGGCCGCCGACACCCTGTCGGGAACCCGTACACGGAAACCCGACCGAGACGGTGTGGGGCCACCTAACCACACGGACTGCCTCACTTGTAATACCGCACCTGGTGGCAAGGGCCGTGCATCCGAGAGGTCCCCATGCGCGGTTCCGCCGTACTACTTCTGGTTTCCCTGGCTGCCTGCAACAAGAAGGCGGCCGACGACGGCGCCAAGCACGCGCCCCCGCCTCCGATCAACGTCGACCTGGTTTCCGCCGAGAAGGCGTCGACTCCCAAGACCCTCGTGTTGACCGGCATGATCGCCGCGGACCAGCGCGCCGAGGTCACCGCGGATACGCAGGGCAAGGTGCTCGCCGTCATGGTCGAGCGCGGCCAGCGCGTGAAGATGGGCGATCCTCTCGTCCGTCTCGATGTCCGGAACGCGGCGCTCGGCGCACGCGAAGCGCAGGCAAACCTCGCGGCCGCTCGCGCACAGAAGGCGCTCGCGGAAGAAGAGTGCAAGCGCACGCAGCAGCTCCTCGACAAGGGCGCCATCACGCGCAGCGAGTACGATCGCCAGAGCACGCAGTGCACGTCGGCGCTCGAGCAAGTTGCCGGTGCGCAAGCGCGCGCCGAGATGATGTCCAAGTCGGTCGCTGACGGCATGGTCCGCGCGCCGTTCGCAGGCATCATCGCCGACAAGAACGTTAACGCGGGCGAGTGGGTGACACCGGGCCGCCCGCTCCTTACCCTCGTCGATGACGACCCGCTCAAGATCGAGTTGTCGGTCCCCGAGGTCGCCGTCCGATCGATCCAACTCGGTCAGAAGGTCACGCTCAACGCGACCGCGATCCCGTGCGTCGACTTCACCGCGACCGTGTCGCGGATCGGCGGCGAGATCGGCCGAACCCGCTCGCTCATCGTCGAAGCGACGATCGACAAGAACGGGAGCACGCCGGCCGGCGCGTCCGCCGAGTGCAAAGCGCAGCTCCAGAGCTCGACGCAGCTGAGCCTCGTCCCGGGCATGTTCGCCGAGGCGATGGTCACCGTCGGCGAGGTCGAGCGGGTTGTCGTTCCGGCGACGGCGATCGCGCAGCGCGGAAAGACCTGGCACGTGTTCGTCGCGCAGAACGACGAGCTCCTCGATCGCATCGTGTTCCCCGGTCCGTCCAACACGCCCGGCACCGTTGCCATCGTGCGTGGTGACGTGAACGCGGGCGACAAGATCGCGAACAACATCGTGACCCAGACGGGGCTCCGCGCCGACATCGTCGACGGCGCACGGATCTCGGGTGGCGCACCTGCACCCGCGCCGGCCACCCCGGAACCCGCCGCGAAGCCCGCCGCGCCGGCGACCACTCCCACCGGTTCGAACAAGTAAGGAGCCGCCATGCAGTGGCTATCGCAAATCTCCGTCCGGAGACCGGTCTTCGCGACCGTCTTGATTCTCGTACTCGTCGTCGTCGGCGCGGTCGGTTACAGCTCGCTCGGCGTCGACAAGTTTCCCAAGATCGATTTCCCGCTCGTCACGATCGTGACGCCGTACCCGGGCGCCTCGCCGCTCGCGGTCGAGTCAGACATCTCGAAGAAGATCGAGGAGTCGGTCAACACCGTCAGCGGTCTCGAGATGCTGACGTCGACTTCGACGGAAGGCGTGTCGCTCGTCGTCGCGCAGTTCGCGCTCGAGGTCGACGTCGATCAGGCCGCCTCTGACATCAACGAAAAGATCGCGACGGTGCTTCGCGAGCTGCCGCCGGGCGTTCGCCCCGAGGTGCGCAAAGCCGACCCCGACGCGGCTCCGATCCTCGTGCTCGCCGTGAAGGGCCCGTCCACCGTCGGTGTTCGCGAGCTCACGCGCTTTGCCGACAAGCAAGTCAAGCAGCAGATCGAGCGCATCGCGGGTGTCGGTCAGGTCGTCATCCTCGGCGGCCAGCAGCGCCAGATCAACGTGAACCTCGACGCGACACGCTTGGCCGCGGCCGGCGTCTCCGCGATCGAGGTCCAGCGCGCGATCGCGGCTGCCAACGTCAATGTCCCGGGTGGTCGCATCGAGTCCGGTCCGGTCAACCAGTCGCTGCGCGTCGAAGGGCGCGCGATCGAGGCCGACGAGATCGGCGAGATCGTCGTCCGCCAGATGGGTACGCACCCGATCCTCGTGCGCGACGTCGCGGATGTCGTCGACTCCGAGGAGGATGCCGAGTCCACCGCCGTGCGCAACGGCTCGCCAGCCGTCGCGCTCTCGATCCGCAAGCAGTCCGGCACGAACACCGTCGCCGTCGTCGACGCCGTGAAGCTCGCCGTCACGGACCTCCAGACGAAGCTCGAGAAGGGCTACGTCGTCGACGTCGTTCGCGACAACTCGGTGCAGATCCGCACGTCCGCGTCGCAGGTGCTCGAGCACTTGGTGGTCGGCGCCGGTCTCGCCGCGCTCGTGGTTCTCTTGTTCCTCGGCAGCCTACGCTCGACGGTCATCGCTGCCATCTCGATCCCCGTGTCGATCATCGCGACGTTCGGTCTGATGATGATCGCCGGGTTCACCCTGAACCTCATGACGCTGCTCGCGCTCGCGCTCGCGGTCGGCATCGTCATCGACGACGCGATCGTCGTGCTCGAGAACATCTACCGCTTCATCGACGAGAAGAAGATGAAGCCGTTCCCCGCCGCGATCCACGCGACGAAGGAGATCGGCCTCGCGGTCCTCGCGACCACGCTGTCGCTGATGGCCGTCTTCCTCCCCGTCGCGTTCATGAGCGGCATCGTCGGTCGCTTCCTGTTCAGCTTCGGCATGACGATGGCCTTCGCCATCGCGGTCTCGATGATCGTGGCCTTCACGCTCACGCCGATGATGGCCGCGCGCATGCTGCCGCTGCCGCCACCGCCGGGTGAAGAGCGCCGCAAGTCGTGGCTCGAGCGCGGCAGCGACTTCATCTATCGCCCGATCGCCCGCGTCTACTCGAGCGTGCTCGCGTTCTGCTTGCGCCGTCGCTGGGTGGTGGGACTCCTCATCATCGGCTCGTGCGCGACGATGCCGGGGCTGGCCAAGAAGGTCGGCGGTGACTTCCTGCCGCCGAACGACGAAGCGCAGTTCGAGGTCTATATCCAGACGCCCGAAGGCACGACGCTCGAGGCGACGACGCTCATCGGCGAGCGCATCGCGCGCGGAATCCGCCAGTACTCCGAGGTCGACTCGACGCTCGTGACGATCGCGGACTCGGATCAGCGGCAGGCAAACGTCGGCCGCGTCTATGTCGCGCTGACCGATCCGGTGAAGCGCAAGCGTAGCCAGGCCGAGGTGATGCAGCTCGTCCGCGACAACGTGCTGAAGGACGTGCCGGAAGGAACGCGCGTCGCGGCGCAGCCGGTCAACGACTTCTCCATCGGCGGTCAGAACGCGATGGTCATGTACCTCATCTCGGGGCCCGAGCTCGAGAAGCTCGAGGGGTACGCCAAGCGCGTCCTCGAGAAGATGAAGGACGTCCCGGGCGTCGTCGATCTCGACTCGAGCTTGCTCGATCCCGTGGACGAGTCGACCGTCAAGCCTAACCTCGACCGCGCCGCGCTCCTCGGCGTGGACCCGCAGGCCATCACCGCGACGCTCGCCATCCTGGTCGGCGGCTCGGAGACCTCGCAGTTCGAGGATCGGGGTGACCAGTACCCCGTTTACCTGCGCGCCGCCGAGCGGTTCCGTAACGATCCGGAGGCGCTGAGCCTCATCTCCGTCCCGTCGTCGACGCTCGGCCAAGTGCCGCTCTCCGACGTGATCACGATCGGCGAGGGCAAGGCGACCTCGAAGATCACGCGTAACAGCCGCGAGCGCGCCATCACGCTCTCCATGAACGTGAAGCCCGGCTTCTCGCAGCAGACGATCGTCGATCAGCTCACCAAGACCATGAAGGAGCTCGACATGCCGGCCGGCTATCACTCCGAGCCGTTCGGTCAGTCCAAAGAGATGGCGAAGATGATGAAGGCGTTCATGTTCGCCATCGGTCTCGCGATCATCTTCATGTACCTCGTGCTCGCCGCGCAGTTCGAGTCGTGGGCGTACCCGTTCATCATCATGCTCTCGCTGCCGCTGGTCGTGCCGTTCGCGATCATGTCGCTCGCGATCACGGGTGGCTCGCTGAACATCTTCTCGATGCTCGGTCTGATCGTTCTGTTCGCGATGGTGAAGAAGAACGCGATCCTCCAGGTCGATCACGCGAACGGTCTGCGCCGTCAAGGCATGCAGCGCACCGAGGCCGTGCTCGCCGCGAGCCGCGACCGCCTTCGCCCGATCCTCATGACCACGTTCGCGTTCGTCGCCGGCATGTTGCCGCTCGTGACGAGCCAAGGCGTTGGCTCCGGCTTCTCGAAGGCGATGGCGTCGATCGTCGTCGGTGGACAGACGCTGTCGCTGGTCCTCACGCTCGTCGCCATCCCGGTCATCTACACGGTGTTCGACGACATCAGCCTGTGGCTCTCGCGCACCGCGACTCGGATCATGCGTCCGTTCCGCCGCATGGTGGGTGCGTCGCCCGAGCCGCCGACGGCGCAAGATCGCGGCGCCGATGAAGTGGGAATCATCGATGTGCACGCGCCGTCAACCAATGTCGCGCCCGAAGCGCATCACTGATCAGCGCGTGACGAGTCGGTAACCATGCGCGTGTCGTACATCGAACGCTGATTGCTCCGGATGAACGGCGCGCGCGCGACTTTGCGCGAAATCAGGGTTGTGGAACGAGATCGCGGTTTGATATGACGCGACTCCCTCGCAAACGTCGCGCTCGTGAACATGGCAAAAACACGATCCAATGGTGGGCGGAAAGCACTCGATCTTCGGTCGCTGCTGATTCTCCCGCAGGATGACCTCCAGTCGCAGCTCGCCGTGCGATTGCAGCGTCTCGGCTTCCCCGAAATGCGTCCCGCGCACGTCCAGCTGCTGAGCGCGATCAGCGGTGGATCTAGCAGCGAGAATGGCGGCGTTCGCCTCGCCGATCTGATCGGCGCGCTGTCGCTGCCCAAGCAAACCGTCGGCGACCTCATCGACGAGCTCGAGGAGCTCAAGATGGTCGAGCGATTCCCCGATCCGGATCACGGCGTGATCAAGCGCGTGCGTCTTGGACCCAAGGGCAAGGTGTGGGCGTCCGAAGTGAAGCGCGTGTCCGCCGCCACCGAGGCGAAGTGGGCCACGCGCCTCGGCACGAAGAAGATGAAGTCGCTGCGCGCGCTCCTCGAGGAGCTCGCGGCGACGGTGCACGAGCCTGGCGCGCCGAGCGGCCAGCGCGCGGCCAAGCGCTAGACTCCTTCTTCTCTAGAAGAAGTTGTAGATGAACGACGCCTTCATGATGGTGTCGAGCTTCGCGGCTTCCGGAACGAAGCCCATCGCGAGACCCGCGATGTTCGCTGGCGCCGGACGGTTATCGAACTTCGCTTCGATCGACGTCTGAACCGCCATGCGCTTGCCGAGCTTCGCGGAGACCGCCGCGCGGAAGTTGATGCGCGTGTCCTCGCCGAAGTCGGCGCCGTCGGTGCGCGTGGGCAGGGTCTCGTGGTTCAGGTTCGTCAGCACTTCGCCCGACGTCTCGAACGTCGCGCCTTCGGTCATCTCCGCCTTGAGGCCCACGAAGGCGCGCGCCGAGTGAATCTCGACGGGGTCGCCCGCGACGAGGTCTTCGTACGAGAAGTCGTAGCCGAACTCCCCGACCGCCTCGGTCTTCTCGGTCTTGTACAAGCGCCGGCTGTAGCCGAGCTGCCCGCCGAGCACGGACTCCTTACCGGCCGGTAGGTCACGCGAGGCGAGGGCGGCGATGAACAGCGAGTTGAACTCGGTGAGGAAGCGATCGTAACGAACCTTGATCGCGAGCTGCTCGGCCGTGGTCGACGACTCGTCTCTGATCTCGGCGGTGTTGTCGATCACTCCGTTGCCGTTCATATCGTCGAGAACACGCAACGAGCTGCGGGCGTACGTGATGCTGCCTTCGGCAGACAGCTTGTTCTTGCCTGTCTTGCGCGAGGCTTTGGCGCCCGCGGTGATCGTCGTGGTCTCGGAGTTGCCGGTCGTGAATACGACGCCGGCCTCCGCCGACGCTTCGTACTCAGTCCCCTTCACCTTCGCCACCTCTTCGGCCTTGCCGTACTGGAACTTCGGGTCATCGGCCAGTGCAGTACCCGCGGCCGCGCAGATCAGCGCGGTCGCCACACCCATTTTCAGCATCGTTCACTCCGTCCGTGGAATTGCGCGGAGACGATACCCGAAGCGGTGTCGAGACTCGATCAGATCGCCGATCTCTGACTTGATCAATGCGCGTCGCACGCGTCGCACCAGCTGCTTGACGTGGTTCTCGCTCGGCTCGCGCGTGTCCCACGACAGATCCGCGATCAGCTCGGAGCTGCGAACGAAGCCACGCACGAGCTCGGGCTGATGCGACTCGCCCGACATGCGGCGGATCATGAGCGCCATCAACTCGAACTGCGTCGTCGTCAGCTGCACCTGCTTGCCGTCGACTTCGATAAGCCCGCCGCCGCCGCCGGTCGGCTCGTGCATCTTGAACACCATCGTCGGCAAGCCGACGTCCGTGCGCTCTTCCTCTTGCTCCGGCTCGACGACGAACGGGGCAGGGAGGCCCACCGCCGATTTCATCGCGCGATCCTGCGGGCGGATCGTGGCCGTCATCGTGCGGCCGATCTTCGGCGCGGGGAGCTGCGTGATGTCCTCGATGAAATAGAACGCGATGTGACCGAAGCGAACGCGGTCCTTGTCCTTGATCGGCGTGGGCTGCTCGAGGAGGCGATCGTCGGAGTACGTACCGTTCGCGCTCCCGAGGTCGCGCACGGCCCACTGATCACCGTCGAGGGTGAGGTGCGCATGGTGGCGCGAGACCGATGGCTCCAGAATCGCGAGCCCTTGTCCGTCGACCTGCCGGCCGATCAGCGTTCGCGGATCGAGGCGATGGGGACGCCCCCACAGATCGATGAGCGCAGCCATGGTAGGGCGCGCACCGTGGAGCTGGATTTGCTCGGGGGTGATCTTGATCGGGCTCGAAAGCTCGTCGCGGCACTCCTCGCACAGGACGCCCACTTCCGCCGTTCGCTGCCGGCACACCGGACACATCAAGATCACGACGGCAGCATAACTCACTTCCACCGATCGGATCTGCCGAGGCGCACCACGACGCCCGCACCGAGCTCGAAGCAGTGTGCGTAGCCCGCGTCTTGCGCCACCGTGATCACGTGGAGCACCTGGAACCGAACGGAGACGTCGCGCCGAGTCTCGACCGTGAACGCTCCCCCGTAGTGCACGCCGCCGAGAGATGTTTTCCGAGACGTTCCCGCCGACGCGAGCACGCTGAACACGTCGCCACCGACGAGCGCGCGGAGTCCGAAGCGGCCATCCTCGACGAGACGCGCGGCGATCTGTCCGCGAGAGATCAGCAGCGGTGCGATCCCCTGCCGGCTCTCGTAGCCCATCGTTCCGAGCGCTACCTCCGCTTCGATCCCGAGGCGTCGCGTAGGGAAAAATCCGAGGCGGACGCCGAAGCTGGGGCCGGTCTTGATCGTGTCGTCAGGGTCAGTTGGCTTACCGAATAAATTGGCATCGCTGCCTTCGCCTGGCGTGAACAAACCGCCGACGGTCGCGCCGAGATCGAACGCAGCCCACAAGGACTCGACCGTGGCGGACTCGGGCTCGCGCGGTGGATCGATGATGTCGAGCGAGATGCGGCCGAGCTCGTAGCTGCCCGCTTTGATCACGAGGCCACCGACGCCGCTCTCGCGCGCTGTCACGCGAACATCGAAGCCACCGTCGACGCGCTCGGGAGGGCCGAGGTCGATCTTGCCGATCGGCTCCACCACGATCCGCTCGCCGATCGGCGCGGTCGACGCGACCGTCACGTGCACCTCGGTGCGGGTCCCGATCACGATCGGCGCGGTGTCCGCCGAGACGTGCACCGGCGCGATCACGACGGGAACTTCGACGAGGGGCTGGTTCGCCTCGCCGCCGCAGCGAAGCGCGAACGCACCGACCTGCGTCGCGACGACCTCGGCTCCACGCGCGGTGCCGAGCTCGCACGACAGCCCCGGTGAACGGAAGCGCGCGCCCAGGGCGAACGCGGCGTTGGGCGTGGGCACCGATTGATCGAAGCCAGGCGCCACGGCTTCGACGGTGACGACCTCGACGGTGGTCTCCGTCGGCATTCCCTCGATGCCGTCCGCCGATTCGGCGACGACCGACACGATATGCGAGCCCGCGCGCAGCTCGCTCTTCTCGAAGACCGTGGCAGGTGCGACGACCTCGGTGTCGACCGAGCTCGTCCCCGTCGTCCAGGTCACGCGGTACTTCGACGCGCCGGGAACCGGATTCCACGCCACGCGAATCGTGGCGGCTTTCCCGGCGAACGCCACGAATGTGCGCGAGCCCGCGACGAGCTCGGGCTTCGCGGGAACTCGCACGTTGCCGAGCGGCGCCTTGGTGTCCGCATGCGCGGCGGACACGGCAAGCGCACACACGAGACATGCCCGAAACCCCATCTCGAAAATTATCTCACGGGCTCTGGGCCTGCGCGCTATTCGGAGCGGGTTCCCAGGCCGTGTAGCGTCGGCCTTGGACCGGCTCCTCGGTGTGGTTCGGTGATGCGGCGAGCGTGAACGGGAATGACACGGCCGCGACACCGTCGGATGCGGCGGTCATGACCTGGAAGTGTAGGTGCGGCGTCGACGAGAAGCCGGTGTTGCCGGAGAGCGCGAGTGGCTGTCCGCGCGCGACGCGCTCGCCGGGCTTCACGATCACGCTCGACGGCGCGAGGTGCATGTACTCGCCGAGCGTCCCGTCGTCGTGGCGCACGATCACGAAGTTCGTACGCTTGTAGTCGAGGAACTCGGCGGTGGTGCCGGAGCCTTGCGCGGCTTGATTCGCGACGACGATCGTTCCGGGACGCGTCGCGAGCACGGGCGTGGCGACCGGGCAATCGAAGTCCACCGCGTACTCGTTGGAGCCGCGATGCGAGAACTCGCCGTGGAAGCCCTGGAGCACGGAGAACGTCTGGCCGAGCGGATATGGAAGCGCGTAGTCATATGAATATGGACGCGCGCGCGGATCGCCGAACCGCGCCCGGAAGTAGAGCTCGCGGCGGTAGCGCTTGTTGTTGTCGATGCGGTGCAGGTTGGTCAGCACGACCTGCGGGCCGAGCTCGTTCGGTGCGGCCGCCGGCGGGAGATAGGCGATGCCCGCCAGCGCGGACATGGCCTCGACGTTATCCAGCGCGGACATCGACCACGAGATCACGACCGGCACCATGTAGCGGTTGCGCGCCGTCTGCACGATGCGCCCTTGCACGGAGTACAGCTCGAACTCGAGCTGCCCACCGTCGAACTTGAAGTCGACGAGGCGATCGTCGAGCCGCCCGAGCTCCGTGGGATTTTGCGGTGCCTCGACGACGACCGGCGGCCCCGGATCAGGCGGCGGCTCGTACGGCGGGTACTCGACGGGCTGTCCCGGCGGCGGGCAGCCGACAAGGCCGGCCCACAGAAGCACCAGGAGCGCATGACGCATGCAGCGTCATCCTAGCGTGGCCGGCGGTCTTGTCGCGATCGGCATCGCGCGCGAACTTCGTCACATCCTGGGCGACGCTTGAATTGACTCCCCGGGCGCTTCGTTTACGTTCGAGTCGAATGTCGTCGTCGGATCGGAGTTGGACTGTGGGGCCGGCACTGTTGTGGTTCTGCGCGTACATGACGCTTGGCATCTGGTACGTCGACGGCAGTCTCGACGCGGTCGCCGATCGGCTGACCCATCCGCGCGAGGCCGACGCGCAGCCCGCCGGTCCGGTGTTCACCGCGAAGCCGGTCGTCGTCGCGGAGGCGAGCGTCGACGACCAGGTCGAGCCGATCACCGCGGTGCCGGCGGTCGGCGGCGATCGCACGAAGGGCAGTGCGCTCGAAGACACGTGTATCGAAGGCACGGACGCGGCGTGCAGGCGGTGGGCGATGGATGCGTTCTACAAGTCGGTCCGCGAGGAGAGCGCGGGGAAGCTCGGCCGCGCGATGCGCGTGTCGTGGTACGGCGACTCGGTGATCGCGACCGACGCGATTCCCGCTCGCTTGCGATCGCGACTGCAAGACGAGCTCGGCGACGGCGGTCCGGGCTTCGTCTATGTCGTCGAGCCGCATCGCTTCTGCTTTCACGAGGACGTCGCGCGATCGCACGCAGGAGCGTGGATGACGCACGCGGTGTCGACGCAGCAGACGGCCGACGGGCTCTACGGTGCGGGCGGCGCGTCGGCAGAGGCGACCGGCGGTGCGAGCGCGACGTTCAAGCTGAATGACGGCAAAGCGAGCAAGGTCGAGCTGTACTACCTCGCGCAGCCCAAGGGTGGCAGCGCGATCGTGAAGGCCAACGGCGCCGAGGTGATCAAGGCCGACACCGCGGGTGACAAGAAGGTCGCGGGTGGTGCGAGCGCTACCGTCGAGGGCGGCGCGCAGAAGTTCGCGATCGAGACGCGCGGTCGCGTGCGGTTGTTCGGCATCGGCCTCGAGAACGACAGCGGCGCGGTGGTGGACAACCTCGGCATCGTCAGCGTCAACGTGAAGAACTTTTTTCGCCGCGACGAGGCGAACTTCAGCGCGGAGCTCCAGCATCGCAACGCGGATCTGATCATGCTCATGATCGGCGCCAACGAAGCGCAGTGGCTCGGGCCCAGCGACACCGCGATGAGGGAGTACCAGGGCCACTACGAGAAGGTCCTGAAGATGGTGCGCAGCGCGCGTCCCGACGCGACGTGCCTCGTCGTGTCGCCGACCGATCAAGCAGAGGCCAAGGACGGCGGCTACGTGTCACGTCCCGTGATGCCGGTGCTCGTCGAGGCGCAGCGACGCGCCGCACGCGCGACGGGATGCGCGTTCTTCTCGACGTACGATTGGATGGGCGGCAAAGGCAGCGCCGCGAAGTGGTTCAAGAAGGGGCTCGTGGGCTCCGACTTCCAGCACCTGTCGCGCAAGGGCGCCAACAAGTTTGCCGACGCGGTGTACGAGGCGCTCATGGCTGGCTACAAGCGATATGGTCACTAGCGCGCTATCGACGTTGGCCACGGCCGTGCTGCTGCTCGGCTGTAGCGGCGGCTGCGACGGCGAACGGTTGCCGTCGCCGAAGACCCCGTCGCCGATCGCGGGCTCCGCGGACGGTGCGCACGATGCGGGCGCGGGGGAGCCCGCGAGCACCCCCGATGCACAGGCGAGCGATCCGCGCGAGGTGGGCTTCCTCGACGCACCGCCCGGAACGCTCGATCGCTTCTTCGAGGTGCTCGCGGCCGCAGAGCGAGGCGAGCCGCAAGGACGTGCGCTCGCGGTGTTCTTCGGCGATTCGCACACGGCGGGCGACTCCATGACGTCGCGCTTGCGATCGACGTGGCAGCGGAAGTTCGGCGACGCGGGGCGCGGCCTCGTCGCTGCGGGCAAGCCGAACGCGCGGCACTACTACCAGCGTGACGTTCGCTATGGAACGAGCGGCGTGTGGCGCGCATCGGTCGGCGGCAAGGTGGGCGACGCCGAGCCGTTCGGTGTCGCGGGCATTCGCATCTACGGGCACCGCAAAGGCGCGCAGCTGTGGGTCGAGACGTGTGGCGAGTGCGCCGCCGGTACGTCGGTCGCGCAGTTCGAGATCCTGTACCAGGCAGCGCCCGAGCGCGGCCTCTTGCGCTATCGCGTCGACGACGGCGCGTGGCAAGAGCTGTCCACGATGACCGCCGCGATCGAGCCGCCGCATCCGGCGCGCGTCGTGATTCCCGTGCCCGACGGTCCGCACAAGCTGACGCTCGAGCACGGCGGCGGCGGGCAGGTGGATCTCTATGGCGTCGTGATGGAGCGAGGAAAGCCCGGTGTGATCGTCGAGTCACTCGGTGTCGTCGGACGGCGCCTCGGATCGCTGCGCTCGTGGGACTGGGCGATCATCGGCGAACAGCTCGCGACGCGCGATCCGCGACTCGTGGTGCTGCAGTACGGCACCAACGAGGCGGACGATCCGGATGTGGATCTCGCGGCGATCGCTCGGTACTACGACGACACGATCCTGCGCATTCGCGCGGCGGCGCCCACCGCATCGATCGTGATCCTCGGGCCGCCCGACATGGCGGTGCGCGAGGGCGGCAAGTCGTGTGATCGGTGGAAGCCGAAGAAGCCGGAGGATCTGCCGCCGCTCGAGTGCGAGTGGAGGACGCCACCAGTGCTGAAGGAGTTGATCGCCGTGCAACACGCCGCGGCGGCGCGCAACAAGGTCGCGTTCTTCGACACGCTGTCCGCGATGGGCGGCCCCGATCGCATGCACGGCTGGGCGACCACCGAGCCACGCGCCGCGTTCCGCGACCACGTTCACTTCACGGACATCGGGTACCAGCACTGGGCCGATTCGCTGTCGAGCGCGATCCTCGACGAGTATGCGCGATGGCGCGCGCGCAACCAGCTTCCCTAAATGCTGTTCTCGAGCCCCGACTACCCGCTGTTCCTCATCGCGGTGTTCTTCCTCTACGCGCTCGCGCGATGGGGCGGACCGAAGATGTGGTTCGCGCGCGTCGCGGTGATGTTGCTCCTCGGCGATCTGGTGTTCCTGCTCGTCGCGAAGGATCTCGACATGGTGTGGGATCCGCTCGGCGGCGTCCTGTACCGGCTCGCATCGTCGGATCCTCGCTACGCCGGGTGGTCGCCGGTGCTGTTCGCGCAGTGGGCGATCGGCGGTGTCGTGATCGCGGGCGCGATCTTCGTCGGCCGACGGTGCGCACCGTGGATCGCGAGCGAGCAGGGGCAGTCCACGATCGCGCGCGTCGTCGTCGTTCTGCTCGCGACGCTCGCTGGCGCGATGCTCGTCGCGCATCGCGCCAACGCGCTCGACGACATGACCTGGTACCTCGTGCAGTACGGGCACCTGCTCGTGCTCGCGGTGCTCGGCATCGGCATCGGGATGTCCCTCGAGGAGAATCACCGCCCGCTCGGGCGCGTGATCATGCTGTTCGTCGCGTCGGCGCTCTTCTATCACGCGTGGGCGGCGGGCATGCCGGGGCCCTATCGCTACCTGCTGGCGCTGCTGCTCTCGACGATCGTCCTCGACTACTACCTCGGCATCTGGATCGAGCGCACCGACGATCCGGCGAAGCGCAAGGCGCTGCTCGCGCTGTCGCTCGTGTCGAACCTCGGCGTGCTGTTCTTCTTCAAGTACTTCGACTTCTTCACGCACGACGTGCTGCAGCTGCCGGGCGATCGGCTGAACTTGATCCTGCCGGCGGGCATCTCGTTTCACACGTTCCAGTCGTTGTCGTACACGATCGATGTCTATCGACGAGAGCTCCCGGCGACGAAGTCCGTCGTGAGCTTCGCGACGTTCGTGCTGTTCTTCCCGCAGCTCGTCGCCGGCCCGATCGTGCGCGCGCAGGATCTGTTGCCGCAGCTCGAGAAGCCGCCAGCGCTCGATCTCGCGCGCGGCACGGTCGGTCTCTATCGGATCGCGATCGGCCTGTTCAAGAAGATCTGCATCGCGGACACGCTCGCGATCTCGATCGTCGATCGCGTGTTCGAAGCGCCGGAGCGCTTCTCCTCGGTCGAGGTCCTCGTCGGCGTGTTCGCGTACGCGCTGCAGATCTTCTGCGACTTCTCGGCGTACTCCGACATCGCGATCGGCAGCGCGCAGGTGCTCGGCTTCACGATGCCGGAGAACTTCCGCACGCCGTACCGATCCGGAAATCTCCAGGAGTTCTGGCGCCGCTGGCACATCTCGCTCTCGACGTGGCTGCGCGACTACCTCTACGTCACGCTCGGCGGCAACCGCAAAGGCCCCGCGATGACGTACGTCAACCTGACGCTGACGATGCTGCTCGGCGGCTTGTGGCACGGCGCATCGTGGGCCTTCATCGTGTGGGGCGCGCTGCACGGCTTTGGCCTCGCGATCACGCGCTACTTCCAGCGCGCGAGCAGCGATCTGCGCAGCCGCGCGCGGATGGTCGTGGGCGCGGTCGCGGTCGTGCTGATCGGCGTCGGCGTCCTGCGCACGGCCGACACGGCTAGTACGTGGACGAGGCTCGTCGTCGGGTGGCTGTGCTTCACGCCGCTGTGGGCCATCGCCACCGCGTGGCTCGGGCGCGAGGCAACGGCCGACTCGACGTCCGAGGCAAGGGCGGACGCGAGCAAGAAGGCGCGCGATGCGAAGTCGTCGGTGATCGCCGAGGCATTGCGAATCGCGATGTGCGCCGCCGCGATCACGTTCTTCGCGGGGCTGCACTACTTCGAGACGTGGACATGGATCCCGCTGATCCTGCTCACGTGGATCCTCGGGCACCTCGGGGATGTCGCCGAGAGAGCTGCGCTCGGCCGCCCTCCCGCGGTGGCGTGGGTTCTTCGCCGGAACCTCGCCGCGGTGCTCGTGTTCCTCTACGTCTGCCTCGCGTGGGTGTTCTTCCGCGCGACGTCATTCGACAACGCGCTCGCGGTGCTGAGCCAGATCGCGAAGCTCGAGCTCGATCACGCGAACCTCGTCCCGCTCGTCACCGTGCCGCTCGTCGCGGGGTTCGCGACGCACTTCTTCGCGGACGGTGGCTATCGATGGCTACGCGATCGCTTCTGCGCGTTGCCGCCGGTCGCGCAAGGCTTTGTCCTCGCGTGCTGCGGGCTCGTGTTGCGCGAGCTCGCGCACACGAAGATCGTGCCGTTCATCTACTTCCAGTTCTGATCGTCGGGGCCCGGCGGCACGACTCGCCAGCGCGTGGCTCAGCCGTTCTTGGTCGCGCGCTGCTTGCCTTTGCGCGGCTTCTCGCCGCGGCCGACGCCTGCCTGCTCGCCACCGGACTCGACGCTGCCGTCCGCGTCGGTGACGTCCGGATCTGCCTTCACGAGTGCGGACGGATCCGCGTCGTCGTTGCGAGCATTTCCGAAGCGATTCTCGCCGCGCTCGTCGGCGACCTCCCAGGCCTCGCCGCCGTAGCGCGGCCCGCCGTCACGCGCCTCGTCGCGCTTGCGCTCGCCGGGCTTCTGGCGGCTCATATCGGCCGCCTGATCCATATTCTGATCGCGGATTTGCTCGGGATTGTCGGTCGACTTCTCGTTGGGCTTCATGCCCGAGAAGGGAGCAAGCGGCGTTCCGGTGTCGCTCAGAACTCTTCGCCGAGGCACGGGAACGTGGGTGGCATGCTGGGGACCACGAGCGCCGTGGACTGCGTGCCGAGCGTGAACGTGTATGTCCCGGCGGGCAGCGGCGGCGTCATGCACACCGCACTCGGGCTCCCGCAGTCGTCGGTGCACACGGTCCCGCCGTTGTCTCGCCACGATGCGCGCGTCGTGATCGTGATCGACGTTCCGTTCACCGTGACGTCGCAGCTCGCGACCATTTCGTCCGTACAGCTGCTGCTGAGGCACGCGAACGAACCGACGTCGATCTCGACCGGTTGGTCCGCTGGATAGGTCGTTCGCAAGGACCCCGCCGGCTCGTGACCGAGCAAGCAGGCGCGACCTCGATCGAGAACCTCGACGGGATCGGGGGACGAGCCACCTTCGCAGCTCGCGAGCACGACGATCGCCAATGCCCAGCGCTCCATGCAGCGAGGCTACCACCGTCGCAGAGAGCCCATGGTGACGAAGATCAACCGAGGACGTCGGGACGCTCGGGCGCGATCCAGCCCGCGAGCGTCGCCGACAATCCCAGCACCAGCTCGGGGGCGCGGCGCGCGGCCGTCGAGAATGTCTCGCGATCGATCTCGAGCACCACCGCCTTCTCGGCGCTCACGCTGGCGGCTCTCGGCGCGCGTGTCAGCACCGCGAGCTCTCCGACAACTCCGCCCGCTTCGACGCGCCGCGCGGGCGTATTCGGCCGCGCCGTGGTCATGACGCCGCTCATCACGATCAGCATCGAGTCGCCCGGATCGCCGGCGGCGAACACGGGACCATCGAGCTCGCGCTGCACGGCGCTCGTCGCGAATGCGGCGAGGGCAGGGCCCGCCATCGAGGCGAACAGCGCCGACTTGCGTAGCGCCACGAGCCGCGGCTCGATGTCTTGCAGCTCACCCCCACACAAGCGGGCGAGCCACGGCGCGACGAGCTCGAGCGCGACGAGCGTGTCCTCGGTATCGTTCGACGGCACCGGCGGCTTCAGCCAGCGCTCGAGCACCCCGAGGATCTCGGCGCGGCCCGTTTGCATCTCCTGCACGACATCGAGCGCGCGGCGGCGATCGGGCTCCTTGCCGCCGATCATGTGCCGCGCGGTCGCCGCGAGCGTCGCCGGATCGCGTCCGGCCGCCGCCGCCTCGACCGCCACGGCCCACAAGAGCCGCACGACGCACCGGCGCGTCGCGAGCTCGAGCTCGTGCTTCGCGCACGCCGACCAGGGAGCGGCCGCATCGCGCGCGTCGAGGTGCGCGAGCAAGGCGTCGATGGCGTTCGTCACCGCGCTCGCGATCGGCGTTGCCGGCAGCGTGACGCCACCACGCGACAGCGCAAGCGCGGTCCGCAGCGCTGCGTGCGCGACCTCGGGTGTCTCGTCGGAGATGAGCGTGCCGACGAGCTCGCTCGCCGCGGGCGCGCCGGCCAACGCACGCGCGATCACGGTACGCGCCACCGGCGACAGCGACGAGAGCTTCGTCGCGAGGTGCGCAGCACCGTCGGCATCGAGCGTGGCGATCGCGGCGATCGCGCCGGGGAGCCCCGCTTCCAGCGCGGCATCGAGCACGGGCATCGTGGCGTCCGGGCCGATACGCGCGATGGCGAGCAACGCGCCCGCGCGACGCGCATCCATGACGAGATACCCCTCGACGTTGGTGGTCTTCGCGTCGGTCTTCGCGTCGG
>JAEYYV010000217.1 GCA_023428295.1 Pseudomonadota bacterium
CGACATCATGGGGCTCGAGCAGGCCGACGTCTTCGTGAAGCTCAAGCCGCGCGACGAGTGGCGCGAGGGCCTGACGCGCGAGCGGCTGATCGAGGAGATCGACGCGCTCATCTCGAGCGGCGATCCCTCGTACACGCAGCCGATCCAGATGCGCTTCAACGAGCTGCTCGGCGGCGCGTCGTCTGACGTCGTTGTCGGCGTCTACGGCGATGACCTCGGTGTGTTGCGCGAGCTCGCCGATGCGATCACGGCGCAGGTCGCGCAGGAGCCCGGCGTCGTCGACGCGCGCGTGCTCGCCCCCGACGACGTTCCGCTCGCCGAGATTCGACCGCGCCCGATCGACGTCGCGAGCGCGGGCCTCGATGCGACCGACGTCCTCGAGGCAGTGCAGGCGCTGCGCTTCGGGCTCGAGGCCGGAGTCACCTACGAGGGCCCGCTCGCGCTACCGATCATCGTCGCGCTCGCCGGCGCTCCCAGCGACTGGGACCTCGAGCGCGTCGTCATCCCCACGCGGCGCGGCAGCACCATCCCGCTCACCGCGGTCGCCGACATCGTGCGCGCGCCGACGCCAGGCCTCGTGCAACACGACCTCGGCGTTCGCCGCATCTCCGTCGGGTTCAACGTCCGCGGCGTCGATCTCGGGCGCGCCGTCGAGGGTGCGCAGCGCCGCATCGCGACCAACGTTCCCATCCCGCGCGGCAACCGGGTCACGTGGGGTGGGCAGTTCGAGAGCCTCCAAGCGGCGAAGGCGCGCCTGCGGCTCGTGGTGCCGCTCGTGCTCGTGCTGATCGTCGTCGTGTTGGTGTTCACGTTCCGCCGCATGCGGCACGCGCTTGTGATTCTCACGCACGTGCCGTTCGCGTGCGTCGGCGGCGTGGTCGCGCTGGTGATCCGCGGCATGCCCGTCTCGATCTCCGCCGCGATCGGGTTCATCGCCTTGTCGGGCATCGCGGTGATGAACGGCGTCGTGCTGCTCTCGCAGGTCCGCACGTTGGAGGATGAAGGCGTCGCTCCTGCGCTGGCCGTGCTAGCCGCCGCGCGCGCGCGCGCCCGCCCCGTGATAATGACCGCGCTGGTGGCCGCGCTCGGGTTTGTCCCCATGATGCTCGCGACCGGCGTCGGCGCCGAGGTCCAACGTCCCCTTGCCACCGTCGTCGTCGGTGGTCTACTGACCTCGACGATGTTGACGCTGATCGTCGTGCCGTCGGTGTACCCATGGCTGGCGAGGCGCCGCGCATGAGGATCCTCCTCGTCGAGGACGACGATCGCATGGCGCGGCTCGTCCAACGAGGCCTCAGCGAAGAAGGCCACCAGGTCGATCTATGTCAGCGCGGCGCGGACGCTTCCATGCAGGCGATGGCGGTCGGCTACGACGTCATCGTCCTCGACTGGGGCCTCCCCGACGTCGACGGCGTCACGGTGCTCCGGCGGTGGCGCGAGCGTGGCCTGACGACGCCCGTGCTCATGCTGACAGCGCGCGGCGCGGTCGGCGAGCGCGTGACCGGGCTGCGCACCGGCGCCGACGACTACCTCGTCAAGCCGTTCGACTTCGAAGAGCTGCTCGCGCGCATCGACGCCCTGCGCCGACGTGCGGGCGGCGCGTCCACCACGCTCGGCGCCGTCACGCTCGACGAGCGACGTCGCGCGATCATCCTCGGCACCCACGAGGAGACGCTGACAAACCGCGAGTGGCAGCTCATGCTCGCGTTCGTGGAGCACCGCGGCGAGCTGCTCAGCCGCAGCGAGCTGCTCACGCGCGTGTGGGGCCCCGACTTCACCGGCGAGCCGAACATCGCCGACGTGTACGTCGGGTACCTGCGCACGAAGCTCGCCAAGATCGGCGCCGACAAGGTGACCATTCGTGCGGTGCGCGGAGTCGGGTTCCGGCTCGAGGTCACCGAGTGAGCGTTCGCACGCGGCTCGTGCTCTTCGGGGCGATCCTGCCAGCCGCGCTGTTGCTCGCGGCGGTGCTCGTCGCCGCGGTCATGTTCCGGCGCGATCAGCTCGAGGATCTCGATCGCCGCCTCCTCGCGCAGGCCGCCGTCGAGAGCGTCGGTCTGTTCGACGCGCCGGGCGGTCGACCGCACGTCCACATGCCGATGTCGCCGATCGCGCACGAGGTCGAGGGTTTCGCGCCAGCGTCAGCGCTCTACGACGACACCGGCGCGCTCGCGGTCCACGTGCTCGATCCCACGCACGTCCCGACGTCGGTGCCGCTCACCGGGACCGTCGGTGCCACGCGGTTCTCGGAGCAAACCGTCGCCGGCGTTCCTCGCCGCGTGCTCGAGCTGCCGGTGCTCGCCCCCGATGGCCGCACGTACACGCTGTGGCTCGGCGCCGCGCTCGCGCCGCTCGAGCGCACGATGGTCCGCTTCTACGGCGCGACGCTGTCGGCGACGGTCGCGCTCGCGCTCGTGCTGTTCGCGATCCAGCTCGTCGTCGCGCGCCGTCTCGCGCGGCGTATCGGCGCGATGACGGCGTTCCTACCGAGGCTGCGTGACGGCGACACCTCGCTGCCCGCCGACCCGGCGCGCGACGAGCTCGGCGCGCTCAACGAGATGCTGCGTCTCGTCGCCGGTCGCATCGCCGAAGCGCGCGCCGAGCAGGACCGCCTCCTCGCGAGCGCAGCGCACGAGCTGCGCACGCCGCTCCCCGTGCTGCGCACCGAGGTCGATCTCGCGCTCCGCAAAGAGCGCACACCCACGCAGCTCCGCGACGCTCTCCGCGCCGTGCGCGATGACGTCGATCGGCTCGGCAACCTGGCCGGCGCGCTGCTCGATCTCCAGGCGGTCCGCCACTTCGGCTTCGATCGCAAGCTCGGCGATCTCGCGGAGCTCGTCCACGAGGCGAGCGCGGGGCTGCGTACCGTCGCCGAAGCGCGCGGCGTCGAGCTCCGCGTCGACGCCACGCGCCCCTCGAGCGCGCGGTTCGACGAGCGTGCGGTGCGGCAGGCCGTCGACAACCTGATCGGAAACGCGTTGAAGCATGCTCCTGCGAGCACTGCCGTCGAGATCCGGCTGGCTCAAGAAGCGGGACGCTGGCAGATCAGCGTCGCCGACCGAGGCGCAGGCGTCGCCGCCGAGGACCGCGAGCGCATCTTCGAACCGTTCCAGCGATCCGACGGAGGCCCTGGTGCCGGACTCGGCCTTGCCATCGTGCGCGAGGTCGCGGAGCGCCACGGCGGACGCGCGTGGCTCGATCCCGCGTATGCCGGCGGTGCGCGGTTCGTCGTGGAGCTCGGCGCCGACGTCTGACGAGAGATGCGATGGCGCGAGATGTCGCTAACAGAAGGATGCGGCGACGTCAGACCCTTGGCCACACGCGATGTGATGGTGTCGAACGAATCTGTGCGGTGACACCGCGACGATCTGCGGTCGTCGGAGACGGTGAGCTATAGTGCTTCCGGTTTGTCCACGATCACTGTCTCTGCACGCATCGGCGCGATGGTCGTCCACGCAGCGGCTGCACGTGGCGTCGCGCCCGAGCGCCTGTGCGAGCTGGCTGGCTTCGATCTCGCGATCGCGAAGGATCCTGATGCCCGCATCCCGCTCTCGGTCGAGACGCAGCTGTGGGACGAGGCGGCCCGGCTCAGCGGCGACGACGCGTTCGGGCTCCACACGGCCAGCGGGATTCAGCCCGGCGTGTTCGACGTGCTCGATTACGCGTGCCGCACCGCGCCTTCGCTGCGCGTGTCGCTCGAACGACTGGTCCGGTACAACCGGCTCGAGCACGACGTCGCGGTGTTCAGCCTCGACGTCGGTGACTCGATCGCGCGCCTCGAGCATCGCTTCCGCCTCCCGGGCGTCGAGCCGTCTCGTCAGGCGGCCGAGTTCACGCTCGCATCGATCATCGTGATCGGCAGCCAGATCGTCGGCGATTCGGTGCGGCCACGCGCCGTCGAGCTCCGGCATTCGGCACCGCAAGAGACGACCGAGCATCTGCGTGCGTTCGGCGTCGAGCCGCGCTTCGGTTGCGAGGCGAACGTGCTCCAGCTCGAGCGCGAGGTGCTCGAGCGTCCGGCGCCGAATGCGGATCCGGCGCTCTCGCGCATCATCGAGCGACAAGCAGAGGCGCTGCTCGCCGCGCGCCCCGAGCCCGCAGAATCGATCGCCGACCGCGTGCGCAGATTGCTCGTCGCATCGCTCGGCGAAGGAGACATCACGCTCGACGGAATGGCCGACAAGCTGCGGATGAGCGAGCGCACGTTGCAGCGCCGACTCGCCGACGAGGGCCTCTCGTTTGACGACATCGTGGAGCAGCAGCGCAAGCAGCTCGCGCAGCGCTACCTCGCCGACGCGAAGCTCGCGGTCAGCGAGGTGGCGTACCTGCTCGGCTACTCCGAACCGAGCGCGTTCCATCGCGCGTTCAAGCGCTGGACCGGCATGACGCCGAAAGAGATGCGGTCGCGCGCCGCGTAGCCGACCGGACTCAGCGGAACCGATAGCCGAGGTGCACGGCGGGAAACACGGTGAACCGGCTGGCCTCGTACTTCGAGTCACCGAGCATCACGCCGTGTGCGTTCAGCGTGTAGCCGAGCCCGAGCCACGCGGTCGCGTAGAACCCGCTCGCGATGTCGAAGCGCCAGCCGAAGTTCACGCCGAGGCCGACCTCCGTGTTGCGCTCGGCGAGCTGCATGGCGGGCTTCGCAACCGTCGGTCGCATGATCCCGCCGTCGACGCCGACGAAGCCGCCGGTCTGCTCCGCGAACAGGAAGTACTGCACCTTCACGCCGTAGCCGTCGAACGACACGCGAAGGTCGTCGTGGCCGTGCACCAGCTTCGGCAGCCTCATCGCGTAGGCACCCAGGTCGACGCGCAGACGCTTGTACCCGACACCGACGTGCACCGAGAAGCCGTCGAGGACGTATGCCGTCGGATCCACCTCGGCATCGGCACGCAGACTCGTCGCGCCTGCATTACTCGTCGGTGTCGGCGCATCGGTCTCGGCGTGCGAGACCGGCTGCGCACTCGCGGTCGCGAGCGAGCCGAGGGTGGCGAAAAGGGTGGTGAGCTTCGCGAGGGTCGTCATGGTGGTGTTCCTTTCGCGACCCACCATGAGGCAAGTCGCCGTAATCGCTCATGACCGTTGACGCCGCAAGGATTGACCGATGGCGCCACCTCGCGCTTCGACCATCGTAGTACGCTGGTCGAATGCATCGAGTGCTGTACCTCGTGGCGCTGTGTGCATGCGGGCGCGTGGGCTTTGGCTCGATCGGCAGCGGCGTCGGCGATGACGAGAACGGCGCCATCGACAGCGCCATCGACGGCGCCGTCGACGCCGGCACGATCGACGGGGAGACGTTGCCGATGTTCTTCGATTCGTTCGATCGCCCGAACTCGAACGATCTGGGCAACGGTTGGATCGAGAAGACACCGAACGTGTTCGGCATCGCGGACAACCGTGTGATGCGAACACGTAACGGAGACTGGACGACGAACCAGGTCTCGCGACCACCGAACCAAGACCTCGCGGATGTCGAGGTGTCGATCGAGTTCACGCTGCTGGACGTGACCGAGCCCGATTGGCCGCAGGTCTTCGTGCGTGGCGAGCCTTCGACGTTCGCGGGTTACTACATCTGGATCGAGGACGGCCCCTCGACCGTCGCGACGACGATCGACATCGCGCGCAAGGGCCCGACAGAGGCGTGGTGGACCGCGCTCGACTCGGACACGGCGCCGCCTGCGCTTCCCGGCGAGCGATACCGACTACGCTTGATGGCGCGTGGAGCGAGTCCGGTTGTCGTCGACGGATACTACGAGCGCTGGGATGGTAGTGCGTGGATCACCGTCGTCACGCTGCACGGCGAGGACAACTCGCCGAACGCGATCACCGGCGCTGGCACGTGGGGCTTCGACGGTCACACCGGCACGTCGACGGGGCCGTACGTGTACGACAACTTCACCGCGTACGCGCGTTAGCACGCACACAGCGATGCGTGCGATTGGCGCGCGAAGGCACCGTGGTTGTCGCGCAATGCAAATCTACGTGCGCGTCGATCTCGGATAACGTCGCCGCATGAGGATCACGCATTGCGGTTTGTTCCTCGCGCTGTTCGTCGCGGGGTGCGGTGACGATAGCTCGAGCAAGGATAATGATGGCGGGACGGTGGATGGGGCGGTGGACGCGCCCACGGTGACCGAGTGTAACGACGGCGTCGACAACGACGGCGACGGCTACACCGATTGGCAATACGATCTTGGATGTTATGGGCCGGCCGACACCACCGAGGCCGCGGGTACTCGCGCCGAGGAAGACGGGTTCACCACGTTCGAGATCGCGGGCGACAGCGTCGCGATCTACGTGGCGTCTGACGGAGACGACACGAGGGACGGACTCACGCCAGCGACTGCCGTGCGCACGCTGACGCGCGGCGCTGCGCTCGTTCGCGATGGCCAGCATGACTTCTTGCTCCTTCGCCGCGGAGACACGTGGCGCGATCAGACGCTCGGCCGGTTCAAGTCGGGCCGCGACGCGAGTCATCCGCTCGTCATCGCGTCGTACGGCGAATCGGTCGAGATGCCGCTCGTCGAGATCGGTGACCACTTCATCGATCATGACGGTCAGGCACGCAATCACCTGGCGATCATCGGACTGCACTTCGTTGTTTATCGGCGCGCGGTCGGCGATCCGCAGTTCGACGGTGCAGGCGAGGGCGTGTTCCGGTTCGTCGGCAGCGGCACGAACCTGCTCCTCGAGGGCAATCACCTGCAGTTCGGCGAGATCGTGGTGCAGAGCTGCTGCGCCGATAACAGCCACTACGCGAACGTCGAGGTGCGGCGCAACGTGATCGAGAAGTCCTATCACCGGAACACGTGCTTGCCCGGTAACCCCAACGGCGACTCCACGTTTCGCCCGTCGGGGATCTACTCGAGCCACGTCGAGGGGATGCTCGTCGAGGGCAACGTGTTCGATCACAACGGCTGGAACCCGGAGGTGCCGAGCGCGTGCGCGACGATCTATAACCACAACGTCTATCTCGCCGCGACGAATGACCTCGTGATTCGCGACAACATCTTCGCGCGCGCGTCGAGCATTCACATCAAGCTGCGATCCGACGAGACCGGCGCCATGGACAACACGCTCATCGAGGGCAACTACTTCGTCGAGGGCGAGATCGGCGTCTCCGTCGGCGGGAACTCGGACCAGCCGGCGCGCTTCTCCAACACGACGATCCGCAACAACGTGCTGAGCGACATCGGCCGATCGCGCCCCACGACGCGCACGCTCGCGTGGGGCGTGGAGGTGATCGATAACGACACCGTCTCGATCACCGACAACTACTTCCTCGATCAGCGCGAGTCGGGCGTGTCCAACTCGTACGCGCTCCAGATCGCAGGGGGCACCGAGCGCGCGGTCACCGTCGAGCGGAACCTGTTCTATCGCATCCAGTCGACCAGCCTCCGCTCTGTCAGCGTTGCGGGTCACACGAATATCCGGATCGCGGAGAACACGTTCGCCGACCCGGATCAGGACTCGTGTCTCGTCACGCACTCGGGCGCGTTCGGGCAGTACACGTACGCGAACAACCGCTACTTCTCGTCGGCGGACGCGTCACGTTGGTTCTGCGCTCCTGGCGGTCGCACGTCGATCGAGAACTGGCGCACCACGAGCGGCGAAGCGAACGCGACAGCGCTGACGAGCCTGACGTTCTCGGATCCGGATCGCACCGTCGAGAAGTACGCCACGACGCTCGGTCTCGCCGAGACGCTCGAGGCCTTCCTCGGCGCGGCGCGTGGGCAGCAGCGCCTCCACTGGCGCAACGATCTCACCGCTGGGGCGGTGAACACGTACCTGCGCGCTGGCTTCGAGTGAGCCGCGCTCCACTTGCTAAGAACTTCCTAAGCGTCGCTCGCGCTCTTAAGAGTTTCCTAAGTGGGCTGTCGGCCTCTTTCCGGCGGCGATGAGCGTGTCGATGGTGAGCTCACATATGAAGCTCATCTCGTCTCTTTTCGTCTCGGCTCTTTCGATCTCGGCGTTCGCCTGCGGCGATGGTAGCAGCAACAGCGGCCTCTCTGACTCCACGAAGCTCAACTCGATCTCGCAGAACGAGGCCGAGGCTCTTTGCTACGAGATGGTGGACCTGTGGCCCGAGCGCGATGTTACGTGCTTCGGCCAGACCTTCAAGCTCGGTCTGACCGATGCGGACTGTGAGACCGGCAACGATCCGACCGCTGTCGATCCGACGTGCACGGCGACCGTCGGTGATGCGCGCGCGTGTCTCCGCGCATTCGCGTCGCTCTCCGATGCGCAGATCTGCAGTGGCACGGCCCCGGCTGCATGCGCGGCGATCGATGCCTGCAGCGACGACGACTCCGCGCGCGGTAGCTCGTTGGAGACGTTCATGCGAGCGCTCGAGATCAGCTCGCGCTGGGGTTAGGTCGATGGCGTGGATCGAGCGCGGCGCAGGAAGTAGCGCCCGCTGACCGCGAGTAGCACGACGCAGGCGGCGCTCGTCGCGTACGAGAAGTAGCGGAAGAACTCGAGCTTCGAGATGTCGGCTTGACCGAGCATCTTGTAGAGCACGATGCCGACCGAGCCGCCGTACGCGACGGCGTCACTGACGTAGATCAGGAACACGGCGGTCGCGACGGTTCCGAGCGCGGCGATCATGCGATCGAACAGCACGCTGCCGTAGGGCACGTAGCCGAGGTACAGCCCGAGTCCGACGAGGATCATCCACGCCTTGGGTCCGATCACGTGGCTGTCGAACATCAGCGTCGACACTCCGACGGTGAGCGCGCCGAGTCCCATGATGAGGTAGGTCAGGAGCAGGCCGCGCTTGTTGTTCTTCACCAGGTACAACAGGCTCAGAACGAACATCACGGAGATCGCGATCGGGATCTCCGTGAGCGTGAAGACGCCTGCTTGGTTGTCGTAGCCGAGGTCCGCCCAGATCTCGGCAGCGTAGTTGTCGCGGAAGTCGCGATACGCCGTCAGGAACAGATAGACGATCACGAGGAGAACCAGCCCGCCGAGGTACCTCCGCGTGAACGCGCGCCGCTCGTTGCGGTCCATCGGTTCGCGCTCGGTGCGGGCGGCGACATCTTCTGCGCTCGGCGGCGGGATCAAGCTCATGCCGTACGTGGCGGCGAGAAAGATCGGCAGGAACAAGAGGCCGGTGAGCGCCGGCATCCAGGCCTCCGAGATGCCGTGATTGAGGAGCAGTGCGCCGACGGACTTCACGGCGCCACTCGCGACGACGTACGCGCAGCTGAGGCCCGCCGTGAGAATCTCCGAGGTGCGGCGCCCCTCGAGAAAGCTGATCATCACGCCCCACACCGTTCCGAGCGGCAGGCCATTCAAGAACAGCGCGACGACCTTGCCCGACGGTGGCAGCACCGCGAACAAGACGAGCGCGACCTCGGCCCACGCGATGAGAAACACGAGCGCCCACACGCGGCGCTGCGGCGTCATCTCCGAGTTGAACTTGATGCCGAGGAACTTCGACAGCGCGTAGCCGATGAGCTGGCTCACGATCAGCGCGCTCTTCAGGTCGAGGCCCAAGAACGTCTCGTCGCTGAAGTGCGCCGCCGCGAATGGCTTGCGAAAGCTGTACATCGCGAAGTACGTCGCGAACGCCATCACCACGGCGTACGTCGCGAAGAGTCCCGGCGATGCGCGGGTCAGCCATCGCGTCACGCGGTGGGGCACCACCCCACGCTAGATCGGGGCGACGGTGGCCTCAACCTCGACGAGAACCGATCGTCGTTCGATGACGGATGCAGCTGCGTGCTAGCGTCCGCGCATGCCCGAGCATCGCGCCACCTCGATCAAGACCGAGGTGGTGGTCGCCGGTCCTCACGCGCGTCAGTAGCTGACGGATTTGCAAGTCTCGATGATTCGATCGACTTGATCGCGCGGCACGAGGGCCGCGCTGCAGCCGACGGGCTTGCCGGCGATCATCCGGAACGTCTCGACGAGAAAGTCGTCGCGATTCTGGATCGCGAACACCGCGATCCAGCCATCCGCAACCGTCACCTCCTTCTCGAGAGTCTTCACGCCGTTCCCAAACCGAGCGAGGTAGTCACTGACGGTCGCGACGTGCTGGTCCATGAACGAGATCTCGATCCGCGTGCGCTGATCACCGTGCGGGCAACGGACCTCGACCCACTCGGCGGTCTCCTTGGTCCTCGCGTTGATGATGTCGTTGCGGTTCTTGCGCTTGCAGCCTTCGGCCGGCGTGACCTCGAGGCTCGTCGGGCTGGCGAGGGGCGGTTTCGCGGCCGCTCGCGGTGCGGGCGCTGAGGTTGCGGTCGTGGTGGGTTCGACCTCCGGTCCCGTGTTGCTTCTGCACGCGACCAGGAGCATGACGATGACCGGCGACCTCATCGGTGCAGGCTGACAGGATCGTCTCCAGGCGGTCAAGGAGGCGATGGTAGTCTCGCTCGATGGTGCGTGTCGTACTGGCGCTTCGTTGCTGGGTGGCGCGGCCTCCCTCGAGCAACGGGAGTCAGTGCTACATGCAGAAGTAGCTCGCAGCGCTACGGCTCGTTCGACAGGCCACTCGCGCGCTCGAGCTTGCACGCGATCTCGCCGACGAGGCGATGCTTGCCGTCGATGGTAGCGAGCGTGCCGGCGATCGTGACGTTCGCGCCGATCGCGACCACGGTCTCCTCGATGTTCGACTTCGCGGTGCTCGCTTCCGAGTGGCCCAGGTCCGCGAGCACGTTCGAGCGGCCGTTCGCGTCGGGCTTGCTGGGGGGCAGCGGAGACACGTCGAAGAAGAGCTCGGTGGGCTCGATCGGGACGCGGCCGTCGGCGTCCTCGATCTCGAACGGCTTGTAGTCGATCTTCTCGACGAGCTTCGAGCGAGGGTCCATGCCCTGCCGCGGCTGCGCGCGAATGCGAAGCGCGACGCAGCGGATGTTCGTGATCGGCGAGAGGAGGCGCTCGCTCGCGTCGCGGGTGCGCACGGTGCCCGTGAGCTTCACGAGCTCGCCGTCTTTGGACTTCTCGTCGAGCCAGTCCGCGGACGCGAGGAGCTTGCGCGCGCGGCTGCGAGATGCGCGCGGCATTCGCGTGAGAAATGACCAGAGCAGCGAGATGACCAACGCCACGGCGGCGCCGACGAGTACGACGAGCCTGACCGTCTTCATCATCGCGGCGAATCTATCAACACGGAGGTCTCGCGTTAACGCTGCGCCGACGATTCGAGCAGCCCGCCGATCGCGCGGAGCTCTGCAGCGTCGGTGACGGACGTGAGCGCGACGTTGAGGACGGTGATGCCGTGGGCGGCGATGGCGTCGAGCATCGCCGCTGCGTTCGGGCTGTTGGCGGCGAGCGCGCCCGCGAGCTTGATCAGATGCGGATGTCGGGTGGCGACGAGCAGGCTGTGATCGCTGTACTCGAACATCGGCTCCGCGTTGTCGACGAGACCCATGTTGGCGAGATCGAGCCCGAGCTGTGCGAAGCGGACGCGCAGCGCATCGAGGAGCGGCTGTAGCGGATGCTGGGGCTTCGGCGTCGGAGCGGGGAGCGCGTTCACTTGGTGAATGCGATCGCGCACGTGATGGAGCACGACCTGGGAGAGCAGGCTGCCGTTATCGACGATGCCCGGCGCATCGACGTTGTCGGGGACGACGTAGACGGGCCTCGAGTCCGTGAACAGACGCACGAGCGCCGCCGCGGTGAGCGGGCTCGGGCGCGCGATCTCGAAGGCGAAGCGGTCTGCTTCGTGCGTTCCGATCCGAGCGAGCGCGAGTGCGTGCGCGACGTGAGCGATCACGAGCTCGCGCTCGCGGGCCTGCCGGCTCAGCAACGAGCGAACGAGGAGGCCGTGAACGAGCGACGCGAGATCCTCGAGCAGCGTCGCGACGGTCCGCTCGTCGGTGGGCTGCAGGTAGAGCGCCCCCGAGACGCCGGTGTGGCCGGGCGGCACCCACTCGTGCGTGCCTCGCGCGGTCGTGACGCGAATGCTCGGCGACGTCAGAGGCGGGCCTGCGATCCAGAGTGCACCGCGCACGTGGGCGAAGCGGTGATCGCCCAGGCCGTGACCGAACATGCGGTGAAGCGCGAGCGCGTCGTCGGGTGGCTTGACGAGATCCTTGAACGCGTCCTTGCACGCTTCGCGAACCGTGCTGAGTGCCTGGCGCCAGATCGCATCGTCGACGGGGCGGTCCCACGTGCGATCGGGCGTGAAGCGTGCGTCCTCGAGCATCGCGACGATCGGCCACGTGCCGGTGTCGGGAATCGGGTTGAACGGGTGCATCGCGCGGTGCGCGTGGATGCCGCGACGCTGCGCGGCGCTCGGGTGCAGGATGCCGACGATGCCTCGCGTGCCGGTGACGCCGTCGCCGTCGAGGATGAGCTGCGCGAGGAAGTCGCGCGCCGCGGGCAGGGCGAGCGTGGTGGCGAGCGGCTTGTCGCGATTGCGCCGCGCGAGCGCATCGAGGGCGAGCTCTTCGGTCGCGTCGACGAACAGGACGCCGCGGTGGCGTGCGAGGTCGAGCGTCACGGGATCGATGCGGACGACGATGCGCTGATCGTCGAGCGGTGGCGACACGGCAGCGCCGTGAGGAACGGACCACACGCTGCCGAAGAGCTCGATCTGTTGATCGATCGCCGTCGGCGGGACCGAGCTCGGAGCGATGGTCTCGAAGAGCGGCACGGTGGCGAGATCGGCGGGATCGAGGGCGCCGCGGAACAGCGCGCGCACGAGGTTGCGGCGGATCCGTGGCTCGAGCGACTCGACAGGTGTCCGGGCGAGGATCGTCCGCGTGAGCCGCAGCGCGAGCTCGCGCGCGTGCGGAATCTCGGGGCTGTCGAGGTTCAGCGCGCGAAGCTGGTGGGCGATGGCCGCGGGCGCGTCCTCGCGATCGAGCTGGGCGACCAGCTCGGGAGCTTCGAGCGCGATCTGGATCGATGGAGAGATGTCGATCGAGATGACCTTGCGCAGCTCGCCATCGACGTGAAGCAGCGCGGACGAGCCTTCGTCCTCGACGAGCGCGATCTCGCCGTGCCCGAGTGCGGCGCCGATGTCGCCGAGCTCCGCGAGCGTTCGCTTCATCTCGGGCGCCACGCCCTGGAGCGTTGGCGACGGCAGGAGGCCGCGCGCCATGCGCCGCGCGCGCTGCAGCTTCATGACGTCGGACGTGACGTCGCGAACATCGTCGTGGAGGCCCTCGAGGAGCGTCCCGATCTCGCCGCTACCGTCGGTGATGTGAATGATCGGCGAGTCGCACGGGTGGTCGGGATCGTTCTCTCGCGCGAGCCACGTGCCGGTCCAGGTCGTCGTGGCGATGAAGGGACGCCGGGCGCTCGTGATGGACGTGCGCGCACCTTGCACCGTGAGGAAGATGGCCGCTTCGCGCAGCGGTGCGAGCCGGGCGTCGCCGATGCTGCGCGCGAACAGTCGACGAGCGGGGCCCGGATCGCCGAGCACGTGCGGTCGTGCTGCGCCGATCGCGAGGAGGAGCGCCGGGGCTGCTTCGCTCACGCGCGCGACGATCTCGCCGGTCACATCGCTCGGGATGCCATCGAAGGCGGGCATCGTGCGCGTTGCTTCGATCTCCACGACCGCGCGAAGTGGAAGGGGCGAGTCGTGCCGGATCACGTCGAACGGCCGGCCCTCGACGAGGACCTGGACCTCGATCCCGACGCTGCCCACGCCGACAACGCCGCGCGCGATCGGTCCTTCGATCTCGACGGTGTCGCCGGGCAACGCGATCGGCTGCACGGGTTGGGAGCGGTGACGCTCGATCCTCTTCTCGCGAAGGTCCGCGTACCTGCGCATCTCGAGCTCGAGCGATGCTTCGCGCACGGGCACGCCGGCGAGCGTGGCGACGGCCGATGCGATCTCGTCGCCGGCGACCAACGGCGAGAAGCCAGCGATCGCGATCGAGCCCGGCGCGACGTACGGGATCGTCGTCGGGAAGCGAGCACACAGCTCGTCGATGCTCTGCGGATGCGGATCGCCAAGGACGGGCCACATGCGATGCGCGCGCACGCGGGCGAGGAGCTCGGCGCCGAGAAGCTCCTCTGCGCTGGCCTTCGTGAGCGCCGCACAAAACGTGCGGCCGAGCCCATCGTGCAGGTCGACCGTGCGAGGACCGAGCAGCTCGAGTGGACGTTCGCCCAGGAGCGCCAGCGCCGTGGCACGCACGAGTGCGAGCTGCCACGCGTGCTCGTCGATTCCATCTCCGAGGATCGCCCATGTGGCGGTCGGGATGATCGCTTCGGTGTCGACGACGATCTTGCACGGCGCCACCGGCAGGATCAGCGGCGTGCTCGAGATGGTGACGCCGCGGTGCTGGTACGTGATGACCGCGTCGCGCCAACTCGCGGGACCTACGGCGCCTACGTGCGTCTCGCCCGTCATCGCGAGGGCGAACGCGGTGGACTGCGAGAGATTGGAGGCGACGATCTCGGCGATGGCGGGATGCGCGGTCGCCACGGTGTAGACGACCTGCGCGAGCTCGGGCGCGGCGGCCGCCAGGCGCGCACGCTCCTCGCGATCGCAACGAAGCAGGAGTCGGCCGGCGGACGGAGTTGCGACGATGTCGGTCTCGACGATTCCGACCGACGGGCGTCTGGTGATCTCCGCGTGAGACAGATCGTTGCCGTCGACGGAGCGCCACGCACGCGCGTCGGCGAGTGGTGGGCCGAGCACCGCGCCGAGCGATCGTGCGAGCACGAGGCCGTGCTGGAGCATGACTCGCGGAGCGGTGTGTGCGATCGCCTCGATGGCGCGCAGCACGCCGGCGCGCATCGCTCGATCCACACGCGCGTACTCCGCGTCGCGAAGGACGCCGCGGAAGCGCGCCCCAGGAGTGATCGCCGGCGCGTCGATCACCGCGTCGAAGCGCACGGGGCTGTGGTGCTCGATGCGCTCGATCTCGCGACCGTGGTGCAACACGACGAGCGCCGAGGTGCCGTCGTCTGCATAGATGCAGACTTCACCCGCGAGACCATCGAACACGCTTTGTGGGACGCAGCTCTGCGCAGGCACCGTTTGCAACGCCATGCGGCTCCTCGGCGCCTTCCGGGTGATCACCGTGGCTGGACGCTTCTCGTGTGCAAAGAACCGCTCGTGATCGCGCCGCTGTTGCCGCGCCGTGCGAAGGCGCCGGCGAACCGCGCGCTGATCGTGGAACGCGCCCGCGATCACGCGCTCGGCGGGATCGCCGGGAGCGACCCACAGGATGTTGTCGACCCACGGCTCGAGGTCGCGATCGAGTGGCTTGCGTGCGTGATAGACGAGCCCCGACCAGCGCCAGTGAAGCGGGCGAGGCGTGCCAGACGCGTCGCGCAGCAGCGGAAGCTCGGCGAGCGGCGCGAGTGGCGACTCCTCGGGGACGCCCTTTCGAAACCAATGCCCGCGATCGACGATGCCCGCGAGCAGCGCGAGTGCGGCGGTGCGTGCGATGCCTTGATCGACCGCGAGACGCGCGACGAGCTGCGCGACGAGCGCTGGCAACAGCTCGGGCACGCGGTGCACCGCAGCGTCGATCGGATAGCTGTCGCGCTGTACTTGCGAGCGCGATGCGTTGGTGGGCATTCGCGGCGCGTCGATCAAGAGGCGGATCGGCAGCGTGTCGGGCGAGCGCGACAGCGGGTACCGCGCGAGCACCACGCCGCGCTCGGCGACCTCCATGAGGCCGCCGGTGATGATCGCTGGATCCGCGACGGCGAGAAAGCCGTCGAGCCCATCGCCGAGCGGCACGCGCACGACATCGCGCGAGTGCTCGACGCGGTGATAGCGATTCGCGCCGATCGTGAGCAGCACCGGAATGTCGGCGCATGCGCCGCGCGCGATGGCGAGCTCGGGCGGCTCGCCGAACAAGTACGACAGCACCTCGAGCGACGCGCGGCGGCGCAGGTGGACACGCATGCCTCGCTTGGCACCATCCGGCACCGCGATGGTCTCGGTGGTCATCTTGCGCAGCGCGGACTCGGCGATGTCTGCGCCCGGATCCTCGAGGACGTCCGGCGTGTAGCGCGCGCGGATCGCCTTGTCGTCGTGCACCGCGATCACGTCGATGAACGCGGGCTCGAGACCGAGACCGCTGTTGACCGCCGCGGCGAGCAGGCGCAGGTGATGCCGCTCGTCCGCGGCTTCGGGGCTGACGAGCTCGTCGAACAGTCGCGTCAGATCCTCGGCGGGCCACGGCTCGCCCTGCCACGACAGCCAGATGTCGTTCGAGTCGCCAGCGAGCGTGATCGCGCTCGCGTTCGACGCCACGGCGGCGCGGATTCCCTCGAGCACCCACGCGGCGCGCTCGACGAGCTGGTACTCGCGCAGCTTGGCGATCGCGCGCGCCGCATCGACGCGAACGCGACCACCACCGACGCGTGGACCGGGTGCTGCCGGGCGCATCATCCGAGCACGTCCAGCGTGTGATCCGCGAGGCGCTGCGATGTCGCGACGTCGAGCAGCTCGTACTCGAGGAGGATCGCGCGCGCGAGGTGTGACGCTGTAAGCCGCGGATCGCCACTGCGCGCGTGCACCCAGAACGGGTGATCGACATTGACGAGCAGCGGAGGGCGGCGCAGGCGCCCGAACGGACTTTGCTGGGCCTGCGTGCGATCGAGGAGGTACGCCTCGTGCTCGTCGTCTCTGCGATCGCCCGCGATGGCGAATGCGCCGCCGCGTGCTCCAGCGAACGTCGCGAGCACGATCGCCGATGGAGCCCTGCGCGCCGCAGCGAGCATCTCGCGAAGAAGCGCGAGGAGTGCGGTGTCCTCGGGCGACGCGGCCACCGGTGTGATGGAGGTCAGCTCGCTCTCGATGCGCGTGCGCCGGCATCCATAGAGCGTCTGGATCAGCGCGGCCAGACCTTCGACCTCGTCGATCACGGCGTGAAGCACGGGTTGGTTGGAGGCGCTCACCACCGACGACAGCGTGGATGTGCCGCTGCTCGTCCACACGCGCCGAGGAAGATCACTGCCCGCGATCGAGCGCATCTCGCCGAGCGGATGAGCGAGTGGAAACCGCCACTCGATCGTCACGTGGCTGCGCAGCGTTGCATCGGCGAGGAGGCGGTACCGCTCATAATCACCAGCGTCGGCTGCCGCGCGAAGCTCGGCCTCGATCACGCGCGGCAAGTGCTTCGTCGCGAGCGTCTTCGCGAAGCTCACCGCTCGTTCGTACGCCTCGTCGCGACGAACGTTGTCGCGGCTCAGCGTGTGACCCAGCCGCGAGTCTTGAATCTTGACCGCGACGCGACCCGTGAGCGACTCCGCCGCCTCGTACAGCATGAGGCCGTGGTTGAAGAAGCCGGTGTACGGTGCGAGATCGGAGAGGATGCCGACGACGGCGATCAGTTGACCGTCGGCGGAGCGCTCTATCACTTGCACGATCGCGTTATCGAGCCCGAGCGGTCGATCGATGCGCGTCGTCTGCGCCGCTCCCTCCGCGGGGACCCACGTCAGCTCGATCGGAACGCTCGCGTGCCGGCACCATCGCACGAGTGCCTCCACGCTGGCGCTCACGAACGGCACCACCGCGTCCTCCTCGATCGCGAGCACGAGCTCGACATTGGTGCCGCTCTGCGTGGCTGCTCCGGTGTCGAACAGCTCGTACGTCAGGTCGCGATACAGGTGCAGCGTCAGCCGGCGACCACCGTGCACCGTCTGCACGGTCACCACCTCGGGCCCCGGCGCGAGCACCGAGGCGAAGCCGATGCCGAACTTTCCGATCTTTGAAGGATCCGTTTCCTTCGTCGAGCGGAACAGCACGAGGAGCTGGTTCTCCAGCGTGTCGCGCGACATGCCCACGCCGCGATCACGCACGGCGACGCGCAGTTTCTGTGCGGACGGATCGTGCTCGATGCGGATGTCGACCGACGCAGACCCTGCATCGATCGCGTTCTGGACGAGCTCGCGAAAGAACGCCTTGGGATCCGCGAACTGGCGGATCACGTCGCCGACGATGCCGGGATCCCGAGGAGCCTCGGGCACTCCCTCCACCGCACGCGAACGATACGGATCCACGGCCCGACGATACGACGGGTGTCACGCTCAGAGCGAGGCGGTGGTGCCCTCGAGCGCCTGGATGCACTCGAGCTGCTCTTGCGCCGAGCTCTGGGTCGGCCGGCCCGTGGCCGGATCACACGTGAAGTTCTCGACGACGCACATGAACGTCTGCTGGTTCGCCGAGCTCTGCGCCGCCCCCGTGTCCTCGACGCGGACCACCTGCTGGAGGCACTGGGTGCGCGCGTCGCCCTTCAGGTTCTCGCAGCACTCGCTCTGGATGTCCGTCGCGCGGGCGTACGTGTCTTTGGTCGAACCGCCCCCGCCACCACAGGCGGCCACGGCTGCGGCGACGAGTAATCCGAGAGTGACAGTGTGCCGCCGACCAGTGATTGGGCGTTCACGATCCGGGGTGCTTCGAGGGGAAACGAGGGGCATGAGGGAACGCATCGCAAGGACGGGGCCAGTGGCTGAGGGTTTGCAGCCGGCCGCGACATGCGCTCATTCGTTTGCCTCGCGATGTTGGTCGCGGGCTGTGGTGGCTCTCGATTCAAGACCGAGAAGGTCGGCGTCGTGTCGGTGGGGAACGGCAGCTCGATCACGCTCGCCCGCGGCAACTATCAGCTCGCGATGACGTTCGACGTTCCCCGCGCCCAGCTCGTCGAGTGGAGCCTCCACTGCCCGACGATCGAGCGCACGGGCGTCGTGGGCGAGACGTTCGAGGACTATCGAGCGCGACGGCTCGCGGAGCTGCGACGGATGGTCGAGGAAGATCGCCGGCGCCTCGCGACCGCGACGAGCGCCGTTGCCGGATCCACGACAGCGCACGTGCACGGGTCGCGCACGAGCGTGCGCACCGCAGTACACGTCCGTCCGGGCGTGATCGCCGAAGAAGCGATCCAGGACATCCACGAGCTGCAGCCGGGCGACGTTGGCAGAGGCTCGTACACCGCGACCATTCACCTGCAGACGGCACAGGACGGCGCGTGCACGCTGAGCACGAAGGCCCTCGATCCCGTCGGTGGCACGATGGCCGTCGAGCGCGTTCGCGATCTGCGCGCCGAGGAGCAAGAGCGCATCGCCGCACGGAACGAGAAGGCGATCGATGCGCGCGTGCGTGTGCGGTCGCGGCTCGTCGCATTCGGTGCCGACGAGCATGCGCGCGAGCGTCGCGCCGCCGAGGAGCGACTGCGGCTCGAGACCGAGGCTCGCCTCACGTGGGAAGCGGAGGCACCCGAGCGCGAGCGACGTGCGCGTCTGGAGGCCGAGCGCGCGGCGAAGGAAGAAGAAGCGCGGCGCGCGAGGCTGGCGATCGTCGAGCGCGAGCGCATCGAGCGGCTTCGCATCGAGCACCAGGAGCGGCGCGCGCGGCTCCTCGTCATCGAGCGGCAACGCCGCGAGGCGCTGCGCGTTCGCGGCGCGTACATCGCGTGGCTCGTCGAGATGTGCAACGCAGATCCGCGTCGGCGCGAGCGCATCGCGATCGAACGCTTCGAGCTCGAGCGGCGCACCGAGATCGAGCGCATCGAGCGCGAGCGGCGCTTCGAGATCGAACGCGCGCGCGTGGCTCGGGCGCAGCGCGAGCGCGAGCAGCGCGAGCTGCGCCTCGCGTTGTCGGTGCGCGCGCAGCTGACCGGGTACCTCCTCACCGCGGGCGCGCGACTTCGTCCGCCGCGGCCGGAGATGATCGTGGAGGTCGCAGGGAGCGCGCCGTTCGACGGAGCGCGCTGGGAAGCAGGCGCGTGGATCTGGGTGGCAGAGAGCTGGCAATGGCAGTGGCGCAAGGGCGGCTGGACCGACGCGACGCAGTTCGGCTCCACCGGCGGTGACGTGGCCGTGCGCGCGCGGGTGCCGGCTCCGGCTCCGGTGACGACAACGACTGCGACCGCGACAGCAACGACGACAATCGAGTCGCCGACGGTGGTCATCCCGACGGGCGTCACCGTCGAGGTGCCGCGGGGGTCGATCACGATCGACGTCGCTCCGTCCCGCCCCACGCGCGTGAAGAACCCACCGCGCGTGCGCGATCACCGCCGTCGCTAGAGTCTCTCCCAGAGAGGGTTGCCGACGGCCTCGGGCTCGCCGAAGAAATCGTTCGACAAGACGGTCACGCAATCGCCCGTGGACAGATCGATGAACATCTCGGCGTTGAAGCCCATCGTCGATCCGGTGTGCCCGACGACATCGCGGCCGCCTTTGCGACGGAGATACGTCGCGAGACCGTAGTTGGTGTTGGTGCCATCGGGCGGCGTGCTCTCGCGCGTCATGAGTGCGAGGAGCTGCGGCGGAAGCACGTGGCCGCGATAGAGCGCGTCGGCCCAGCGACACAGGTCCTCGCCACTCGACACGAGCGAGCCCGTCCCGAAGCCCCAGCTCGCATCGTACGGAGGAGGCACCGCGGTGAGCAGGTAGCCGGGCACGAGGCCGGGCGCCGGCTCGCCACCCTCGACGAACGTGCTCGCGAGCGCGAGCGGATCGAGAAAGCGACCGCGCACCACGCTCGCGTAGTCATCGCCGGTGACGGCTTCGATCACCATCGCGAGCAACACGAAGTTGGTGTTGGAGTAGCTCCAGCTCTGTCCCGGCGTGAACTCGCGCGGATGTTCGAGGGCAAACGCGACGAGATCCGTCGGCGTGATGGGCACCCCGATGCGATTCAGAAAGCCCGCGTCGTCGGTGTAGTTGTAGAGGCCGGTCAGGTGACCGAGCGCTCGCTCGATCGTCACGCCGTCGCCGAGATCGAAGCCCGGCACCCACCGATCGATCGTGTCGCTCAGCGACAGCGCTCCCTCGTCGGAGAGCTGGAGGATCGTCGCGGCGGTGAACGTCTTCGTGATGCTGCCGACGCGCATGCGATCGCCAGGCGCGAGAGCGATGCCGTCCTTGACGTTCGCGAGCCCTCGCGCGTAGGTGCGAGTCTCGCCGTCTTGGCGGACCGCGACGGTGATGCCGCGCGCGCCGACATTCTCCCAGTGCGCGTCGAGCACCATGTCGATCTCGTCGGGAACGTAGGGTGGCTCGCCGTCGTCGGAGCAGGCAGCGAGCAGCGCGAAGACGAACAGAGGGCCGCGCATGCGAGCCCCGTTGACTACTGGTGAGACTTCCGGCGGCGGCGCTTGAGGAGAGCGCGGTTCGCGTTCTTGCGCTGACGCTCGAGCAGCTTCTGTGCGGCGAGTGCAGCGGGATCGAGGTTCGTGGCGGCGGGCGTCTTCTTGGTGCGCTTGGTCATTGGAGGGGGGCAAGGTAACAGATCAGCGCGCGGTCGTCCTCGGTCAGAACGTGCCGGCGATGCCCGCTTGCACACCACCGTCGGACCCAGGAGCTACGAACGGGGCAGAGCTCGCGGGCATCCGGGCGAGCACGGTCCAATCGAGGACCATGGCGACGCCAACTCCGCCGACCGCGCCGATGATCGGAACGTCCTCGTTGTCGCGGTTGCGCTCGCGAGTGCTGCGTCGATGCGCACGAGCGTCTGCTGACGAGGCAACTCCGACGGCACGAGCTGGATCACCGATGCCGCAACGCCCCAGCGCACGCGCGCACCACCTCGCAGCGCTCCGTCGCGGATCTCGCTTCACGCGCGTTTCACGGCCGGTTCACGTAGAGTGACCGCGATGAAGGCGCCCGAGCTACGCGCGTATCAGCGCGAAGCCATCGATGCGGTGATCGCCGCGCGGCGCGCCGGCACGAGGCGCATGGTGGTGTGCTTGCCGACGGGGGCCGGCAAGACCGTCATCTTCTCGCACCTCGCACGGCTCGCCTCGAAGCAGGTCCTCGTGCTCGCGCATCGCGAGGAGCTCCTCGAGCAAGCCGTCGACAAGCTGTCGCGCGCGCTCGAAGGGACGCGTGTGGTCGGGCTCGAGCGAGGCACCTCGCGCGCACCCGCGGATGCCAAGGTGCTCGTCGCGTCGTTGCGCTCGCTACATCCCGATCGCATCGGCAGCGTCCTCGGCGGTCGCGACCTCGGCCTCATCATCTACGACGAGTGTCACCACGCGCCTGCCGAGGACAACCTTCGCGTGCTGCGCACGATCGGCGCGTTCGAGGCCGACTGGCCGGGAACGCTCCTCGGGTTCACCGCGACCACGATGCGCGGGGACGGGAAGGGGCTCGACACCGTGTTCGAGCGCATCGTGTACGAGAAGACGTTGCCCGATCTGATCGACGCGGGCTTCCTCGTCCGCCTCAAGGGCTTTCGCATCGCGACCGCCGCGGATCTCACGCGGATCTCGTCGCGCGGCGAGGACTTCGTTCAGGAGGAGCTCGCGGAGGTCGTGGACATCCAGGAGCGCAACGCGCTCGTCGCGCGATCGATCCAGGAGCTCGCGCGCGATCGACGCACCATCGCGTTCTGCGTGACCGTGAATCACGCGCGCAACTTGTCGCGCGCGCTGAACCTCATCGGTGTGCCGGCGGCGATCGTTCACGGCGAGATGGCCGCGGCGGATCGCGCGCGCGTGCTGGCCGAGTTTCGCGACGGACGCATCTCGGTGCTCGCGAACGTCGCGGTGCTCACCGAGGGCTTCGACGACCCGGGCGTGTCGTGCATCGCCATGGCGCGGCCGACGCGCTCCGAGGGCATGTACGCGCAGTGCGTGGGACGCGGGACGCGGCTCGCGGAGGGCAAGCGCGACTGCTTGATCCTCGACTTCGTCGACGTGAGCGAGCTCAGCTTGTGCACGCTGCCGTCGCTGTTCGGCTGTCCTCGTGATCTCGATCTGCGCGGTGAGGACGCGAGCACCGCCGCGCGCGTGTGGGAGCAGATCCAGCTCGACGTTCCAGCGCTCGAGCTCGAAGCGGGTGCGCTCACGCTGCAGGAGATTCAAGAGCGCGCGGCGGCGTTCGATCCGCTCACGCTCGAGCTGCATCACGACGTGCGAGCGATCTCCGCGAACGCGTGGTTCTCGCTCGGCCGCCACGGTGTTGGCCTTCACTTCATGCGTGCGAAGGACGTGGTCAGCACGGTGACGGTGCTGTCGCGCGCGCAGCGCGGAAAGCGCTGGGAGGTCAGCGTCGACTCGCGGGTGATGGATCGCTTCTCGACGCTGGAAGAAGCTGTGCAAGCGGTGGACTACGAGATCGATCGCCGCGGTCCCGCGGCGCGTGCGTCCGCACACGTGAGCGCTGCGTGGAGGAAAACGCCCGCGCCGCGGCAGGTGCTCGAGCGCATCGGTGATCGCAGCGCGACGTACGCGGAGGCGCTCCAGCTCGTGGTGTGGCACGGCGTGAGCCGCCGCCGCTAGGCCGCGCTGCGGAGGATGCTCTCCATCTTCTTGCCCTTGGCCAGCTCGTCGACGAGCTTGTCGAGGTAGCGGATCTTCTTCATCAGCGGCTCTTTGATCTCCTCGATGCGCACGCCGCAGACGACGCCCGTGATGAGCTTCACGTTCGGGTTCAGCGCCGGGGCGTCGGCGAAGAACGTCTCGAAGCTGACCCGCTTGTCGATCGCTGCCTTCAGCTGCTTTGCGGTGTAGCCGGTGAGCCACGTGATGACCTGATCGAGCTCGGCCTTGGTGCGGGCCTTCTTCTCGACCTTCTGGATGTAGAGCGGATACACGGTCGCGAACGCCATCCCGTAGATCCGGTGATTCTTGTCGGACTTCACAACACCTCTGGCTGTCGAGCTTGGGGCCCGCGCACGCTCGCGTGCAGGCAGGATACTCGCTATTCGTCGGTGTGGAGCACGCGGAGATCCGCTTCGAGCGTCCCGCCGAGGATCTCGGCATATCGCCGCGCGACAGAGATTGCCTCGTCGAAGCCCGACAGCTCGAGCACCGCGAAGCCACCGAGGAGCTCTTTGGACTCGGTGAACGGACCGTCGAGCACCGTGAGCTTGTTGTTCGTGAACACGAGGCGCTTCGCGTTGGAGCTCGGCTGCATCGCGTGCGTTCGCTGCAGCACGCCTGCCTTGGTCATCTCCGTGCGCAGGCGCGAGAGCGCGGACTTCTGCTGCGGCGAGCGGCCGGCGCCTTCACTCGCGGCGTCCGCTTTGTCGACGAGCAGGAAGTGCAGCGGCGCGTCCTCCGGCTCCGGCATGAGGCCCAGGTCCCACGGCTCGTTCACCTTGCCGAGCTCGATCTCGCCATCGCCGAGGATCTTGCCGTAGCGCTCCGCCCAACCGATGGCTTCGTCTCGCGTGCGAACTTCAAGGACGAGAACCGATGACGGCAGCTCGTGATCGCCGGTGTACGGGCCGTGCTTGATCGTGCAGTCGCCGTTCTTGAACGTGAGGCGCGTGCGCGTCTTGCTCGCGCCGAGTCCTGCACCGTCGAGCAGCTTGCCTTGCTTCGCGAAGCCGCCGATGAATTCGCCCATCTGACCCACGAGCTCGGGGGAGGGATGCTCGCCGTTCTCGGTGTGTTGGTCGTGCCTGTGCATCATTAGAAAGCGCATCGTCTTGTCTCCTTCGTGACCATGACGAACCAGCACGACGCGCGTCGACACGCCCGAGGAAAAATTTGTAAGCCTCCGGAATGACTGGCTAGATGCCGTCGCACGTGGCCGGTTTGGATGCGCAGATGCCTTCGTCGCAGTGGTCGCTCGCGCACTGGCTGTCCGTGATGCACTGCATCCCGTCCGCGCGCGCCGGGCGGCATGTCTCGGGGCTCCCGAGATCCGCGTCGCAGATCAGATCGCCAGCGCACCTCTCGTCGCACGGCTCGCCCGCGCCGGGCATCGGCATGCACGCACCATCCGTTGGCGGCTCGCCGAGCGGCGTGCGTTCGCCGACGCAGTTGTTGCTCGTGCACTCGTAGTCCTGCGTGCAGCCGCCGCCGTTCGCGACCTTCGGGATCAGGAACGGCTGACAACCCTCCTGCGGAAACTCTCGCGCGCCGTACTTCGCACACGACAGCGCCTCGATCGCGGCGACGCAGTCGGCGGCCGCTGCGCCGTCGTACTCCATGCGGCCCTTCGCGATCGACTCCTTGTACGACATGATCGCGAAGCCGGAGAACACGGCGGTGGAGAACGAGACGCACGTCTCCTCGCTATCGATCGGCTGACCTTCGAACGTGATGCCCGTGTACGCCTCGGTGATCTCGGCGGACGTGCAGCACGAGAACTGGCGCTCGCAGGCCGCGACGGCGAGCGCGCTACCGAGATCGTCGACCGCGATGGATCCGCCCGAGCCCGACCCGCCACAGCTCGCGAGCAAACAACAAACGACGAGTCGCTTCATGAACCCCCCGACGTGATCGTATGCGGCCCGCGATCGTCATCGAAGCTCTCTCACGGTGCCTTCACGGGAGACCGAGAGATCCAACTCCTGTTACGGTCGATCATGGATCTCACGCTACTGCACGGGAACGAGGTCGCGTTTCTCGTTCGCCTCGGTGTGTGTTTCGTTCTCGGCGCGATCATCGGAGTGGAGCGCGAGCTGCGCAACAAGCCTGCTGGCATCAGCACCAACTGCTTCGTGATGGCGGGTGCCTGCATGTTCACGTTTGTCTCGATGGAGGTCGATCCCAACAGCCCCGCGCGCGTCGCGGCGCAGGTGGTGTCGGGCGTCGGCTTCCTCGGCGCGGGCATGATCATCAAGAGCGAGAACAACAAGGTGAAGAACCTGACGACCGCAGCGGCCGTGTGGTTCACCGCAGGCATCGGCATGGCGGTCGGGCTCGGCTGGTTCCTCCTCGCGGCGATGGCGTCGCTCTATGCGGTGCTCGTTCCGCGCATCCCGCACGTGAAGAGCTGGCTCAAAGCGGACCTCGACGAGTAGTCACCGCCTCGAGCAGGCCGACGAATGCGGCGACCTGTGCGCGGCGGGATGGTCGCGTGGCTAGAGGCGCTCGACGCGCATGCGATTGCGATAGACGCCCGGCGCGTGGCCCACGCTGTCGAAGCCGCGGCCGACGCCGGTGCCGGCGAGCGTGATGAAGATGTTCGCGGATGGGCCGGCGAGGCGGAACTCGATCGCGTTCTGCGGGAGCTTCCAGCCAGCCGTGGGCGAGAGCTCGGTGCTCGCTTGCGCGGCGAAGTCGTCGAGCGTGATACGCGCGAGCGCGGTGTCGTCGTCGTACAGCGTGATGGCGAGGGCGTCGGTCGGCGAGAGGTGACCCGACGCGAGCGCGGTGAACGGGCCCTTCTCGGCGTCGGAGGCTTGCACGACGCGGAACGTGCGATCGGCATCGACGTAGGCGATGCGTGCGGGGCGGCCGGTGGGATAGTCGCTCGGTAGCACCTCGATGCGCGCGTCGGGCGCGGGTGAGAATGCGAGGAAGAGGCGGCGGTGACCGCCGGTCACGAGCGTCGTGTACGAGTTCAGGTGCGAGTAGACCGGATGCAGCACCTCGGTGAGCGACTCGATGTGGAGCACACCGGAATCGTCGGTGCGGGCCGTTAGCGAGGATCGCTCGGTACCTTCGTGCGACGGCGAGAGTACCGTCCAGCATCCATCGGGGGACCGGCTGATGAACGTCAGCACGGGATAGATGTCGAGCGCGACGTGTCCGGCGATGAACCCGATGGGTTGGCGAGGCGGCGTACTGTCCGCAAACCGGACGATCGCGGGATGCGGCGACGGATGTGTCGACGGATGTGGCGACGGATGTGTCGACGGATGTGTCGACGGATGTGTCGATGGATGCGGCGCATCGTGGGCGATGGGTAAGAACACCCCGAGGACAGAGGCGGGGATGGCGACGAGCAGCGCAGAGCGCCAGCGAGCGCGATGGTGGAGGGACCAGAGCGTCGTGAGGACGGCACCGACGAGAAGTGGTGCGAGCCACAGACGGTGCAGCGTGATCGGAAAGAGAAGGCGGCCCGTGATCGCGGCGGACAGGTACGTCGCGGGAATCGCGGCGAGCAGGGCGGGCCGATGCGTGGCAGCGCGTGGGATCGAAACGAGGATCGCGAAGCCCACGATGACGAATGGCACCACGCGGTGGAGCCAGAACCGCGGATGCGAGAGCGGAAAGCCCGCCGGCATCATCCACCACCAGATCACCGCGCCGACGACGTGAACGAGGACGATCGCGAACCACAACAGGCTCGAGAGGCGACGCGCGGGGGAGACCGACTCGGTCACGAGCACCTAGCATCGCGCAGAGCGTGACATCGCGCACTGAGAACTGCGCGCAGCGAACTGCGCGCCGCCGATCATCAGTGGTTGCCAGCATCTGACGGATCGGTTCCGACAGGACGCCGACGGGATCGAGCGATGCTCCGCGCATGGAGCTTCGCGTTCTCGCCGTGCTCGGTGGACTTGCTGCGTGTGCTGCGTGTGGGGATGACAAGCCGGCGACGCACGACGCTGCGCCCATCGACATGCGTCCGATGATCGACGCCTACCTCAGCGGCAACGTCCGCGTGAAGCTGCGCGCCGCTGAAGCCGCCGCCCAGGACGACCCGGCCACCTACGTCGACAACGTCACCGCCCTGCAGCGCGTCCAGCCCCGCGACCTCCACCCCCGCGACATCAAGGCCCGCCTCGGCGCTCCCTGGATTCCCGCCAGCGACATCCAGGCCTTCGCCAACGACATCCTAGGCACCGACGCGGTCAGCGTGGCCTACGCGCCGGTCATCAACGCCTGGAGCGTCCACGCCTTCCGCGACGTCCAGCGCTCCGTGGCCGCCCGCACCGAGTGGGGCACCCGCCGCCGCGACGCCCTGACCCTCCTGGAAGACGCCCTCACCGGCCGCCCCACCGAGGTCTACGACGTCGACAGCGACGGCAAGCGCCACAAGAACGCGAAGGCCACGCTCGCCGCCTGCGAAAAGCGCGAAAAGATCGAGGAGACCTTCGGGCGCTGGATCTGGCAGGACCCGGACCGCGCCACCCGCCTCGCCGCCTATTACAACGAGCACTTCAACGCCACCGTCCTGCGCAGCTTCGACGGCAGCCACCTGACCCTCCCCGGCCTCAGCACCGCCATCAACCCGCGCCTTCACCAGCGCAACGTCGCCTGGCGCGTCGTCCAGGACGGCAACACGCTGATGGCCCACACCGTCGGCGCCGGCAAGACCTTGGCCAGCATCATCGCCGCCATGGAGGAAAAGCGCCTCGGCCTCATCCACAAGCCGGCCTTTGCGGTTCCAAATCACATGCTGGAGCAGTTTGCGCGTGAATATAAGCAGGCTTACCCCGCAGCGCGCTTGCTTATCGCGGACAAGGAGAGCGTCAGCCCCGAGTACCGCAAGGAGTTCGTGGCCCGTTGCGCCCTCGGCGACTGGGACGCCGTGATCTTCACGCATTCGACATTCAGCAAAATTCCGGTTTCCGCCGAAGCGACGGCGGACTTCATCCGCGAACAGGTCGAAGATCTGGAGGCCGCCATTGTCGCGGCTAAGAGCGGCAACGACGAGCGCGGTAGCCTCACGGTGAAACGGCTCGAAACCGCGAAGAAAAATCTTTCGGAACGCCTTAAAGGGCTTATCAACGAAGACATCAAAGACGACGGAATCACGTTCGAGAAAACGGGCATTGACCGCCTATTTGTTGATGAGTGCTTCCCTTATGAGACGCCTATTCTAACAGATCGTGGTTGGCTCCCAATTGGCTTCGTGGTAGAATCTCGCCTGAAGGTCAATGTCCTATCTATGGACCGCGCGACTGGTTCGCTGGAGTGGAAGCCCATCATCCGCTGGCTGCCGCGTGAGCGCAAAACGCCAATGGTGAAGGTCATCCATGAGCGCGGCGAATTCATCTGCACCGACAAACACAAGATCGCAACCGGCACCGGATACGTCGCCGCTCGTGACCTCGATCCGGGAACGCCACTGTATTCACTGCCAGAAGGTATTCGTTCCGAGCGCGGAGACACCGCAGCACTTTTGCTCGAAGGAATGTCAGGAAGCAGAAATTCTTGCTCGGCTGGACCAAACGGAGCGGGTTTGCCCACACTGTGGCAAGGCCTTCCATGCGAAGCGGCGCTGGGATCTGCGGCGCTACTGTTCACCGGAATGCAGGTACGCATGGCGGAAGGCACAGCCGCGCAAGATGGCTGTAAAGACCTGCGAGATCTGCGGAACAGAGTTCCAGTTCGTGTCGTCAGGAGAGGCGAACAACGCGAAACGGCGGTTTTGTTCGAATCCATGCGCGGCCATCTACCGCAATCGTCTTCCAGGTCGCGCGGAGCGTTTCGAGGAGACCATCGGACCTACACGCGGCAAATATTGGAAGGGACGGAAGCATCCCGGCGCATCGGCCCGCATGAGGGAGAACAATCCGAACAAGGACCCTGCTATTCGCGCCAAGATGTCGGCTGCCATGAAAGGCAGAACCTTTTTGGCTCGTGGTGGGAACGGCCAGCTGACCGAGCCACAGAAATTGCTGGCAGGCGTTCTGGGCCTGCCAATGGAGCACGCCATACGGACGGCGCCGGTCAAGGACCAGTTCGAATCGCTGCCACACTGCTACAAGGTGGACATAGCGGATCCGGATCGCATGCTGGCTATCGAAGTGGATGGCTTGACACACCGTCTTCGCCGGTGGCGCTTTTTGGACAAACGCAAGACCGCGGTGTTGAATGCTCTCGGGTGGTCCGTGTTGAGGTTTACGAACCAGGAAGTGATGGAGGACGTCAACCGCAGCGCGGAGATTGTTCGACAGTTTACGACCTCGAAGTAGATGAGAATCACAACTACTTTGCGGCCGGCATTCTTGTTTCCAATTGCCACCTCTATAAAAACCTATCATTCCAGACCTCGCGTGCGGGCGTTTCAGCCCCCGCCAGCCAACGGGCTGAGGATTTGTTCCTGAAGAAGGAGATTCTCGAAAAACGCAATCCAGGCCGCAGCCTCGTCGGCATGACCGGCACCCCGATCGCCAACCGCGTCGCGGAAATGTTCGTCATGCAGAAATACTTCGACAAGCCCGGCCTCGTTGCCCGCGGCATCGCTCACTTCGACGCCTGGGCCGCCAACTTCGGCCAGGACGTCACGAGCATCGAACTCGCCCCCGACGGCGCCAGCTTCCGCATGAACACGCGCTTTGCCAAATACGTCAACGTCCCCGAACTCCAGACCCACTTCCGTCAGTTCACCGACGTCCAGACCGCCGACATGCTCGCCCTGCCCGTCCCCGACCTCCTGGGCGGCAAACCCCGCGTCGTCTCCATCCCCGCCTCCTTGATGCAGAAGGCCTACATCGACAGCATCAAGGAACGCATCGAGAAGATCAAAGGCGGCAACGTCCTCCCCACCGAGGACAACATGCTGAAGGTCACCAGCGACGGCCGCAAAGCTGCCGCCGACATGCGCCTCCTGGGCTTCCCCGCCGATCCCGAGGGGGGCAAGGCCGGAGCCATCGGCCGGGAGGTTGCCCGCATCTACCACGAGACCAAGGATCGCGAGTTCCCCATCTGGGGCGGCGCACGCATGTCACCCAACAAAGGCGCCATGCAGGCCGTCTTCTGCGACCTCGGCACCCCGAAGGCGGACGGCAGCTTCAACATGTACGACGCCATCCGCGACGCGGCCGTTGCCAACGGCGTCCCATCGGATCGCATCAAGTACATCCATGACTACGCCTCCGATGAAGCAAAAGCTCGCCTGTTCAAGGATTGCCGCGCCGGTCGCGTGTCCGTCCTGATCGGCAGCACCGACAAAATGGGCGTCGGGACCAATATTCAGGATCGCCTTTACGC